>JABFSA010000174.1 GCA_013140775.1 Acidobacteriota bacterium | reverse complement strand
GCGTCAGGGAGACGTCGCCGCTCAGTGGTACCGGCCCAGTGGTCAGGCTCGACGAACGGTGCTCCTGGTACCAGGCATTCATTCGATGGGCATCTCGGAGCCGCGACTGACGGCGCTCGCCCGAGATCTCGCCGGCAGCGGTACCGCGGTGATGGCCCTCGCGCTGCCAGACCTCATGGGATATCAGGTCACCGCACGATCGGCGGATGTAATTGAAGACGCCGTCGGCTGGATGGCGGCGCAGCCTGGAGTGGCACCCGACGGGCGCGTCGGCATGGTGGGCATCAGCTTCGCGGGCGGCCTGTCGATCGTGGCCGCGGGGCGGCCATCGATCCGTGACAAGGTGGCATTCGTCCTGTCGTTTGGCGGTCACGGCGATCTCGGCCGGGTCCTGAAGTATCTCGCCACCGGCGAGGCCGTGCAGGTTCCGGGATTGGTGACGCATCCACCGCACGACTACGGCGTGGCGGTGATGACCTACGCCGGCGCCGATCGACTGGTGCCGAACGACCAGGTGGCCGGTCTTCGCGACGGCGTTGGCACCTTCCTCCTTGCCTCTCAATTGACGTTGATCAGTACAGAGAAGGCGAATGCCACGTTCCAGCAGGCCCGCGACATCGCGAAAACGCTTCCTGAACCGTCGGCGACCTATCTGACTTACGTCAACGATCGCAACGTCAAAGCACTCGGACCACTGCTCGTGCCACACATCGGACTCGAAGCCGACCCTGCCGCGTCGCCAGAGCGTGCGCCCGACGTGCCACACGCGAAGGTCTTCCTGCTTCACGGCAACGACGACATCGTCATTCCTGCGCCGGAGTCGGTGGTACTGGCGGACTATCTCAGGCGGCATGGCGCGGATGTGCGCCTGCTGCTCAGCGGAATCATCACGCACGCGGAACTCGATCGCACGGCGGCCGTCTCGGATACCTGGAAGCTCATCTCCTTCTGGGCTGACGTGCTCGAACGCTAGCGGACCCCGGAGATCCTCGGCCGCACACACACATGGACAGGCTTCAAAAAGTACTCTCGCAGGCAGGCGTGGCATCACGGCGCGCCGCTGAGATCCTCATCACCGACGGGCGTGTCTCCGTCAACGGCTCCGTAGTACTCGAACTCGGTACCAAGGTCGATCCGAGCGTGGATACCATCCGTGTCGATGGACGCCGGATTAGCGCCAGGCAGACGCTTCGCTACATCCTCCTCTGCAAGCCGACCGGTTATGTGTCTACGCGGGCCGATCCGCAGAGGCGACCAACCGTGATCCATCTCCTGCAGGGCGTACGCGAGTACATCTACCCCGTTGGACGGCTCGACTACGATTCTGAAGGGTTGCTGCTGCTCACGAACGACGGCGATCTGGCGGCCATGCTCACTCACCCGCGGCATGGTGTCGAACGGACCTACGAAGCTCAGGTGGCGGGCGTGCCCGACGCCGACGCGATAGACCGCTTACGTCAGGGAATCCCGCTCGATGGCCGACGAACGCTTCCCGCGAACGTGACCGTGCTCCACCGGGGACGCGGTGATCGTGACGCGGTGCTGGTGATCACGATTCGCGAGGGTCGCAACCGCCAGGTTCGACGGATGTGTGAGGCTGTAGGGCATCCCGTCCGCGCGCTACGACGGACGCGTATCGGACCGCTCGAGGATCGTCACCTCAAGCCAGGCCACTGGCGTGAGCTGACGACGCAGGAGATCAGGACGTTGAAGAACCTGGCGGATCGACCTGCGCCTCGCCCTCGGCCAACGGCAAAAGCCCCTCGCGCGGCTCGAGCTCGCTGAGACCACCGGGCGGATCGAAGCCGAGCGCTTCGGCCATGTCTCCGATCTTCGGGAGGTCGCCGAGATCGCGCAGGCCAAAACGGATCAGAAATTCCTTCGTCGTCGCATACAGAAACGGACGACCGACGATATTTTTTCGCCCGACGATCTTGATCAGGTGTCTTTCCAGGAGCGTGGACAGCACTCCCGACGTGTTGACCCCGCGCACGTCCGAGATCTCGAGCGCGGTGATGGGCTGCTTGTACGCGATCACGGCGAGCGTCTCGAGCGCCTGAACGGTGAGCTTCTGCGTGGAGCGCTCGTGGAAGAGGCGCCTCACCCACTCGTGGAGCTCCGGCCTGGTGACAATCTGGAAGCCACCTGCGACCTCGACGCACTGCAGCCCCGGACGCTGCTCGTAGTCGGCTTTGAGCGCGTCCACGGCGGCGACGACGTCCTCCTGCGGCTCGTCCGAGAGCAGCTTGCACAGCATCTTGATCGTGATGGGCTCCGGTGAGGCATAAATCAGCGCCTCGACAATCGCCCTCAGCTCGGCGGACACGGTGCCTGCCGGCGAAGCCTCACTGTTCTGTACGTCTTCCATCTGTTCTCCCGCCGTCATGCGCCCTGAGGGTCGCCGATCGGGTGTGGCGCACCAGCCGGTCGCGCCCGTTTGTATATCCTGATGGCCCCGAAGCTGCCAGTCTGCGATGTACGGATCAGCTTGAGCCGAATCATTTCGAGCAGCGCGAGGAATGTGACGATCATGAAGCCTCTCGAGCCGTCACCGTCCGCGAACAGATCCTCGAAGCCACACGCCTCGGTCTCTGACAGACGCGAGAGCAGCTGCTGGATGCGATCCTCGATCGACATCTGATCGGGAGGCAGCACCATCTGGGGGCGCCGGCTCGCGCGTTCCAGTACCCCGCGGAAGGCGGCAAGGAGGCTGAAGAGGTCCACCTCGAGCTCGGGCTCATAGGCCTCGCCGGCAGCTTTGGCGACACTCGAATCCGAACGGCCGAACTGCGCGCCACGCAATGTTTCGCGGTCGTGGAGCATGTCGGCGGCGGCCTTGTACTTCTCGTGCTCGAGCAGGCGCCGTACGAGCGCCTCTCGCGGATCCTCTTCGGGCCCGGCATCCTCCTGCGCCGGATCCGGGCGCGGCAGCAGCGTCCGCGACTTGATGTGAATCAATGTCGAGGCCATCACCAGAAACTCGCCCGCGAGATCGAGGTTCATCTCCTCCATGAGCTTGATGTACGCGAGATACTGCTCGGTGATGAGCGCGATCGGGATGTCGTAGATGTTCACCTCGCTCTTGCGGATCAAATGCAAAAGCAGATCGAGAGGGCCCTCGAACGAGTCGAGCTTCACCCGATACGCGTCGGCTGACGATTCGAAACCGTGATCCTGCATCGGAAATCTAATAGCGAAGCTTGACTGCGTCGCGGACGCGCGCCATGGTCTCCTGCGCGACGACACGGGCTCGGCGAGATCCTTCAACCGCGATCTCCCTCACGCGGTCCGGCCGTGCGCCAATCTCACGCCGCCGCTCGCGCATCGGCTCGAGCACGGCGTTCATCGCACGGGATAATTTCGTCTTGACCTCGACATCCCCAACCGCTCCGGCGCGATAGCGGGCTTTGAGGTCGTCCACCTCGGCGATGTCCGGATTGAAGGCGTCATGGTACGTGAATACCGGATTGCCTTCGACCGTCCCTGGAATGTCGGCGCGAACCCGCTTGGGGTCGGTGTACATCTGTCGCACCTTCTTCGTCACCGCATCGCTGTCGTCCAGCAGGTCGATGGTGTTGCCGTAGCTCTTGCTCATCTTGCGGTTGTCGAGGCCAGGCAAACGCGACACCGGGGTCAGGAGCGGCTGCGGCTCTACGAGCACGTCACCGTAGAACTGGTTGAACCGGCGCACCACTTCGCGCGAGAGCTCGAGGTGCGGCACCTGGTCGTCGCCCACCGGCACGAATCGCCCGTCGTACATGGCCACATCCGCGGTCTGGAGGAGCGGGTAGCCAAGAAAGCCGAGGGTCGTCAGGTCCTTCTCGGTCAGCTGCGTCTGCTGCTCTTTGTAGGTCGGCACCCGCTCGAGCCAGGGGATCGGCACAACCATCGACAGGAGCAGGAAGAGCTCGGCGTGCTCCGGCACGAGCGATTGAACGAAGATCGTGCTCCGCTCGGGATCCACGCCCGCAGCGATCCAGTCCGTCACGTTGTCGAGCGCATAGCCGGTGATCCCGCCCGTGTTCGCGTACTCGCTCGTCAACGCATGCCAGTCGGCGACAAAGTAGTAACAGTCGTACTGATCCTGCAGCGTCGTCCAGTTCTTCAAGGCACCGACCAGATGCCCGATATGGAGCTGGCCGGTCGGCCGCATGCCGCTCACGACGCGAGGCTTGTTGTTCACGCTTCTACCTTCTCGGTTCTCGGTTCGTGTTCACGTTCGGCAAGAACCCTGAACGCTGCACCCCGCACTTCGAACCGAACCTGAACACGAACCGAGCACAGAGAACATCAGAAGAGTGAACGACTGCGCCCGTCACAGCAGCCACCCCAGCAGCACCGATGCAGCCGGCGACACGATCGTCGTGAGCATGCCGGACAGCATCAGCGCATAGAGAATCACAAACCCGTACGGACGCAACCGATCATACGCGTGCGCCAGAGGACCAGTCAGCAGGCCCGCCAGCACGTTGCCCCCATCCAGAGGCGGCACGGGCACCATGTTGAAGACAGCCAGCAGAACGTTCACGAAAATCGCGCCCTGCAACGCCACAGAGATTGACGATTCTCCGCCGACGAGGCGCAGCAGGATGGCGGAGATCGCCGCCAGGATGAGATTCGACACCGGACCCGCGGCCGCAATCACCATGAACTTCTGTCTGGGGTGAGGGTGGAGTGCCGCGAGGTTCACCGGCACAGGCTTCGCCCAGCCAATCAATGGAAGGTTGGTCACCATCGCGAGCAGCGGAAAGAGAAGCGTGCCGATGGGGTCGATATGGACGGCGGGATTGAGCGTCAGACGGCCCAGCCGACGAGCGGTCGGGTCACCGAGCCGGTCCGCCGACCACGCATGCGCCGCCTCGTGCACCGTCAGAGAACACAGAAGGATGAGGAGCTGGATGAAGAGCTGGACAAAATCGATGTTCGGCAACGACCGAACAGCGTACCACAGGGGGCTGGAGGCCCGAGTCCCGAACCCCGAGCCCCGAGCCCGAGGGCTCACTTAGTTCGCCGCGCACAAACTCCCAGGTTCCGCCTCGGCTGCTGCGACGGGCGCCTCACTTCGTCTGGTCATGCGTTGCATCATGCTCTCGCGCATGTTCTTCATCTCGCTTTCGACGAGCGCCTGCCGCTCGAGCATGGTCGAAATCAGCGATGCCATAACCTCGACCTTCATCTCGCCTGAGAACATGCGCATGTCGGCGGAGAGCATCTGGATGCGTCGGTCCAGCGCGGCGATCCGTTCAGGGGTCGTCAGCGTTGCCTTGGTTGCCTTGGCTGCCTCTCCTGCCGCAGCCTTGTGGTCGTGGTCCTGGGCCGTGGCGGCGGACTGCGGTGCCGCTGAGGTCGCATAGAGCAACACCGCACCGGATACGGCTGCGGTCCTGAGTGCGTGAAGGATAGAAGTCATGATGCCTCCTCTGCCGGTCGGCCCGTCAGGGCCACCAGACTCGAGGGCACACCTCGTGCCACTTCAGAGGCTCAGGTACTTGCTCACAATGCTCAGCTATTTGCTCGAAGGTCCGCGCTGCGCGCGGACCGGCCGGGGAATATTCCTCGGCTCGTGGGAACTACTCGCGGACTAGACGCCTCGCTCCTGAATTCCTGCCAGATAGCGCACGATGGCATCAATGCGCGCCTTCACGGCTGCAGCACCACCTCCACCCGTCGTCATTCTGAAGGCATCACCCCAGACAGGCATCTCACGATCTCCGTGGCTCATGACGTCCCGGCCATCCACGATGCGATAGACCTGCTCGCTCGGAAACACGCCGCCGTTGCGCCGGGTGAACTGCGTCAGGTCCGGAGGCATCCGACGAAGCTGCATGGCCATCGGGCCGTCACCTCGCCCGGTCGAGCCATGGCAGCTCGCGCAGTGCGTACGAAACAGCCGGCTTCCCGCGTCATCGTTTCCTGTCGTGGGAACCTGAATGGATTCGATGTAGGTCACGAGGTTCCCGATGCGTTCGCGCACTCTCGCATCAGACTCGAACGCCCTGAACATCTGTCCCCAGATGGGCATCTCTGTCGTGCCGTGCGCCGGCAAAGTCCGTCCGGTCCCGGTGACAAAGTTGCGGACGCGCTCGCCAGGGAAGGCTCCCCCGCTCTGGCGCGCCAGCGCCGTGAGGTCTGACGGCCGGGCGCGAAGCGCGGACGCGACCGGTCCGTCACCCTTGCCGCCGACACCGTGACACGGAGCGCAGTACTGCTGGAACGAATCACGCCCGGCAAGAGATTCGATGAGGATCTGCGGCGGCTGCTGCGCATGCACCGCCACGCTGGCCGCTTTCAAGACGATCAGAGTCAGCACGCCAACGACAGCAACAACGATACGTTCGTTCTTCATATCACCACCTGTACATGAGGCGTACAGACCCCGTGTGAACGGCGTAAGGGCGCCACTGATACATCAGGCTCACTTGCGCCGGGAAGACAGGACTGTTGAGAGTAGTGGGCGACGTCGCGAAATCATCGACGTCGTACTTGTCATAGGCATACATCGCGCCCAGTGTGACGCTTCGCGTCACGATATGCCGGATGTCGATGCTCGCACGCTGGATCTCGTTTCGAACGGCCGGCAACTGGACCGGCGCGACGAGCGTCGTGTCTGCGGGAAGCAGGTAGCGATACAGCCCGTTGGAGCGAACGAACTCGTACGTCACCTTCGCGGAGTCTCGCGGCGTGAGTTCCGCCAGATCGAGATACGCGGTCGCGGTATGGACACGCTCGTCGAGGTCTGTCGACCAATCGCGCGTCGGATCGTCGAACTGCACGCCGGGATTCGCCTGCCGCGATCGCTGCAGCGTGGTGTACTGCTCAAATCCGTAGGTCGTGCCGAGCATCACCGTGTCTACCGGGCTCAGGTCCACTCCGACAGTGAACGTTTTCAAGTCATTGTCCTGAAGACCGAAGGCGACCCCCGGCCGCTTCTCCTCGCCAAGAGCCGCGGACGCGTTGAGGCCCACCGAATCGGCAGGCGACCACTGCACGATGGTGGTGACACGATCACGCGTGCGATCCGAGATGTCGAACTGCCGCAGCGACACTTGCTCGCCAATGTCACTCAAGACCTGTTCGTCGAGCCCTCGCCCTGTCCGCACTGAACGGTCGTACTGCAGCCGAACCGAGCCCCAGGCCAGGCCGGTGCTGTCTACCGACGCGCGAAACACCTGCTCCGTGGTTTCGTCGAGAAACCTGAACGTGCGGTCATCCTCCTCACGTCCGTAGCCGACCCGAAAGGCCACGAACCGCGTCGGAGTCAACGATGCGTCCAGGTCCGCGAACTGGCGTGTATATCCGAACGGTTCGCTGCCTCCCGTCAGTGACGCCGCCGCGCCACTGTCCACGCGAACATAGTCGGAGACCGGAAACGGCGGAGTCCGGTTGTCGTAGTCGTACAGCCGGAACTGGCCGTTGAGCCACAAGAGCGACGTAGGACGCGAGGTGAGGCGGTATTGCATCGACACGATGCGCGCCTCGGCCTCGGCGCTCGGGCGCGACAGTGCGATTGCGGGAATCGCGGTATTGATCGTGAAGGGCAAGAGGGCCTGATCCTGCAACCAGCTGCCGACAGACACCGAAGCGAATGCCCGGCTTCGTGCGGGCAACGCCATTGATCCCGTCGCGCTCACCGTGTGCGCGGTGCTGTCCGGCCACAACGCCATCCGCCCCTGTGCAGGTGTCGCTGCCAGGTCGGTCAACCGCAACGGGTTGTCCCAGACCAGCGTCTCGACGTCGTTCCTGAACCAGGATCCGTCGTACGCCAGCCGTGCCATGGCACGTTCGTTCGTCCATTCCGCCGTCGCGTTCAAGTCGTTGGTGCGATGGTCGAGCGCTACAGGTAACTCCACGGCGTTGGCTTGACCGAGCGACGCGCCCCACGGTTGAGAACCCGTTCGACCAGTGCTCGTGAACGAGACCCGCAGATCGAGTGGAGGTGTCACGCGATAGCTGAAGCGGGCGTCTGCGATCTCTCTCAGTGAGCGCAGCTCAAAGAGCGTGCTTTCCGGGATGAACACGGCTGTCGTGGCGTTGCCGTTTTGAATGGCGCCACGAAGTGCGTTGTCCAGGCGGAACGTATTGGGAGATGACTGGCGAAACGGCGTCCGGGTGTCGGCGCTGTAAAACAATGGAACCTGATTCCAGTCGAAGCTTGCCTTCAAGCGACCGTAGCGTTCGACCGAGGCCGTGTACCGCTGGTCGCGGTAGCCGACATGGTCCATGGCCGCTTTGAACGTCCAGCCTGGTTCCGGGCGTTCATATCGGAACCGGTCAAGGGTCGGACCGTCGCGCAGATCGCGAAAGCGTTGATTCCTGGCGACTTCCCCGGTTGTGCTGCCCAACCGTACGCCGAAGTCCACTTCTCCAACCCTAGCGAGGACGCCACCGGGTGACCCGGGCGCTGGCGGCTGGGACGGCGATGACTGCGCGAACGCAAGCGCAGGGGCGAGAAACACGACGATGCCCAACACGTGTAGCGGACGCATATGTGCTGCCTCTACCTGATCAGCGCCTGGCCCGACGGGTGATTTGAACCGTGGACCTGAGAATGGCAATTGACGCAGCCTCGTCCGATGATTCGGACGGTTTTTGCCTCCACCGCGACGTTGTCGTACAGCGTCGACGGGTGCCGTGTACCGATGTGGCAGCGCTGGCAGAGCATCGGGACCTTCGCAACTAGGAGCCGATCGTTCGACGAGCCGTGGGGATCGTGGCAGCTGACACAACTCTCACGACCGGCCGCGTGTTCGAACAGAAACGGTCCACGTTTCTCCGTGTGGCACGAGACGCAGCTCTCGTTGATCCAGTTGCCGACGCGGAGCTGTTTCACGTTTGTCGATCCATGCGGGTTGTGACAGGACGAACACTGGAGCTTCCCTTCCTGTACTGGCATGTGGGAGACCCGCTTGAGCTTGTTGGCCTGGACGCGGTGACATGTGGCGCAGAGCTCGACTTCGGTGTTCGTCTTGAGGTGTGCCGACGGCGACCGAGGTGCATGGACGCTGTGGCACGTGACACAGGAGAGGTTTCGCGTGTCATGAGGGCTGCCTTGCCATGCGGCATGTGACCCGCCGGCATGACACGTGATGCAGGTTGCGCTGACGTCACGCGGCGCCATCTTCGCGAACTTCCTCAAGGTTGTGTCGTTTGAGGGATCGTCGATGTGCCGCTCACCAGGCCCGTGACAGCTCTCGCAGCCCTGTCGAGCCGCGGGTGAACGCGGGTTCGCGGTCTTGCCGTGCGGTCCCGCTTCATATCCGTGCTGCTGGTCTTCATGGCAGGCGACGCACGTGTCAGTGCCCACGTATCCCGGCGGTGTCGCGGGCGCGGATGTCTGGGCATCAAGGGCGATGGCGCTGGCGCTCGCGGCTTGAGCGTCAGCCGTAACCGCGGCCGACGCAAGCGTCAAGGCCAGCAGATACGTCAGCGTGGCGACACAGAAGAGGAAGCGTCGGGCCGTCATCGAAGGTCCTGGCTGCACACGTCCCTGCGTCTACTTCTTCAGGCTGGCCAGGTAGGTGACGAGCGCGTCCATCTCCTCTTTGGGCAGTCCCGCAAAGACCTTCATCGCAGGCTTTCGTTCTGCCTTGACCTTGGCTGCCATCTCTGGCGCGTTCATCAGCCACTCGCGAATCACGTCGGCCGAGTGCTTCGATCCCACACCGTCGAGCACCCCCCTCGGATTGCCCTGACCTCCCACGGAATGGCAGATCGAGCACTTCTGCGCGGCGAACACTTTCCGGCCGGCGTCGATAGCGTCCTGCTCCTGGGCGGATGCTGCGGCTGCGAATGCGCTCACCAGCAGAACCATCCAGCCACATCTGATCGCGTGCGTCACGGTCACTCTCCAGGGACCGCAGGGGGCAAGAACGATGCCCGGCGAAAAAAGGACCGTTTCTACCATCCAGCCCGTAAACAGCTTTGCCATCAGCCGGCGCGGCAGTACCGGATGCGGAGTTTTCCCCTCCACTCGAAAAATTGCCGCACCCGTGGGGTCGGTGAGGTGACGATGAACGCTGGTCACCCTGTCGCGCGGAAAAATTCCCGCAGGCACGAAGAATTTCCCGCTCGCGCTCACCTGCACTCGCTCGAATCCCGAATCCCGAGTCCCGAATCCCTGCGTGGTACGAAGTGTGCTGTCGTGCGCGCATTCACGAGCCCTTGTTCACCCGCATCCTCGTTCCAATCGACTTCAGCGCCACCTCCAGTGCGGCGCTGACGTATGCACGTGCACTCGCGTCCGCGTTCAACGCGACCTTGCATCTGCTGCACATAGCCGCCGTGACCTTTTTGTGTGCGGGTGGCGTGGGCTCAATCAGGAGCAGGCAAGCCGCAATGGCGGACCTGGACACGCTGCTCGGCGACGAAGACCGTCAGCTCTTCCGCGCGACGGCAACCGTCGAGTACGCGCAAATGCCAGCGGAGGCAATCGTGCATCACGCACTCGCGAATGACGTCGAACTGATCGTGATGGGAACCCACGGTCACACCGGTCTGGCCCATGTGCTCCTCGGAAGCGTGGCCGAGTGGGTGGTGCGCCGGGCGCCCTGCCCTGTGCTGACCCTTCGCGGTCTGCCGCGATCGATGGCCGATGGACGAACGGGCCCGTCTCGTGTGCTCGCCGCTACGGATTTCAGCCCTCCGTCGGATCGGGCGCTCGAGCACGCACGAAGGCTTGCTGAGCGGTGCGGTGCACAGCTGCACCTTCTGCACGTCCTCGAAGACCCAATCGAGACGGCTGCCTTCGCGACCAGGACGTTCGTGCCTGACCTTCCCGAGGTCCGTGAAGCGCGGTTGCGGGAAGCGGCCGATCGCCTCGCGCAACGAGCCGGCGCGGACAGCACGCCACCACGGGTCACGACGGAGGTCGTCGTGGGCG
>JABFSA010000118.1 GCA_013140775.1 Acidobacteriota bacterium | reverse complement strand
CAGCTGTCGCAGGCGCGGCTCAATACGATCGCGCGGGAGCTGAATACGCGGCCCCGCAAAACCCTGGACTATCGCTCGCCGGCTGAAGCGCTAGCAGCGATCGTTGCGACGACGCGTTGAACTCAAGTCCGGCTTCAGCCGGACCTCACGAGATCGGCACGCGCGTTGCCTCGACTCCGCGCATGATCACGAACCATCCAGCGCGATTAAAGACCCTCAACTATCGCGGCCTTCACCGATACGTTCTGACGTTCTGCACGCACGAGCGAAGACGGCTGTTCGTGATGGCTGATTGTGTTGCCGTCGTTTACTTGCAGTTTCTGCGCGCGGCAGCCGGATCGCAGATGGCGATCCTTGCGTACTGCTTCATGCCCGATCACGTGCACCTGTTGATTGAGGGGCTGTCAGACGACTCGGACGGGCGACTGTTCATTGCCCGCGCAAAGCAGCTCTCCGGGTTTCATTTCCAGAAACAGTTCGGAGTTTCGCTGTGGCAGCGATACGGATTCGAGCATACGCTGCGCGACGATGAAGATGCTCTGAGCGTAGCCAGGTACGTCCTGGAGAACCCGGTCCGTGCGGGGATCGTGAGGCAAGTTCAGGACTATCCGTTTCTGGGATCGAATGTGTACAGACTGGAAGAAGTCCTGGAAGCTCTGCAGATGCGTCATCGCTGGCGAAGGAGCGTTTCCACTATTCCTTAACTCACGGAGGTCCGGCTAAAGCCGGACCCACGACACCAATCCCTCACACCCGGTTACAACCGGACCCCACGACAGCAATCCGTCAGGTCCGGCTAGAAAGCCCACCCGACGACGGCAGGTCCCGTGGAAGCTGGACACTGCGACAATCTGGTCCGGCCGGACCAGCGATTGATCGGGTATCCTCTCGCCATGCAGGCACTCGTCGCGATTGTGGGGGGCGTCTTGTGTGCCGTGTTCGCAGCAGCCCCGGCTGCGGCCCAGGATCTGGTCATCTCGAATGCCCGCATCATCGTGGGCAACGGCACGGTCATCGAGTCGGGCGCGCTGGTGGTTCGCGGTGGCCGGATCGCATCGGTGGGCGCCGGGGCTCCTGCGCCGGCTGGCGCGCGCCAGATTGATGGGCGCGGCCTGACGCTGATGCCCGGGTTCATCGACGGGCATCGGCACATCATCAGCGGAAATGCGGACCAGTGGCTGAAGGATCAAGCCGCGACGCGCATGCAGGAATTTCTCGAGGCCGGCTATACGACCTTGCTCGCGGGCGGCGGGCCGGCGGAAGGGAACCTGGAGCTCAAGCGACGCCTCGATGCGGGTGTGCTCAAAGGTCCGCGCGTCATTCCCGCCGCACAAATCAACTTGAACAACACGACTCCGGAGCAGGCCCGCGCCGAGATGCGGCGACTGGCCGGTCTCGGCATCCGGTTCATCGGCGAAGAGAACATCAACCCGAAGCCGCCGACTCCAGGGCAGATCGAGAACCTTCGAGCGATCGTGGACGAAAGCAAGAACGTGGGCGCGCTCGTCATGGTGCACGCCGTGAGCCCGCAGGCGATGGTCGCTGCTGTCGATGCGGGCGTACCGCTCCTCGTGCACACACCTCACTTCGGCTGGGTCACCAATGAAGAGGCGAAAAAGGTGGCCGCGGCTGGCGTCCTGAATCTCTCGACCGCTGCGTTTGGTGTGCCACTGTTCGACGTCTTCAGCCAGGATAATGTTCCGACGTTTCGCGACGGCAAGCGCTGGCCGGACGATATCCTCGACGGTGACGGCCGCGGGCAGGAAGCAGGGTATAAGACAGTCAACGCTCGCACGCTGTGGGATAACGGCGTCGTCTACGGATTTGGAACAGATACCGGCTACCTGCCACTCAAGGGTCTCGCGCAGGAACTGAAGGCGCTCAACCTGATGTTTTCGATGAAAGACATCGTGAAGCTGATGGGTCCCAACACGGCCGCCTTCGTGCAAATGAGCCGCGACATCGGCTCTCTCGAACCAGGTAAGCTCGCCGACATTGTCGCGTTCCCAGCCAACCCCCTCGATGGCTACTGGAACATGTTGAACGCCGTCGTCGTAATCAAGGGCGGCGATATCGTTGTGGACAAGCGGGCGGGTAGACGTTGACCTCCGTTATTCCAGGACAGGCCTGATATGCGCATGACACTCGCGTGGCTGCTCGCCCTGCTCTCCCTCGCCACCCCGGCCTGGGCGCAAGTCGATTTTTCCGGCGAATGGGCGCCGCGCTTCTGGGAGGACCAGCCGGAGCGCGTGCCAGGCCCTGACCTCGGGGACTATCTCGGTATTCCGATTAACGCCGCGGCAAGAATGCGCGGCGACACCTGGGACGCCGCCATCCAGACGCTGCCGGAATGGCAATGTCGGCCGCACATGGCCGACTACATCTGGCGTGGCCCGTCGAATCTGCGCATTTCGAAGGAAGTCGATCCGGTTTCGCGCACGGTGACGGCGTTTCACGCCGAATGGCTGCGATCGGTCGACCGCGTCGTCTACCTCGATGGTCGCCCGCATCCGCCCGAGGGAGCGCTGCACACGTGGGCGGGCTTTTCGACCGCGAAGTGGGAAGGCGACGTGCTCACCGTGACGACGACGCACTTGAAAGAGGGGTATCTGCGGCGCAACGGGCTGCCGCGTAGCGACAAAGCGACGCTGGTCGAGCACTGGATGCGTCGTGGAGACTTCCTGACGGTTGTCGCCATCGTGACAGATCCGGTGTACCTGGCCGAGCCATTCATTCGCTCAACCGACTACGAGCTGAATATTCACCAGCAGGTGCCACCCTATCCGTGCGGTGTCGTCGCTGAAATCGATCGCCCGCGCGGGGTCATTCCGCACCTGCTCCCCGGCACCAATCCGTATCTCCACGAGTTCAGCGACGAGTACAAGATTCCGTTCGACGCGGTACGTGGCGGTCCGGAGACGATGTATCCCGAGTACCGGGAGAAGCTGAAGGCGGCAGGCAATGCCCGTTAGAACGCGTGACGACGGGCGGAGCGCGGTCGTCCGAAAGTCACTGGGCTTGAGCTGGTTCCCGCTCTGGTGCGGGGCGACGCTTATAGCAGCGTTCATGGCACCACCCGCGTCGGCGCAGGTCGTCGGCGGCGCGTTGGCCGGCGCCGGTACGATCCCCGGCGTCAATCCGAACGGTCCCGTCAGGGTGCTGCCCGTGCGGGGCAACATCTACGTGGCGATAGGTGCGGGCGCCAACGTCACGCTGTCGGTTGGCCTCGACGGCGTTCTCACCGTCGATAGCGGATCCGCGGAGATGAGCAACGAACTGCTCGCCGCCATTCGCGCGGTGCAGCAGTGGGTCGAAGCCAGGACAGCTGCTGAGGCACAGCCGCTGGGCTACGGCGCCGAGACGCGCAACTCGATCGTCGAGGCACGGCGCGCCGGTATTCCTCCCAAGCCGATTCGCTACATCGTCAATACGAGCGTGGCGCCGGACCATATCGGCGGTAACGTCACGCTCGCTGGCGCGGGCCGGACGTTTTCGGGAGGCAACGTCGCCGGTCAGTTGAGCGACGTCACACAAGGTGCAGCCATCCTTGGACACGAGATGGTGCTGGAACGGATGGCCAATCCTCCCGCGGGACAGCCCAAGCTGCCGACGCGCGCGCAGCTGACCGACGCGTATCCGACCGACGTCATGAAGTTGAGCAACTTCTTCAACGGCGAAGGCATCGTGCTCATGCATCAGCCGGGCGCGTTTACCGACGGCGATACGCTCGTCTACTTCCGCGGCTCGGACGTGATTGCCGCGGGAGAGGTCTTTCGCACGACGACGTATCCAGTGATCGATGTGGCGCGTGGAGGCACCATCGATGGGGTGATCGAGGGGTTGAATCACATCATCGATCTGTCGGTGCCGGAGTTTCGATCGGAGGGTGGGACCCTGATTATTCCCGCCTATGGGCGCATCAGCGACATTGCCGATGTGGCTTACTACCGTGACATGGTGACGATTCTGAGGGACCGTATCCAGGACATGGCGAAAAAAGGGATGACCCTCGAACAAGTGAAAGCAGCGAAGCCCACATCGGAGTACGACGGGCGTTACGGTGCAACGAGCGGGTCGTGGACCACCGAGATGTTCATCGAGGCGGTCTACAAGACCCTGACGCGCGGGGCAGGTACGAAGTGAAGTCTCGCATCATGGCTCTGGCGGCTGTACTGACCCTGATACCTGTTGCGCTCCTGGCCCAGGGTGGCCGCGGGGCGGCACCACCGCCCTCGGGACAAGCGGGCGCTGGCGCGGATCTCACCGGATACTGGGTGTCGCTCGTCACCGAGGATTGGCGGTGGAGGATGGTGATGCCGCCGAAAGGCGACTATCCGAGCATTCCACTGAACGCTGAAGGTCGGCGCGTCGCTGGCGCGTGGGATCCGGCTAAGGAGACCGCGGAGGATCGGTGCAAAGCGTACGGCGCGGGCAACATCATGCGCGTGCCGACGCGTCTGCACATCACCTGGGGGAATGAGAACACGCTCCAGGTCGAGACCGATGCTGGACAGCAGACCCGGCGATTCGTGTTCGGATCGCGCCCTGCCGCGGCGCCTTCGAGAGCCGACGGCGGCTTGCAGGGTTCTTCCGTGGCGACGTGGGAGTATGCCGGCGGTCGCGGGCCGCGCGCCGGAGGTCCCGTGCCACCCGCGAGCCTGAAGGTTGTCACCAGCGGGATGCGCGCGGGCTGGCTGCAGCGCAACGGCGTCCCCTACAGCGGCAACGCCGTCATCACGGAACATTTCACTCGCACCGTCGAACCCAGTGGTGACGTCTACCTGATCGTCACAACGATCGTTGAAGACCCACAGTACTTGAACGGCCGCTTTGCTCGGAGCTCGCATTTCAAGCGTGAGCCGGATGGATCGAAGTGGCGCCCCACGCCCTGTGAATAGAGGACTTATGACGCGTCTACTTGCTGCGTTACTGTTTGCCCTGACTCTCGCGGCCCCGGCGTTTGCGCATCATTCCTTTGCCGCGACCTATCGTGAGAAGGAGAGCGTGACGATCGAAGGCGAGCTCGTGCAGCTCGACTTCCGCAATCCCCACTCGTTCGTTCATCTTGATGTGAAAGAGAAAGACGGGACAACCGTCCGTTATGCCGTCGAATGGGGCGGGGTTGGGCAGCTGGGACAGCAGGGCGTGACACGCGAGACGTTCAAGGTCGGTGATCACGTGATTATCACCGGGTCGCCGGGCCGCAATGCCGCGGATCGCCGTGTCCGACTTGTGACGCTCAAACGTCCATCGGACGGATTCGCCTGGGGTCTGGATCCGAGTCAGGTCGTCGATTGACGTCGAACGCTGGAACCCGAGCAGGCAGGAGATCGTAATGCCACGAAATTATCGTATCGGCCAGATCGTGCCGAGTTCCAATACGACGATGGAGACGGAGATCCCGGCGATCTTCCGCGCACGCGAACTCGCGCGTCCCGAAGACGGCACCTTCACCTTCCATTCAAGTCGTATGCGCATGAAAAAGGTGGTGAAGGAAGAGCTGGAAGCAATGGATCGCGACAGCCTTCGCTGCGCTTCAGAACTCGCGGACGCCGCCGTGGATGTGGTGGGCTACGCCTGTCTGGTCGCGATCATGTCGATGGGCAAGGGTTATCACCGCGACTCGGAAGCCCGCCTGTTGCAGAGGATGAAAGACGAAGGGCACGCGGCCCCCGTGATCACCTCGGCGGGCGCGCTTGTGGACGAGTTGAAGCTCGCGGGCGTACAGTCGGTGTCGCTTGTGACGCCCTACATCGAGCCGCTGACGAATCTGGTGGTCGAGTACATCCGTCACGAAGGCATCCAGGTAGTTGATTCGATTGCCTTGTGCATCGCCGACAATCTCGCCGTAGGACGACGCGAACCGGGCGCGCTGCTGGGCGACATCACGCGCTTGAACACGAAGGGCGTCGATGCCGTGGTGATCTCCGCGTGCGTGCAGATGCCATCGCTGTCCGCGATTCAGGCAGCCGAAGACGCCCTCGGCCTGCCGGTGACGTCGGCAGCCGCCTGCACCGCGCGCGCGATGATGCGCGCGTTGAAGCTGGAACCCGTGGCTTCGAATACTGGCTATTTCCTCTCTGAAAAGAACCTGACGCCGGGAAGTCTCACAAAGCAGCCGGCCTAGCGTCGCTGGTCGCTCGTAGTGCTCGGCTCGCGCCGGCCGGCCTCATTCGTAGTGCTCGGCTTCTCTGGCTCGCCGTAGCGCAGCAGCGCGAAGGCGGCAGCCGAGCCGTGATTCATTCATGATGCGCGGCTTCAGCCGCGCGATTCTCGGAATGGACGTTGCCTCGAATGAGGCATGTTCACGGGAAGGCCTACTCGACTCAAGACGTTTGACTACCGCGGTTATCACCGGTATTTCCTGACGTTCTGCACGCATGAGCGCCGCCATTTGTTCGTCCTGGCGGACTGTGTCGCCGTTGTCCACTTGCAGTTTCTGCGCGCCGCAGCGGAGTCCGACATGTCAGTCCTTGCGTACTGCTTCATGCCCGACCACGTGCACCTGCTCATTGAGGGCCTTGCAGATGATGCTGATGGCAGGCTGTTCATAGCCCGCGCGAAGCAGTTGTCGGGTTTTCACTTCAAGAGACAGTTCGGTGTGCCGCTCTGGCAGCCGTTTGGATTTGAGCGCACCCTGCGTTCGGACGAATCCGCGTTCGGCGTGGCGAGGTACATCCTGGAGAATCCCATTCGAGCGGGCCTCGTGACAGACGTCCGCGATTATCCATTTCTGGGATCGAACGTCTACACGGTGGACGAGATCCTGGAGGCCATTCAGATGGATGCTTGCTGGCACGCGAGGACATGAGGGCTCAGCTAAAGCTGAGCACTACGTACGTCGGTGTCGCTCGTAGTGCGCGGCTTTAGCCGCGCGATTCTCGGCTCAGAAGCTTCAATTGCCGCGGCGTCACTCGTGTGTGCGTGGGCCGCGCCACAGGAGGACGACCGGCACTGCGAACGCGAGACCGCCGAGGATCGAGAAGAACACGAACCAGCCCCAATGCACCGTGCTCAGCCGCCACCGCGCGAGGAGATACGCGAGGAGGCCGACCATGACGAAGGCTTCGACGATGAACACCGCGGCGACGGGGTTCTCCATCGCGGACCACACGAACTCGGGACGCGCGAGCAGTGCCCACACGAACACACCGTTCAACCCGGCGAAGCCGAGAACAGCGATCGCCAGGAAGCAGATGCGTTCTCGTGACGTGTAGATCACAGGATTCCTCCGGGGCTCGGGTTCGACGACCGAAAGTGAGGCGGATTTTAGCAGAGGGATCTCCGCGTCTTGCACACGCGAGGCTATGATGCAGGGAGAGAGCAGGGAGGACGGATAGCCATGGAAGCGACACGCGAGAAGCTGGTTTCGGATTTCAAGACGCTCCTGGACGATGTGGAGGAGCTGCTCGGAGCGACGAGCGGTCAGGCAGGCGAGAAGGCGAAGGAGGTGCGTCAGCGCATTGAGCAGCGCATCGACGAAGGAAAGAAGTCGCTGGCCGACGCCGAAGCGCTGCTCAGGGGCAAAAGCAAAGAGGCGATGGACAGCGCCGATAAGTACGTCCGCGAGAACCCCTGGAACGCGATCGGCATCGCGGCCGGCGTGGGATTGATAGTGGGGCTGCTGGCGCGACGACGATAACCAAGAGCCCAGCGCCTAGCGAAGCCGATCCGCCAGCTGCGCAACGGTGAGCGCGTAGTAATGCGCGCAGTTGTAGCGCAGGATCGCGTCGTAGTTGGGATACACGAGGAAGCTGCGCGAGTCGGTCTGCACGAGCCCTGCAGGGACGTCCGTTGACGGCAGCGCTCTGCCGTTGGTGCGCCGCACGCCGAGCTGCTGCCATTCGCCGAGTGGCCTCCGCTCCGTCATATTCCGCATCGCGAAGCAGCCTTCGGTGCGTTTGGGCACGTCCCGTTCGATTCGCGCACGAGCGGCCGCAGACACCTGCACCTCGCGACCCCAGGTGAACCGATCGTCCCAGCCCCACTCCTTCAGGTAGTTCGCGATCGATCCAAACATGTCCGGAGTCGAGCCCCAGATGTCGCGGTGACCGTCCTTGTCGAAGTCCACGGCGAACTTCAGGTAGCTCGATGGCATGAATTGCGGGTGCCCCATTGCTCCCGCCCACGAGCCGGTCATTCTTCTTGGCTCCGCATACCCGCTCGAGGCCATAGTCATCGCGTTGAAGAGCTCGCCGCGGAAGTAGTCCGCCCGCCGCGGTTCCCACGCCAGCGTGGCCAGCGCCTGGAAGATGGACGTATTACCGGTGATACGCCCGTACTGCGACTCAATGCCCCAGATGGAGACGATGAAGCGGCGTGGGACGCCGTAGCGCGCCTCGACGTCTGCGAGCGCGGTGCCGTGCTGCTTAGCGGCCTCGCGACCTCGACGGATGGACAGCTGCGTAATGCGAGACCGGGCGTAGCGCTCGTAGCCGACGACGAGCTCGGCCTGGGAGCGGTCGCTCTGGATGACGCGTTGAAGAGGGGTGACGCCCGCGAGCGTCTCCTGGATCAGGCTCTCGCTGTAACCGCGTGTGCGAGCCTCGTCGATCAGCGCCTGGCGCCACTCGTCGAAGGGCGGCGGGGCAGTTGGGGCCGGATCGGGCTGCGGTGACTGAAGCAGAACCGCGGCGAGAATGACTGCCAACGTGCGCACGACCGTCATTATGGCGGACACCTCGATCGTGTGCTTGCAATTTTCGTCGCCCTTCGCGTCTAATGCCTCGAGTGCTCCTGCTTCGTAAGTCCCTGTCCGATAGAGAGTAACGCTATGCCCTACACACTGAACGTCAACGGAAGATCGACCACGGTCGATGTGCCAGGCGACATGCCCCTTCTGTGGGTCATTCGCGACGTATTGAATCTCAAAGGGACCAAGTTCGGCTGCGGTATCGGCCAGTGCGGCGCGTGCACGGTGCACCTGCGCGGTCGTGCCGTCCGTTCATGCCAGACGCCGGTGTCGGCCGCGGCGAACGTGCCGATCACCACGCTCGAAGGCCTCTCTGCCGACGGGACGCACCCGCTGCAGGTGGCATGGCAGGAGATCGACGTGCCGCAATGCGGCTACTGCCAGGCGGGACAAATTATGTCCGCCGCCGCGCTCCTCGCGACCAACGCGCGGCCAACCAATGCCGACATCGACCGCGCGATGACTGGCAACGTGTGCCGGTGCGGCACGTATCTCCGCATCCGCGAAGCCATTCACAAAGCCGCCGCGACTTTGCCGCGAGCGCCGCAGACCGCGCGCGCCGCCGCGGAGTAGGGAGGACGCCATGACCAGGATGTTCAATCGTCGTGCCTTCCTCAAAGTGACCGCGCTTGCCGGTGGCGGGATGCTGGTCGCCACTTACATGGATCCGCTGACGGGCGTGCTGGCGCAGGCGCCACCGCAGCCCGGGGTCAATTTCGTTCCCAACGCCTTCGTCAAGATCACCGCCGACAACGTGGTCACGATCATTTCGAAGAACCCGGAGATCGGGCAGGGGATCAAGACCTCACTGCCCATGCTGATTGCCGAGGAGCTCGAGGTGCCGTGGGACACGGTGCGCATCGAGCAGGCCGATCTGGATCAGTCGAAATACGGTCAGCAGAACGCCGGCGGCAGCACGGCGACACCCAACAATTACGACCCCCTGCGACGTGTGGGCGCCGCCGTGCGCGAAATGTTCATCGCTGCCGGCGCGAAGTCGTGGCACGTGCCTGCGTCAGAGTGCTACGCGCAGCGAACGGCCGTGCATCACCGCCCGAGCGGCCGCTCGATGACATACGGACAGCTTGCCGCGACGGCCGCGACGCTCACGCCTCCCGACATGGCCACCGTTCCGCTCAAGCCGGGCGATCGGTTCGAAGTGATCGGCAAGGCCAAGGCGGGCGTGGACAACCGCGCGATCGTCACGGGTCAGCCGACGTTCGGCATCGACTTCACGCTGCCCGGGATGCTGTTCGCTGTGTACGAGAAGTGCCCGGTGTATGGCGGCACGGTCGTCAGCGCGAATCTTGATGAGATCAAGAAGCAGCCTGGTGTACGCCATGCGTTCGTCGTGAAAGGCACGACGGACACGCGCGGTCTCATGCCTGGCGTCGCGATCGTGGCCGACAGCTGGTGGCAGGCGCAGACGGCCCGACGCCGGTTGCAGGTGACCTGGAACGAAGGCCCAACGGCGCAGCAGAGCACGGAGCTCTTTGCGAAGCGCGCGCAGGAGATCTCCACGCAGAAACCCGGCTTCCCGCTGCGCGTGGACGGCAACGTCGATCAGGCGCTCAGTGGAGCGGCGAAGGTCGTCGAGGCGTCGTATTCGTATCCGTTCATCTCGCACTCGCCGCTCGAGCCGCAGAACTGCACGGCGCACTACGTCAACGGCAAGATGGAGATCTGGGCGCCGACCCAGACGCCTCAGAACGGTCGTCAGCTCGTCTCGACGGCGCTCGACATCCCGCAGGAGAACATCACGGTTCACATCCAGCGGGCGGGAGGCGGTTTCGGTCGCCGGCTGACAAACGACTACATGGGCGAGGCGGCCGCGATCGCCAAAGAGATTGGCGTGCCTGTGAAGGTGCTCTGGACGCGCGAAGACGACATGCGTCACGACCACTATCGACCTGGAGGCTTCCACTTCCTCAAGGCGGGTGTGGATGCATCGGGCAAGCTCATCGCCTGGCGCAATCACTTCGTGAGCTTCGGTGACAACGAGAAGGGTGTGCAGGGGTATTCCAATTCCGCCAACATCAACGGCGTGGAGTTCCCGGCGCGCTTCGTGCCGAACTTCGACTTCCAGTCAACGCTGATGCCGCTGGGCGTGCCGACGGGAGCATTGCGCGCGCCGAGGAGCAATGCGTTCTCGTGGGCGTTCCAGTCGTTCATCGACGAGCTCGCGCTGGCAGCGGGTAAAGATCCGCTGCAGTTCCGGCTCGACCTGCTGTCGGTGAACGCGATGCCGCATCCAGCCGAGGGCGCGGACGGCTTCGAGGCGTCGCGC
>JABFSA010000116.1 GCA_013140775.1 Acidobacteriota bacterium | reverse complement strand
ATCCCCGCATCGGCCTCGCGCAGGAACCCCACGATCTGTGCTTCCGTGAACCGCTTCTTCATCGTCCGACCCTTTCGCTAGGCCGGACTCTAAACCGAAACGCTACTCAGAAGCGGGGGGACGTCACTCGTACAAGGGCCGGATCATCCCGCCGGAGATGTTTGAACTTCGGAGCCATCCTGACATCAGAATCGCAAGGCGAGCCACCACGATCGCGGCGCTCGCGCGCATTATCAGTGAGCGGTTCGTTCAGCCTGGCCTGCGCCTCACCTTAGACATACAGGCAAAGCGCTTGGAGCACCTCGTGGGGCAGAGGATGGCTGACTTCTCAAAGGCGGACATCCCCATGGAAGGTGACGATGAGGACACGGGTGAAGACGCCAACTGAGCGCCGCGCCTTCTGGGTTGCCTTGTAGGGCGCGATAAATTTTAGAGGAAACACCGAGGAAGACTGTGTTTCCCAGCTAGATCGCCGTCGCCTGATCGTGGCCAGGGCGCTGCGCAGCTATTCTCTTCACGTTCACCGAACAAATCGCGGATCCATCCAGAGAACCTCCCAATGGTGCCCGTCGAGGCATAGAAGCTGTTGTGCATGAACCCGTGATCCGGGCTTGGCATCGCGGGAGTGCCGCCGGCGGCCAGCGCCTTCTTCAGCAGCTCGTCCACCTTGCGCGCGAAGTAGCGGTGGACCTGTCGATCTCTGTCGCTCGGCTCCCCTCGACTACGCTCGGGGCAGGAAAGCCGAGTACTACGAAGGAATGCGAGCCGGACACCACGGATAGATACGTTCTCGAATGGTCCTGACCCCACGAATCGAGCCGCACGTACGTCGGGACGGCACCGCCCAGGTTCCCGACGTCTATCTACGCGGCCGGCACGGGCCGATCTTATGATGGGCGGTCACTCCTCAGATGCCGACACGCCCCCCTTCACTCCAGCGACGCGGTCCGTTCGTGAGCCGGCTCTTCAGGTATCCAGGAAAGGGTGGATGGACCTTTGCCCCGATCCCCAAACGACTGGCCCCGCCGGCGACGCGGCCATGGGGCCGCACGCCTGTTCAGGCCGTTGTTGACGGCGTCGCGTGGAACACCAGCATCTGGCGGGATAGCAAGAATGATCGATCTCTTCTCGCGGTTCCCGGGCACGTCCGCGGGGCAAAGGGCCATGGCGATCGTGTGACGGTGGAGTTCGCCTTCGAGCTGGACGAGGACTAGACGCGTTGAGAAGGGAAGAGGGTCTACCTCCTCCTACAACTTCTCGCCGGGCAACGTGCTGGCCTGCTTCACCCACGACGCGAGCTGCTTGTCGTCGATCGGCTCGCCTTCACGGATGTCGAGATAACGCACTTCTTTGTGTGTGGATTCGCCGGGTGGCACCGGACGCAGAGACGTGCCGCGGAAGAACGCCACCTTGATGTACTTCGTGAAGCAGTGAAAGTTGAGAAACCATCCCTGGCCCTCGACGCCGTAGAACGGAGAGTTCCACTTGACGGCCTTGTGCACGCGGGGGACGACACGTGCGATGAGCGCGTCGAGATGTCGCCCGACGTCACGTTTCCACCCTGGCATCGCCGCGATGTAAGCCTGAACGGGTTCGTCGCCTTCGCCTTTTGGGATTTGCGGGTTGCCGCCTGCGAGGAGCTTCGGTTTTGCGGTCTTCTTTGCCGTTTTCGGTGATGTCTTTGTCGTCTTATTGGGCATTGGGCATACTGGGGATATTGTCTCGCAGCGGGCTCGGCTGACCACCTTCGCCAAGGCTACGGCGGTCCGCCGAAGCGGCACGCGAAGGCGGAAGCCGAGCACTACGAGTCACAGCTATCGCGGCAGGTCGGGACAGACGAAGGGAACCTGCGGAGTGGCGAGCTCCAGGTTCACCTGCTCGTTCTTGAGATTCAGCCGAAGGTTCAGTCTGGTCTCGTCGAGCGTCAGCACGTCAGCGCTGTAGCGCACGGTCGTGTCCTCCGTGATCTCCAGGCGGGTCGGCGTCTCGGCGATCCAGGTCGCCAGGCGATAGGTCTCGACGCACGAGGTCATGATCAGCGTTCCGTTCGAGAGGAAGGCGTAGAAGGTCCCGGGCGCGCGGTTCGGCGACGTGACGCGCCAGACCTTGTTCACGAGGAGCCTGGAGGCTGGGCCTTGCTCGTTCGGGACGACGTTGGAATCGATCACGATGGGCGTGCCGGGTTCGTCTTGTGGGGAAGTGCCCGCGTCGGGGCCGCAGCCGCTCATCGCAAGAGCGATGAGCACAGTTGCCAAGGTCCGGCTAAAGCCGCGCACTACGTTCAGATTCATACGCTTTGACCTCTGCAGGTAATATGCCGCGACGTGGCACAATACCGCGCACGTCATGGCGAACTGGCTGCGTCCCGGCGTCGTTGTTCTCATTGTGCTCTCGGCAGGCGCGGCGTTGCGCGCGCATCACTCGACGGCGGCGTACGAGAACACCACGATCACTCTGAAAAACGCCGTGGTCAAGCGGCTCGCGTGGGTCAATCCTCATTCCGTGGTCTCGTTCGACGTCAAGGACGCCCGAGGACGCGTGGCGACGTGGTCCGCCGAGAGCGGCAGCCCGTCGGCCCTCTCGCGTATGGGGTGGAACCGCAACTCACTCAAGGCCGGCGACGTCATCACGATCGAGCTCTTCCCGGCCAAGAACGGTGCCCGCGTCGCCAGGCTTGCAAAGGTCGTCATGGCAGATGGACGGGAACTCCTGGACAGCGTCTACAAGGCATCGCCGTTTGACACGATTCAGAAGAGGTAGCCGCGCGTGCGCTGCAGTCCTGACGACGCTCCTCTCGTGCGGGGCGTGCACGGCGTCCGCGCCTTCTGCGCCGCCAAGTGAAGAGAGTCAAGGCGCTGCGTCAGCGCCGCGCCGGGATATCAGTGGCGTCTGGGCCGGCCCACCGCTTCCTACACTGCAGGAACCAGCCCCGTTCACGCCGCTTGGGCAGGAGCGCTACGACGCGAACAAGGCGACCTGGGGACCGAAGGCCGTCGCCCTGGGCGAATCCAACGATCCGCTGATTACCTGCGACCCGCTCGGGTTCCCCCGCAGCGCGCTCTATGAAACGCGCGGCTTCGAGTTCATCCATACGCCCGCCAAGACGGTGCAGTTGCTGCAGTATCAACGTGTGTGGCGCGAGATCTGGACCGACGGCAGGCCGTTGCCGCCGGATGTGGGAGGCGAGAGCGCCACCTCACTGGATCCGCGGTGGTTCGGGTACTCGGTTGGCCGCTGGGAAGATGACACCACGTTTGTCGTCGACACCACGGGCACCAACGAACGCTCGTGGGTGGACTACTTCGGACGTCCGCACAGTGCCGAGGCGCGGTTCGAGGAACGTTATCGACGTGTCGATGCGGGCATGCTCGAAGTTGCTGTCACGATTACCGATCCGGTCACCTACACCCGACCATACGTCGCAATGAAGCAATCGTTCGTCCGGGCCGAGAAGCAGGAACTCGAGGAGCAGCTCTGCGTGCCATCTGAGGCGATCGAGTATTTCAACACCGTGGCTGCGCCGGCATCCGACGTCCCGTCGAAATAGAATTCGGAGTGCCCTGATGCCGATCTGCGAATACTCCTGCCACGCCTGTGGTCAGCACTTCGAACACCTGCTGTTGTCGTCTCGTCCCGAGACGCACGAGGTGTCGTGCCCGCAGTGCCAGAGCCGTGAGGTCCACCGGATGTTGTCGGCGTTCGCTGTCAGCTCCGAAGGGATTCGCGAAGCGAATCTGCAGCGGGCCAAAGAGGCGCACCGCCCGATCGCGCGCGACAAGCGGGTGTCCGAGGACCAGCAGCAGCAGCGTATCGCGGACGAACACAATTAGCGCTTTGCACGGCCGTCTGCGAAATCGGGAAACGACACCACGAAGGTCACGAAGGAATCTTGGGGTTTGATGTGATGCCTTCGTGGATCTTCGTGCCTTCGTGGTTAGCGCACTACTTCATTGACAGAGGATCGCCCTCCAACAACAGCTGCGCGTTGCGCATCTCCTTCCCGCTTGCCTGCTTGGTAGCAGCTCGCTCGTAGTGAGCCAGTTTGGAGATCGATACGTTACGCCCGTCGCTGCGGGTGACGACGCGCACGAGCTGTTCGGGGACCCAGCGGTAGGTATGGATGAACCAGCCGCAGTCCCGGCCTTCCCAGATACGAGTTCCCTCCACGCGGTAGCGCCGGATGTCCGTGGCAGTCGAGACATTGATTCCGAACGCACGGAGTGCGGCCTGAGCCTTTACGAACGGGCCGCCGCGGTGACCACGCCAGGGTTCCCGAGCGTAGCGAAGCAGTCCCGTTCCTGGATGAACGTAGAAGCCGCTTACCGGAGCCGTGTGCGACGAGCGTCGGTGGTACACACGCCCGTCTGCACCAAGCCAGGCGTTCCGCTCGACGTCCCACAGCACGTGGCTGACGATGTGCCGGCCGGAGAGGGAGCGGTGATCGAGATTGCGTGTGATGTCCGACCAGACGTTGTTCCACGGGCGCCCGACCTGCGTGTGCAGGTACCGACGCAGTGGTCCCAGAAGGTCGGAGAACTCCTTGCAGTCCCAGCCGTACTGATGTCCGCGCGCGATGGGTGCGCGCGCCGGTCCGTGATCGTCGGCTTCGAACTCATCCCGCCGAAGACGACGTCCCCACTTCCTGCTCGGATTGCTGTGGCCGCGGCGCGGTCGTTCAGTGACGACCTTGGCCATGTCGTGTCGCATAGCTGTGCCTCCTTTACGTCATAGGTCCCCTCCTCCAATCAGTTCCGGATCAAGCATGTGGACATCTCTCAGACAGGGAAGCCGACCAGTATACAGCCGGCTAAGCCGGAACCAGACTTGTGCCAAAAACCAACCACGAAGGGACGAAGGGCACGAAGGTCACTGTGCCTAAAGTTCTTCGTGGATCTTCGTGAGCTTCGTGGCTATGAGGTCACTAGCTGGCGGGCGTCGAGCTCGATGGTCTTGAAGCCCCACGACTCGGTGGTCTTGACGAGGTGAGCGGTGCCACCGGGGCCGTCAGATTCGCGTTCGCGGTTGTAGAGCGCGATGAGCGTGAGGCGTTTCGCGTCGAGTGCGAGCGCGTTGAACATCATCCAGAGATTGTTGCGCTGCCAGATGTTGTAGCGCGGCTTGTCGGCGAGCCAGCGTGGGAGCGCCTTCTCGTCCTGCAGCACCCGCTGCGGTACGCGTTCGCACAGACTGCGGTAGCGCTCCACCCAGCCGGGACCGCCGTGCTGGACGGACTCCACCTGGAACTGCATGGGCGGCAGCGCGAGGTAGAGCTCGGTGGGAATCCCAAGCAACGCGCAGACTTCGTGGAAAAGAATGTCGCCGCCGCATGCGCCGCCGGCGATGCCGAGCGACGCACCACCGGGTTCCGCGAGCTCGGCACGGAGAGCCTGCTCGATGAGCGCACGCGCTTTCGCCTCGGCCTCCGGCGTGCGAGGGAAGCGCGACTTGTCCGCTGATCGGTCAGCCTTGTCCACCATGTGCCCGGTGAACAGCACCACGCGCGCGGGCCGCTCACGCGGGACGGGCACCTCGCCGCACGCCGCCAATGCCTTGTCGATCGCCTCAAGCGCGGCCGTGACGTTATCCGTGAACAAACCGAGCGCTTGAAACATCTCGATGTTCCGTCGCGCAGACGAGATCGAGAACGGATCGTCCCTGAAACGACCGCACGCCTTCCGATACTCGTTCTCGATCCGCTTCGGCCGGTCGCTGGTGAGAAACAGCACGTCGGCACGCGAGAGCGCGGCCCAGTCGTCGCGCTCGTCCTGCACGACCTCGAGCACGGCATCGACACCAAGCACCAGTTGCAGCGCCGCGGCGATCCTCTTTTCGCATGTCTCCTGGTCTGTCAGCGCAGCCGCCGCCTTATCGACATCGTCAAACCCCTCCTCCCACGTGGTGGGGTCGAGGCGAGCGAGCAGCCCCTGGATTCTCAGCAACGCCAGCGCGTTGGCGCCAGGGTAGTACCCGCCAATGTTTTCGGCGTAGGCACTCAAATACGCATCCAGGGCATCGTTGAGATGTGAGGAGCTGAGCGCCGCGCGGGCACGGCCGTTCTCGGGCATCTCCCGCCAGTCGGAGAGCCAGCGCGTCTTGGCGTTGCTGCCGTGCAGGGCATGCGCCTCCGCACGTTCAGACGATGAGCTGGCATCGGCCAGCGCGCGAGCGATCGCCTGATCGGATCGCGTGAGCAGTTCCTGCGCCTCAGCGGCCGGAACCCTGGCCGCGAGCTTCTGATAGATCGTCCCGAGCCGCAGGTTCGCGTGCACGTCGCGCGGGTTCGCTCGATACAGCGTCTCGAACGTCTCCTTCGCACCGTAAAACGCTTTCAGCCTGAACTGCGCGTCGCCCACGAGACGAAGTCCCTCGGACTCCCACTCAAATCCCTGAGCCTCGTACGCGAGCAGCCGGAGGTCGCCACGCTTTCCGCCACCTCGGGCAAGCTGGACGGCTTCCTGAAAGCCAAGCGGCACGGGCATCAGCACGGCGCGATCGTGCGGCTTCAGGCCGGGCAGCAGCTGGAAGACAGGACTGTCCTTGAAGGCCGGGTCGGCGTTCAGCGTCGATCGCAGCGCGGAGGCCAGTCCCTCCACATGGCTGGCCAGAGTGGCGAAGTCGTAGGTGAAGTAGCGGTCGGTCTGGAGGTCGAAGGGATACTTCGCCGTGGTGGACCGCTCGCGCATCAGAAACGTGTGCTGATGGCGCAGGCCGTGGCGGATGCCGAGCTCGTAGAAGGCGTTCGCGTTATGGATGGAGACATCCGCAATCACGAGGTCCGCCGTGACGAGCAGGCGGAACATGTCTTCGCGGATGTTGCCCTGGCGGATGAACTCGCCGGTCGTACCGCCCTCGATGGCCAGGTCGTACTGCGTCCGGAGCTGCTCGAGCGCCGGCCGGATGAGCATGGCTTCGACCTGGTCGAAGTCAATCCCTTCCTTGACGCCGAACGGCCGCACGAAGAACGCGCGCATCTAGGCCGAGACGAACGGTCCGAAATCGTCCAGCGAAATCTGGTTGGCCACGGCCTGTCCCACGCGCTCGAGGTCGTCCATGTGGTCCACCGAATCGAGTTTGCTCACGCACTCCGGGTCCAGATCGCTGCAGCCGAGCGCAGTCAGGCCACCGGCAGTGAGCTCGGCGTCGTAGCGCGCATATAGAAACGCGCGGTCGAGGCCTGTGGAGAGCGGTACACGCTGCCCGCTGTCGTCACGCGGAATGAGATCGCCCACCTCACGGTCGAGGATCGGACCTGCGACGCAGCGGCCAATCGTGCGGCAGCTCAGGTCCTGGTCGAACGCCGCCTGGTTCATGAGGGCCGACAGCGTCTGCACCGCAGCGGCCGCCACGTTCTGCTCGGGGTCCTCGTCGGTTTGCCCGAGCTTCGGCCGTGCGCCGGTCCCTACCGAGACGATCAGCATTGATTGTTCGCCCTTGGGCCAGCCGAGACGGTAGGCCGGTTCCGTGACCATGCGATACATCAGGAACGACGGGTTGTTATAGGCCGTGGTACCGCCGTCCACGAACACGAACGTCTTGTTGGAATCCTTCGCGTCGAGGGCGATGACCTCGGGCTGAAAGTACACAGGCGCCGCCGTACTCGCGCGAACGATCTGCCAGAGGGGGAGGAGCAGGTTGCAATCCGGCCGGGCGCGGTCGTTATATTTCGCCCAGGGATTGCTGGAAATCGGCCAGGCTGAGTCAGTGGTTGCATTTCTCGTGACCGCCAGCAGCAGTGACTTCAGGTGCTGTGGCTCGAGCGTCGTCTTCTCGCCGAACGTATCCTGGAGCTTCCGCTGCAGCGGTCCATTCGCGTAGAGCGACTTCCATCGCAGGATGAGCGCGCGCTTGGTGAACGCCTCGCGCCCGAACTCGCGATAGAACGAGATCAGCTCCGATGTGGACATGCCTCGCGCCAGCCCTGCCGCGATGATGGCGCCGGTGCTTGTCCCGCCGATCAGATCGAAGAAGTCGGAGAGGCGGAAGGATGGGCCGGCGTTGAGCCTGGCCCGCAGATCCTGTTCGAGCCTGTCGAGAACCTGCAGCGTCATCAGCCCGCGGATGCCTCCACCGTCGAGCGCGAGGATCCGGCGAGGTCCGGCCTTCTGATAGCGCGCGGCCAGTGGTCCCCAATCTGTCCAGGATCGAATGGTCATGCGACAGATGTTAATCGTAGTGCTCGGCTTTAGCCGAGCTGTTCCAGGAGCGCGGCTGAAGCCGCGCACTACGACAGACCGTGTTTCCTGTGCAATGCGTCTCGTCGCGGTCACGGTGTTCGCGTATAGTTCGAGGCACCCATCCCCCCGGGCCGGAGAGTCTGCATGTCCAGCTATGGCGATCGTGTGTACGCCGCTCTTGGGCGGTTTCAAGGGAGCCTGACAGAGTTCACGGATCTGGTGCGGCAGCGCCCCGCGGATCCGCCGCGGCTCCCTCGCAAGGAACTGGACGCTCTCCTTGTGCTCGCCGGCCGCGCCCGCGCGGCGTCGGACGCCATCGCCGTCTCGCTCGGACACATCAGTGAGAGCCGCGTTGACGTGGTGGACATGCAGGTCCGCCTCAAGAGCGAGACCGCGCGTCTGGCTTCGGCGCTGAGCGGCCTTGGCGATCAGGTCGACCACCAGCACTTCGTCAAAGAGGCGTTCTCAGACTCCCTCATCGCGCTCGACGAGGCGTCGCACATGCTCGCGTCGGCGGTATTTCCGAGCGCGGTGAAGGGCCTGCGCGCAGTCAACGTGAAGCTCTGGGACTTTCAGAAGATCCAGGTCGCCAACTACGGGCGCATCCTCGAGACGGTCGTGCGCGATCGCAAGATCACCCAGGACCAGCAGGCGCGCATCGAAGCGATCGGCACCCGCATCATCGACGCCTTCGAGACGATCAACAGCCTGCTGAACGAGCTGGCCGAGGGGCGTGCCACCGACGGACCACGGCTTCAGAAGCGGCTCGACCAGGCAAAGGCCAGTCTCAGCAAGAACCTGGACGACGCTGCAGGGCGCATGACCGACGCGCTGAAGATGTTCAAGCCGGTCATCAACACCTCCCGGAAGATCGCCGAGGACGTCGTCAATCTTCTGGATGAAGTGGTGATTCCGATCTTTCCGAGACACAAGGATCTCGGCACGCTGAGCGACGCAATCGATGAGGATCTCTACGACAGCCTCAGCGGTGTTCAGGCGTTCGCGCTACTCAACATCACTGCTCGGATGCTCGCCACGTCGGTTGGCACCAGGCCGCTCCTCTCGAAGGACTACCGGATCCGCGTCGACAAGGTGTTCCCGGATCGAATTTACTTCGAGGCCGAGAGGGCGATCATCGATGCAGTTGCCGCGGACAGCACCTTCGCTGCTGCGCCCGCGTCGCTCCACCGCTTCAAGGAAGGCAGCTTCAAGCAGCGCCGGTTCAGGAAGGGCAACATTCAGTTCTGCTTTGCGTCCCGTGCCGCCGGACGCGTGGTCGTGGACGCGGACCTGGACCTCTATCGCGAAGCCGTTCCGCACCTCTTTGGCGAGGTGCTCGTGAACCATCTGACCGACAGCCGTACCAATCAGTTCATCGTTCGGGAGATTCTCGACGAACAGGGCATCGAGCCTATCGGGGGATTTTCGCTCATGAACGCGTAAGCCAACTCCGCGATCTCTTTCGGAGGACCCATGTCACTCATCACCTGCAGGCCCAGGGCGCTCTCCCCATCCGAGGCCGCCGAAGCGCTTCGCCGCGCCATGCTCATCAATCCCGCCAACGCTGCTGCGCGCCGGACGGTCGTCCGTACGCCGCCAGGACGACGAGGTGGACCCCGTCGTCTTGCAGTGGTCATAGCGCGCAAGTGGCCCGTGACTGGCGTGAAGCTCACCGTGCAGTTTCTCGACAACGCGCCGGCGGATTTGCGGAAACGAATCCTGCTGCACATGAACGCGTGGAACAAGACCGCCAACGTACAGTTCGTCGAGACGCGCGGAACGGGGCAGGTACGCATCGCGCGGCTGGACAGTCCCGAGGACATGTCTGGCTACTGGTCCTACGTCGGCACCGAGATTCTTGGCGTCAAGGACAACGAACCGACACTGAACCTTGACAGCTTCACCATGCGCACGCCCGAGTCGGAGTTCAAACGCGTGGTGAGGCATGAGGCCGGGCACACGCTCGGGTTCGACCACGAGCACATGCGCGGCGCGCTGGTCAGGAAGATCGATCGTAAGAAGGCACTACGGTTCTTTGATCTCACGCAGGGATGGACGCCGGAGGAGATCGACGAGCAGGTACTAACGCCGCTCGCGGCCGCGTCGATCATGGGCACGCGCGAGTCTGACCCGACGTCGATCATGTGCTACCAGATTCCTGGCGCGATCACGAAGGACGGCAAGGCCATTCCCGGTGGGCGCGACATCAACAAGACAGACTTCGCATTTGCGGCGTCGATTTATCCGAAGCGAGTCCGCCGTGGCCGGTCGTAGTGCGCCACGGCTGTGAAGAAACAACCACGAAGAGACTATGAGAGCGGGCCGTCGCAAGTAAGCTCCTGAGAGTTTTGCCAAACCAAAGGAGCTGCTGATGCATGCGATGACCCGCCCTGCGATGAGTGTAAGCGAGCCGACGTTGTACGTCGCGTTCGAGTTGGGTAACAAGGACTGGAAGCTGGCGATGACCTGCGGGTTCGGCGTGCAGCCGTGGGTGCGCACGGTACCCAGTCGCGATTGGGGGAGCGTGGGGCGCGCGATCGCCCAGGGCTGCGTGCGGTTCGGCCTGCCGGCGGACGCGCGCATTGGGAGCTGTTACGAAGCGGGCCGGGACGGGTTCTGGATTCACCGGGCGCGAGGGGCGCAGGGGATCGCGAATCGGGTGGTGGATTCCGCGAGCATCGAGGTGAATCGCCGGGCGCGGCGCGCCAAGACGGATCGGCTGGATGCGCTCAAACTGGTGACGATGTTGGTGCGGGTCTGTTGCGGCGAAAAGCGGGTGTGGAGTGAAGTCCGCGTGCCGACGGTCGCGGAGGAAGCCGCGCGGCAGGTGAGTCGCGAGCGCACCGCGCTGACGCAGGACCAGACCCGGC
>JABFSA010000179.1 GCA_013140775.1 Acidobacteriota bacterium | reverse complement strand
AAGTCCACTCGCCACCGGATAGTCGGTGTAGGTCTTTCGATACGTTTCGGCGGTCAGCCGCAGGTTGGTGTTGGGCGACCAGGCCAGACCCGTGACGTAATGATCGGCGCGCCAGGGCACGAGCGACGCGTTCTGGGGAAACGCCGACACGAAGAGGAACGCCGGCTGCTGGTAGTACGACCCGGTGCTCGAGTTCCACGACAACGCGTCGGTGAGGCGCACGTTGACACCGGCGCGCGGGCTGAATCGAGTCTTCGAAAGGATGTCGTAGTGATCGATGCGTCCGCCGAGCGTGAGGTTCACGCGTGAGGTCACCTGCTTCGACGCCTGGAGGTACCCGCCTGTCTGGTATGAGCGAAAGCGTGTGTCGAGAAAGAACGGGTCGATGCCAGGCGCTGGCGAGTAGGGCGTGTCGTTGCCGAAGGGCGAGTTCACCGCGTAGCTGATGCGGAAGATCTTGAAACTGCCGCCGGTCTGCACCGTGTCGAAAAACGGGAGGTGCACGGTGAGGTCGTACTTGATGGTGGACTCGCCTTCGCGCGAGTCCTCGAAGTACACGACGGGGCTCCGCGCGATGACTTCCTCAGGGCTCAGGTTCGGCGGGGGCACGCCCTGCGCGACGAGGTCCTTCACCTGCTGGCCAACCTTGGCCTCGGAATGGGTGACACCGAAGAGCCCCACGCCGCGTGAGCCGAAGATGCGCTGCCAGTTGAAGCCCGTGGCACTGCGCCAGCCGTCGTAGCGGATGTCGAAGTTGGCAATCTCCTCTTCGAGATCGGACGAGTCGCTGAGGCCGAGGCGGATTTCATCGATCCCAGCGATGTTGACCATCCAGACGCGATCCCTAGGCGTGAGGTCGTACACGGCCTTGGCGTTGACCGAATAGACGATTGGAACGCCGCCAAACCCCACGTCCTGGGTGAAGAGGTCCAGGAAACTCCGGCGTGTCGAGACGATCCACGATCCCTTGCCGGCGTTGATGGGCCCTTCGAGAATGACACCCGCACCCGCGAAGCCGAGCGTGGTCCATCCACCGAACTCCTGACGATTGCCTTCGCGCTGGGTCACCTGCAGCACGCTCGATGTGCGGTTGATGTACGGGGCAGGGTAGCCTCCGGTGAGAAAGGTCACGTCTTGCAGGAGCTCGGCATCGAGCAGGCTCACGGTACCGCCGGCCGAGGCAAAGTTCGCGAAGGCGTTGATGTTGGGGATCTCGACGTTGTCCACGACGAACAGGTTTTCGAGCGGGCTGCCGCCGCGGACGATGATGTCGTTGCGGAAGTCGTTGGTACCGATCGTCACACCTGGCAGACCCTGCACGTAGCGCGAGACATCCTGCAGGGCCGCGGCGCTCTTGAGGATTTCGCGCGGCGCCACCAGAAAGCCTGAATTCTTGACCTCCTCAGGCGCCTGGAATGCGGGCGCCGTCACGGTGACCGTCTGCTGGAAGTTCTCTCCCTGTGGCAGGGTGATCTCGACGGTGCCGTCGAGCCCTGCGCGCACGTTCACTGCGTCGCTCGTGAACGGCAAACCTTCGAGCGGCAGGATCTCCAGCCGATAGGCTCCCGCCCGGAGCTCGCCCATTCGAAACGCGCCCTGCGCATCGCTCGTGACGCACACAGACGTGTCGAGCGCGCAGACGCGCACCCCCGCCGCCGGTCTGCCCATCGAATCGACGACGGTGCCGCTGATGGCGCCAACGCCGGTCGTATCCTGAGCGGATGCGGATGCGCCAAGCAGCATCAGCAAGGCCATCGTGACCGCGGGGGCCAGACTCGTTCGTACGTAGTGTCCGCCTTTAGGCGGACCAGCTACGCCTTTAGGCGGACCAGGGCAGGCCGGCTGAAGCCGGCCACCACGTGAAAGTGTTACGTCTCGAAACATCATGGATGGCTATGCGATGCGTCCGCCGATGCGGACAAGTTCCTGTTGATAAGACTGGTAATCGCGAAGGATGAGAGCTCTGGGACCGAGGGCCGTCGCGTGACGCTCGACGCCGCGCCCGCCGACCCACAGCTCGACCTCACGCGGGAGGTCCTGGACGATGGCGCGAAGTTCCCGCTCCGTTGTCTTTGCTGCCGTGGTCGTCGTCACGCCCACCACGAGCACCTGTGCGCCCGCGGGTGTCACGCTGTCGACAATGTCGCGCGCCGGCAGGTCAGGTCCGAGATAGGCGACGCCAAGGCCGCTGCTGGCGGCGAGCATCGCCGCGCCCAGTGTGCCGATTTCGTGGCGGTCACCTGATGGAGTTGCGAACACCAAGCGCGCCGGTACATCCCGGCGTGCGTGCAGGCGGAGGAACGATCCGAGGATGTGCCGGATCGCCGAGGACATCAGGTGCTCCTGCGCGATGCCGGTGCGTCCTCGATGCCACTCGTCGCCAACCTCCACGAGCACCGGCATGAGCACATCATTGAGAAGCTCCAATGGGCGGAGCACGGCCGCCATGCGTGCAATCTCCTGGTCGATGCCTGCGGCGTCGTATCGCTGCAACGCCGCGATGAGTGCGGTGGTGTCGAGTGACGCCTGGCGCAGTGGGGCCGCGGCCGGGGGGGCCGTTCCACCGGTGGTCTCGGTGAGTGTCCGCAGATCCTCGTCGCTCAGCGCCGCGAGACGACCGATGCTGTGTCCGCGTTCCAATGCACCCTTTAGCAGCCGGAGGCGGGCCACGTCGGCGTCTGTGTACATCCGTCCGCGGTCGTCGCGAGTCGGCGTGACCGCCGCGTGACGGCGCTCCCAGGCGCGAAGAGTGTCGATGGCAATGCCGGTCAGTTTGGACACGGCACGAATCGGGAAGTGCGCGGGCGGTGCCGCCTGCTTCTTCACCGGACGATGGCCCGTACAGCCGTCGCGGCCGCGGCTGACGCGACGATGCCCCAGGCCACGTCGGCCAGCGTCAGCACGAACGGCCACTGGCGCAACGTCGAGTAGTTGGTGAAGTCGTAGACGCCGTACACCACGAGACCAAAGAGGGCGCCGTAGCCGGCCGCGGACCAGGCCGAGGACGCGCGGGGGATGACGAAGAGGGCGATGCCGGTCCCGAGCAGGGCATAGACGGCCAAGGCAGCGGGCCAGTTCGGCGCGATGCCGCCGTTGGCCAGGCGCACGATCGGTGCGAGCTGGTCTCGATAGAACGTCTTCATCAACACTCCAAGCCACAGGCCGTCCAGCACCATGAACGCCAGCGCGCCAGCCGCCGCAAGTTTGATCGTATCTCCCATAAAACCCCCTTCGACTGCCTCACACCGGCGACTGGGAGGAGCCTATCTCAGCCAGTGCCTGGTGTCAATGAGTTGTCATGGACAAAACATTGACAACACCTGATTCGTACTGGTATTTCTCATGGGCATGCGAAGTGTGGCGGTCATCGGAGCGGGCGTGGCCGGTCTCACGGCCGCCTACCTGTTGAGCCGCCGGCATCGTGTCCACCTCTTCGAGCAGCAGCAGCGTCTTGGCGGTCATACCAACACCGTGGTCGTCGATACACCTGGCGGACGCGTGCCGCTCGACACGGGCTTTCTGGTGCACAACGACCGCACCTACCCGAATCTGGTGCGGCTGTTCGCTGAGCTTGGCGTGGCCACGCGAGACTCGGACATGTCCTTCGCGGTGTCGTGCCGCCGGAGCGGACTCGAATACAGCAGCCGCGGCGCCAACGGGTTCTTTGCCCAACGACGAAACCTCGTCAGGCCGTCGCACTTGTCCCTGCTCCTGGAGATCGTGCGTTTCAACAGGGAGGCGCCGGCGCTGCTGTCGGCTCCCGGCGCCGAAGCGGAGACTCTTGGAGCGTTTCTCGAGTCGCGCCGGTTCGGTGAGGCGTTCACGCATCAGTACCTGCTTCCCATAGCGTCGGCGATCTGGTCGTCGTCTCTCGAGGCGATTCGTTCCTTTCCCGCGCACACACTGATTCGGTTTTTTGACAATCACGGTCTGCTCTCCCTGACCTCGCAGCCGACATGGAAGGTGGTCGCCGGCGGGAGCCATACCTACATTCCGAAACTGACAGAGCGGATCTCTGGAGACATCTCCACGGGCTCGGCCATCCAGTCCGTACGCAGAAGCGAGACCGCGGTGACTGTGGCTTTCCGCGACCGGCCGTCGATGGCGTTTGACGATGTCGTGTTCGCGTGTCATGGCGATCAGGTTCTGCCGCTTCTCGCCGATGCGACCGATCGCGAACGCGGTGTGCTTTCGGGTTTCACCACCACGACCAATGTGGCCTGGCTGCACACAGACGCGTCGGTGTTGCCGATGCGTGCGCCGGCCCGAGCGTCGTGGAACTACCTGCTGGCGGCAGAGTCGGACGTGCCGCCGATGGTGACGTACGACCTCAATCGACTGCAGCGACTGAAGACAGCCGAGCAGTACTGCGTGACCCTCAATCCGGAGGGCCGCATCGACGAGGACCGCGTCCTGGGCCGGTTCGTCTACCGTCACCCGCTCTACACGCGCGAGGCCATCAGGGCGCAGGGCGAGTGGAGCGATGTGAGTGGCGTCAACCGTACGCATTTCTGCGGGGCGTACTGGTTCTACGGCTTTCATGAGGACGGTTTGAACTCTGCGGTGAGGGTGGCTCGCACGCTGGGGGTCGAGTGGTGATCGAGTCCGGGCTGTTTGTTGGAACGCTACGGCATCGACGGTTCACGCCTGTGTCGCATGCCTTTACCTATCCGTTGTTCATGGCCCTGCTCGACATCGACCGCGTGCCGCAACTGATGGACGTGTCGCGGGTGACGAGCCACAACCGCTGGAACTGGGCGAGCTTTGACGACCGCGATCATTTCGGTGATCCCGCGCAGTCGCTCAGGGCGCGGCTCGTGGTGGACGCCGCACGCCACGGGATCGACCTGCCAGACGGGAAGGTGTTCCTGCTGACGCACCTGCGCTATCTCGGCTACTGCTTCAATCCCGTCTCGCTGTTCTATTGCTTCGGACGCGATGAGCGGCTGCACGTCGTGCTGGCCGAGGTGCACAACACCTTCGGGGGTTCCCACAACTACTGGCTGCGGCCCGACCCGGACTCGCGCACGTTTCGCTCAGCCGCGGCGAAATCGCTCTACGTGTCGCCGTTTCTGCCGGTCGATATGGATTACGCCTTCGCTCTCACGATGCCGGGGGACCACCTCGTCGCGCACATGGAAACAATGAAGGCGGGGTCGATCTGTCTCGACGCGACGCTGTCGCTCGAGCGGCGACCATGGAACGCGGCGGAGATTCGACGGGCACTCCTTCGGTATCCCGTGATGACGGCGAATGTCATGGCGGGGATCCACTGGCAGGCATTGAGGCTGTGGTGGAAGGGTGTTCCCGTGGTGAAGGAGGCCTGACGTGGTGACGGAGTGGGCGAAGAAGGCGTTTCTGTCGGGCCTCGATGGCATCCGTGACGGCCGACTGATCGTGCAGTGCCCTGACCGGACGTACGAATTTGGGGAGCCCGGTGAGCTCGACGCGGTGCTGATCGTTCGTGACGACGGGTTCTTCCTGCGGGCGCTGACGGGCAGCGACATCGGGATGGGCGAGTCGTTCATGGATGGCGACTGGACGAGCCCGGACCCTGTGCCTCTGGCGCGACTGATGCTGCGGAACCGCCGGCTGCTCGAAAGCCAGGGTCGCATCATGGGGGCGGCACAACGACTGGGCGGTGGCATTGCCAGGCGGCTTCGAGACAACTCGCTCGCCGGAAGCCGAAGGCACATCCACCAGCACTACGACCTTGGAAACGACTTCTTTCGCCTGTTTCTCGACTCCGAGCTCCACATGTATTCGTGCGGCTATTTCGAGTCGGCCCACGATTCACTGGAGACGGCGCAGACCCAGAAGGTTGACCGCATCTGCCGCACGCTCGCGCTCGGGCCCTCTGACCACGTGCTCGAGATTGGCAGCGGGTGGGGAGGGTTCGCGGTGTGGGCGGCGACACGTTACGGCTGTCGCGTGACGACCACGACGATCAGCCACGAGCAGTATCGCCACGTCTGTGAATGGAAGGCGAGGCTTGGCGAAGCTGGACATCGGATCGAAGTACTGAGGTCCGACTATCGCGAACTCACAGGACGTTTCGACAAGATCGTCAGCATCGAAATGTTCGAGGCGGTCGGACTCAACCACTATGACGACTACTTCGAGGCCGTCGATCGCCTGCTCGTTCCCGATGGCTCGATGCTCCTGCAGACGATCACGGTGAACGATCAATGGTTCCCTCACTACCATGGCACGCCGGATTGGATCGAAAAGTACATCTTTCCCGGTGGGGAACTCGCTTCAGTGGGAGAAGTGCTGAAGTCGCTCGCGCGAACGACAACACTCTCGATGTATCACGCGGACAACATCGGCACACACTACGCACGGACGCTCCGTGCGTGGCGCTCCAGGTTCCATCGCAACAGCGACCGCGTGCGCCTGCTCGGGTTCGACGACCGGTTCATCCGCATGTGGGACCTCTATCTCGCATCCTGTGAAGCGGCGTTTCTGGAACGGCACACAGGGTTGTTTCAACTGTTGCTCGTGAAGAACGGTGCGCAGCGCGCGCTGTTCAATGAACCGTGGTCCGGCACCGCGAGCATCGCACCAGATGAGCCAGCGAAGGAATCCGCGGCTTGAGCATGGAACTTCTCACGTACGCCGACGCGCGTGAATCGCCGATGGCCGTCGTGGCCCATCGACACGCCGTAGTTCAGGCCATAGAACAGACAGTCGCGGACAACCTCGACTTGCTGGTCCCTTTGCACAAGGCCTGGCAGCCGAGCGACTACCTGCCGGATCTGGAAGCTGCGGATTGGCGGGAGCAGGTCGAGGTCTTCCGGCAGGGTGCGCGAGCGATCTCAGACGAGCTGCTGGTGGTCCTCGTCGGTGACATGGTCACTGAGGAGGCGTTGCCCAGCTACTCGGTCTCTCTCAACGGGTTGGTGCGCGACGAAGAGGGGACGAGTCCGGCGCCGTGGGCGCGGTGGCTTCGGGGGTGGACGGCCGAAGAGAACCGGCATGGCGATGTGCTCAATGCCTACCTGCGCCTCACCGGCCGCGTGAACATGCGCGCCGTGGAGCGGACGGTCCATCATCTCGTCGCCAACGGGTTCAGCCCGAAGTGTGGTGGCGATCCCTACAGCCTGCTCGTGTACACCTCGTTTCAGGAGCGGGCGACGCGCGTGTCGCACGCCAACGTCGGGATGCTGGCCGGCAGGGCCGGAGACACCAACCTGGCCAGAATCTGCGGCAGAATCGCCAGCGACGAGGCGCGACACGAGACCTTCTACACGCGCATGATGGAGAAGGTGTTCGAACACGATCCCGACGGCGGCATGCTGGCGTTCCGGTCGATGCTCCGCGGCATCATCGCCATGCCAGGCATACGAATGGACGACGGCTCCGATCCTGACCTCTTCGATCACTTCGCGACGGTCGCCCAGCGCGCAAGGGTCTACACCGCCCACGACTACGCCGCGATCGTGGACCACCTGGTCCGAGTGTGGAAGATTGCGGGACGCTCGGTCGTGGGTACGGCGGCCAGGGCTCAGGATGAGCTGTGCCATCTCGCCGAGCGCCATCACCGGTTGGCCGATCGGGTCGCTTCTGTCGTCGAGAGGCAGCCACGGGTGGCATTCAGCTGGATTCGCGACAGAGAGGCGTGAGCAATATGGGTAGTGAACGCATCCGCCTCGGGATCTCAGCCTGCCTGCTTGGACAACCCGTGCGTTTCGATGGCGGACACAAGCGGGATCCCTTTCTGGTGGAGTCACTGGGGCCGTTCGTCGAGTGGGTTCCCGTGTGTCCGGAAGTGGAATCGGGCATGGATGCTCCGCGCGAGTCGATGCGACTCGTGCAGGAAGGCCGTGAGATTCGTCTGCGTACGAACAGGACCGGCGAGGACAAGACGGACACCCTTCTCAGCTACGCCACCCGTCGAGTCGGCACGCTGGCCGATGACGACCTGTGTGGCTTCGTCCTGAAGAAGGACTCGCCAACCTGTGGCCTCGAGCGCGTCAAGGTGTACGGCACCGGAGACGTGGCGACGCGGTCCGGACGCGGACTGTTTGCCGATGCCATCGCCACGCGGTTTCCGCTGCTGCCGCTTGAAGAAGAGGGGCGTCTCAACGACCCCCGACTGCGCGAGAACTTCGTCGAGCGGATCTTCGCCTATCGCCGGCTCAGAGCTCTGTTTGCGCCGCGGTGGACGATGGGCGACGTCGTCGTATTCCATACGGCCCACAAGCTGACGCTGATGGCCCACACGCCGCAGGCGTATCAGCGGCTTGGCCGTCTCGTGGGACTGGGGAAGTCAACGCCGCGTCGCGAGTTTCAGGAACGCTACTCGTCAGAGTTCATGACCGCGCTCGCCACCATGGCCACCCCGCGGCGGCACACGAACGTGTTGCAGCACATGCTCGGTTATTTCAAGAAGAGTCTCGACCAGGAGAGTCGTGCCGAGCTGCTGGCCCTCATACAGGAGTACGCCGCCGGACGTGTGCCCCTCGTGGTTCCGCTCACGCTCTTCGGACATCACATCCGCCGGTGTGGTGTGCCGTATCTGGCGGATCAGGTCTACATGCGACCGCATCCTGTCGAACTCATGCTGCGGAACCACGTCTGACGCGATGAAGAAGGTGGTGGTGCACGACGTGATGCAGGACGGCTACGTCTACTGGCGCACGGAGCCAATCGGACGCAGCTTCGCGCCCGGGTTTGCACCAGAGCTCACCCCGAAGCAGATGCTCAGACTCGGCGTGTTCGGTGGCAAGTACATGACCGACTGCACGGATGAGTTTCCGGCCGACTGGTTCGCTGGCGCGAAGCTGTGCCCCGAGCGGCACGATCCCCGGCTCAACCACTTCGGCGTCAACGCCTCACAATCGCTCGCGGTGTGGCGCCGGAACGGATGGATTCACAAACAGGATCCGAGGGGCTGGTTTCAGTGGTACTGCCGGTACTACATGGGCCGGAGGACAGCGGACGACGCGCGGCAGATTCGGCGCTGGAGGGCGATTACGCGGCACGTGACCGCGATCAGAAAGAACTGCGAGCCCTTCGACCTCGAGTGCCGCCGAAGACAGCGGCAGGCCGTCCTCCACTGGGCGTACGACAGCCGGAAGATATAGGCACCTTCAGCATGCGCGTCCTGATTGCCGGCGCGACCGGTTTCATTGGCCGTGCGCTCGTTCCGCTCCTGCAGCGTGAAGGGCACACCGTGGTGGCGTGGGCACGGGACGAGTCGCGTGGCCGAAGCCTCCTCGGCGCCGACGTCGAGATCGTGCCTGCCGACGCCGGGTTCGATGCGCTCGTCGCGATGATCGAGCGCTGCGATGCGGTGGTGAATCTTGCCGGCGAGCCGCTCCTCGGCGGCCGATGGACTCCAGCGCGCCGGACAATTCTCGAAGACAGCCGGATTGCGGTCACGAGGCACCTGGTGCGTGCGCTGGAGATGGCACGAACACGGCCGGGCGTCTTCGTGTCTGGCAGCGCCGTCGGCTACTACGGCGACCGGGCCGATGAGATGCTGACGGAGACGTCAGCCGCCGGCGACGGCTACCTCGCAGAGATCTGTCAGCGATGGGAGTCCGCTGCGCAGCAGGCCGAGGCATTGGGTATTCGTGTCGTCAGGCTTCGGACGGGCGTGGTGCTCGGCAGAGGTGGGGGAGCCCTGGCTCAGATGCTCCCGGCGTTCCAGATCGGAGTCGGAGGGCCGTTCGGATCCGGACGTCAGTACGTGCCGTGGATTCACCTCTACGATCTCGTTAGGATCATTGCGACGACGCTCGTTGACGACCGCTATCGAGGACCGGTCAACGCTGTGGCGCCTGAGCAGGCGACCAGCCGCTCATTCGCGCGGGCGCTCGGTTCGGCGTTGCGGCGTCCGGCAGCGCTTCCGTTGCCATCGCTGGCCCTTAACGCGATTTTTGGCCAGGCCGCCACTGTCCTCCTCTCGAGCCAGCGCGTCGTCCCCGACGTACTCAGCCAACTTCAATTCGCGTACGAGTTTCCGGCTCTGCGTGCCGCGCTGGAGGATGTTGTGAGAGGCGCAGCCGTCACGATATCGCCCGCGAGTGCGCGTCCCGAGGGCGCCGAGGCCGCCCGCTATGAGCTGCGGACCCGGACAGTCGTGGACGCGCCAATCGACGAGACGTTCGCGTTCTTCTCCAAGGCAGCGAATCTCGGGCTGATCACTCCACACGCCATGCAGTTCAGGATCGTTGGCGACGTCCCCCCAATGGCGAACGGCGCGACGATCGAATATCAGTTGCGTGTGGGTCCGCTACCGGTCCGGTGGCGCACGCGTATCGCCCGGTGGGAGCCTGGGGGACGTTTTGTGGACCTTCAGGAGGCCGGCCCGTACCGACTCTGGTGGCACGAGCACACTTTTCAGCGTGAGGGCAATCGCACGGTGATGGAGGATCGGGTGTATTACGCACCGCCGCTGGGCATTCTCGGACGGATCGCGAACCGGCTCTTCGTCTCCGCCATGCTCACGAATATCTTCCGATACCGTGGCGACGTGATTCGCCTGAGGTTTGGCCGGCTCATGCCGATTGAGAGGGTATGGCCAAGTTCGAGGACACACCCCTGTCACTCGCCCTCCGAGAGGGGAGTCTCGACGAGCTGAACCGCCTCGCGAGCCAGGCGGATACCGTCGATCTCTCCGGCACCAACCTTCGCGGTGCCGATCTGCGCAAGGCGAACCTCCGCAATGCGGACTTGCGGGGCGCCTACTGCCATAGCGCCGACCTTCGCGGCGTGGACCTCTCAGAAGCACTCCTCGAAGGCGCGAGTTTCCATCTGGCGCGTGTCTCGGGTGCCTACTTTCCCCCGAGCCTCTCGGCCGAAGAGCTCCAGTTGTCTCTCGATCTGGGCACGCGAGTCCGCTGCCGTCGCTGAGAGTGCGTCAGCTGACGGTGGCGACGATGAGCGCGAGTGTGGCGAGAAGCAGCGCGAGCACGCTCATGGCAAGCACCGCTCGAGGTCCAATCCCCAGAATCCATGACGGAGGCGCCGCCGCGTCCGTGAGAGCCGAAGACGTCATCAGCGATTGACGCATCACGCGCTTTCCATCGAGGACCTGCTGGATGCCTT
>JABFSA010000161.1 GCA_013140775.1 Acidobacteriota bacterium | reverse complement strand
GTTCGCGTCGTATCTGTGGAAGGATTTCGGCGCCAACTTTGGCCAGATGCTCGTGCTGGTCGATGGCATACGGCTCAACGACGCGCAGTCCGGGCATCACAATGGCGACATTCCCGTGTCGCTCGATGCGGTCGAGCGGATCGAAATCCTCAATGGTCCAGGGTCCTCGTTGTTCGGCGCTGATGCGTTCGGGGGCACGATCAACATCATCACGCGCAAAGATCCGTCACGGGCATCGGGCACTGTTCAGATCGGCAGTGTTGGCGCGCCTGACGGCATCGACCACTCGGCCGGTTTCGTCACGGCGGCTCGTGGGCAGGCAGGGATTGAGCGCGGAGCTGTGCGGCAGGTGCTCGCGGGATCTGTGGACCGCTCGTCAGGTTTCATGCTCGAGCGCGGGTACGCAACAGCGGGTGTGAGTTCACACACCGCGATCGGTGAGCGCACGGGCCTGTTCGCGTCGTATCTGTGGAAGGATTTCGGCGCCAACGGTTTCTACGGCAATGCGCCGTCGCATGAGTGGACGAACCAGACGCTGGTTGCCGCAGACCATCTCCTGAGCACATCTGCCGGCTGGCAGCTGCGCGCCAACGCGTCATACCGCACGCATGGCGATCACTTCATCTTCGATGTGCGCCGGCCTGGCGTTTCCGAGAATCGTCACCGGTCGCACGCAACGCTTGGCGCCGTTCGAGGTTCGCATGCAGTCGGCACCCGAGGATCGGTGACGCTCGGCGTCGAGGGAGGCGCCGACTGGATCCGCTCGACCAACCTCGGCGATCACGACATCCGTCGCATCAGCGCATTCTCTGAGTGGAGGCACGCGCCAGCTTCGAATGTGCAGGTTGACGCCACGCTCCGCGTGGACCGCTACACGGAGTTCGGGACGGCCTGGAGCCCGTCTCTTGGGGTCGGGTGGTGGCCCAGCGAACTGATCCGTCTACGAGCGTCAACCGGCAGGGCGTTTCGTGTTCCGACATTTACGGAGCGCTACTACTCCGACCCCGCCAACCTGGCACGCGCGGAAGTGGGTGCGGAGCACGCGTGGGCAGGAGAAGCAGGCGCCGACATCTTCCCGGCCGGTGGATGGGCGGTGACGACGACCGTGTTTGGCCGGATGGATCACGACGTGATCGATTGGCTGCGACCCACCACCGCCGATCGGTGGAGAACCTACAACATCAGGGACGTCGATACATTTGGCGTCGAGCTCAGCGTCCGCAAGACCTTGCCGAACGGGTCCTTCCTTCAGGCCGGCTACACGGCGCTCGACGTGAATGCAGAGGCTGTGACTCAGCTTTCCAAGTACGTGCTGGACTACGCGCCTCATGGTTTCGTCGCCGCAGCGTCAGTGGCGCTTCCGTCATCGCTGCGGGTTGCCCCACGCCTGGAGTTCAAGAAGCGCACGCGCTCGACGGGAACGACTCACTATGCTGTCCTGGACGTTCGCGCGAGTCGTCAGCTGGGGCGGTATGAACTGCAGTTCGATGCGACGAACCTCGGCGGAACGTCGTATCAGGAAGTTCTCGGAGTCACGATGCCCGGGCGAGGTGTTCTAGTCGGGATCGCCTATCGCCGATGAGGCACGAGGGGAGCGTGCCTGAGGTGCTGGCTCCTGCTGTGTGAGGCAGTGAATCGTTCCCAGTCCCCAGACAAGATCGACCGCGTGGATGCCGACCACCTGGCGATCCGGCATGAGATCGGACAGCGTGCTGAGAGCGACTCTGTCGCTGGAATCATTGAAGGTTGGGACGAGTACCACGCCGTTGGCGATATAGAAGTTCGCGTAGCTGGCCGGAAGACGCTCGCCGTTCATCATCACGGGCCTGGGGAAGGGCAGCTTCACGATTCGCAGTTCACCCACTCCGGCCTGCCTGGGCGCCAGTTCCAGGCGCCGGACGTTGTCCATCGATCGCTCGTGATTCTCATCCCGCGGATCGTCTTCGACGGCAAGCACGATCGTGTCCGTTCCCACGAACCGCGCGACATCGTCTATGTGGCCGTGGGTGTCATCGCCCACGCAGCCTTCACCGAGCCAGATCGTGTGGCGGACGCCGAGCCAGTCGCGGAACAGCGCTTCGTAGCCTGCGCGACTCAGGCCGGGGTTGCGGACCTGGACGTCTGACAGCAGCCACTCCTCGGTGACGAGCATGAGTCCCTGTCCGTTGACCTCGATCCCGCCCCCTTCGAGCACGATGCGCTCACCGGTGTCTGCCCATGTGGGTTCGTTTCGTTCCAGACCAGTGATGCCGGCCATCGCTACACCGACGCGCGCATCGAGCTGCCAGTTGGCGTACTTGGCCCAGCCGTTGAACGCCCAGTTCAGCAGAACAACGTGTCCGCCCGGGTCGAGCACACCGGTTGGCGCCGAGTCGCGCAGCCACACTCGGTCCGTTGGAACCTGGTGCAGCCTGACTCGTTCGCGGACTACGTCATGCGCCTCGAGGGCGAGGCGAGCGTTGTCCATGACGTCGGCGGTATGGCAGAGGATTTCGACAGGTTCGTGCTCGGCCAGCACGCGCGCGATTTCGGCGTAGACCCATGGGATGGGTCCCAGCTTGCCCGGCCAATCGGGCTCATGGTGCGGCCAGCTGATCCAGGTCGCACGATGAGGTTCCCATTCCGCGGGCATACGGAACCCTGAGACCCTGTCGTTCACTCTTCTGCTTCTCTCTTCTCAGTTCGTGTTCAGGTTCGGTTCGTAGTTCGTGGTTCGTGGTTCGTGGTTCGCGGTTCAGGGTTCAGGGTTCAGGGTTCAGGGTTCAAGCGGAAACGGGCATGGGGCGGTACACGAGGAACGCGGAACTTCGAACCCTCGAACCCTCGAACTTCGAACTTCGAACTTCGAACCGAACCTGAACACGAACCGAGAACCCAGCACTCAGAAGCGTGAACGATTTAGTCGATATACCGTTTCAGGATCGGTGCGTACGCATCGACCCGGCGGTCGCGGAGGAACGGCCAGTTCCGCCGCACGGTCTCGATCAACGCCGGGTCGCACTGTGCAATCAGCACCGCCTCGTCCTCGCCTGCTGAGGCGATGTCACGCCCGAACGGGTCGGTGATGAACGAGTGGCCGAAGAACGTGATCCCGTTCGTGCCGGGCTCCTCCTCATGGCCGATCCTGTTGGGAGACGCCACATACACACCGTTGGCGATGGCATGTGCCCGTTGAATCGTGCGCCACGCATCCACCTGGGCTGCTCCCCATTCGCTCTTTTCAGCCGGGTGCCAGCCGATGGCCGTAGGGTAGAAGAGCACCTGCGCACCCATGAGGCTCGTAATCCGCGCCGCTTCCGGATACCACTGATCCCAGCAGATCAGCACCCCGATCGTCGCGTAACGCGTGCGCCACACCCTGAAGCCGCCTGCCTGGTCAGCTCCCGCTGCATCCTCTGGCGCACTATCGCCGGGCGTGAAGTAGTACTTCTCGTGGAAGAGGGGATCGTCGGGAATGTGCATCTTCCGGTAGACGCCCATCAGGCTGCCGTCCGCGTCAATGACCGCCGCTGTATTGCGGTAGATACCAGCCGCCTGACGCTCGAAGATTGGGACGATCAGGACCACGGCCAGTTCGCGTGCGAGCGCCTGCATCACGTCGGTCGTGGGGCCGGGGATGGGCTCCGAGAGGTCGAATCGCTCGGCATGCTGCGACTGACAGAAATACGGGCCGTTGAAGAGCTCCTTGAGGCAGACGATCTGGGCCCCCTGACTCGCCGCGGAACGGATGAGTCGCTCGGCGCGGCGGATGTTCCCGGCCCGGTCTGCGGTCGCGTGGTCCTGGATGATTCCTATCGTGAACATGTGGCTCGGCTCGATGCTGTCCCTATGCTAGCCTTGCTGCACTAACTGATGAAAACAAAACCGCTTCGCGTGGCCCTTCTGGGCTTTGGAACAGTGGGAAGCTCAGTTGCCAGAATCCTGTGCGAGCGGCCCGAACTCGGCGACCGTCTGCAGCTCACGCACATCTTCAACCGCGGTGTGGCGCGCAAGCGTGCGGACTGGGTCCCGACGTCGGTCGCGTGGACAGACGACATCGACGTAGTCTTCGGCGCGAAGCCAGACGTCGTGGTCGAAGTCGTTGGCGGAGTCGATCCTGCCGGAGGGTGGGTCCGGCGTGCGCTCGAGCAGGGCGCGGCCGTCGTCACGGCGAACAAGATGCTGCTCGCGGCGCACGGGCCGGAATTGTTGCGCCTCGCGGTGACGAACAAGACACAGCTCAGGTTCGAAGCGGCGGTGGCGGGCGGCGTGCCGCTCATCCACGGCGTGCGCGAAGGTCTGGCGGGCGATCGGCTCCTGCGTGTGGCGGGGATTCTGAACGGCACGTCGAACTTCGTGCTCAGCACGATGGCCGCCAGCAGTCGCGAGATGGCTGACGTCCTCGCTGAAGCGCAAAGACTCGGGTATGCCGAAGCCGACCCGAGTGCCGACGTGGACGGACACGATGCTGGAGCAAAGGTCGTGGTGCTGGCTGGTATTGCCTTCGGACGACATCTGCGGTTGGCGGACGTGCCGAAGCGATCGATCCGTCCCATTTCGGCCGCTGACTTCCGTTACGCCAGCCGGCTTGGCTGCACGATCCGCCAGATTGCGATGGTGGACGCGCGCGGCGACGGCTTCAATGCGCGTGTGGGCCCTGCGCTGGTGCCGTCGGGATCGAACTTCGGTCTCAACATGGGCGCGAACAACGTCATCACCATCGCCGGACACTACGGAGGCGAGAACAGCTTCAGTGGAGCCGGGGCGGGCGGACCGGCAACAGCGGTTGCCGTTGTCTCCGATCTGGTGTCTCTCACCGGCCGTATTCACGACCAGGGCGAGGAGTGGCTTCCCGCGAAGATCGTGCCGCCGCCTCCAAGGCCCTACTACCTGCGGTTCGTGGTCCGCGACCGGCCAGGGATTCTTGCGTCGATCGCCCAGTTGCTTGCCGCTCAGGACATCAATCTCGACGCAGTGCTCCAGGAACCCGGCTATCCGAAAGACGCGCTGGCGTTTGTTATTACCGTGGAAGCCTGTGAGGAGGCGCCGTTGCTCGCGGCGCTCCGCGAGATTGAATCGGCGGACTTCCACGCCGAGCCGCCTCTGGCCCTCCCGATGCTCTTGGGAGGCGAGTAAAGGACGTGGTATCTTTTTTAATTCGTGTCACTTAACAGCCATTCCGACGTCTCCGCCAGAGAGGTCAAGGTCCCCGGTTCCGTTGCCAATCTGGGAGGCGGGTTCGACACGCTCGCCGTTGCGGTTCAGCTCTATCTCCGGCTTCGGATCATCGAAACTCGCGACGACGGCCGCGCAACGCTGACGGTCGTCAACAGCACGCCACCGGTCAAGGGACGAAACGCCGTCGAGCGGGCCTTCGAAACCATCGCTCGTCGCACCGGATTGCGGGCGCCGTCCGTGTTCGTCGAGGCTGAAAGTGACATTCCGATGACCGCCGGCCTCGGTAGCAGCGCTGCCGCCGCAGTCGCTGGACTGCGGATGTTCGAGCGCGTGACACAGCCCCTGCCGGAGGGTGTCTTGCTGGGAGTGGCAACCTCTCTGGAAGGTCACGCTGACAATGCTGCGGCTGCGCTTTATGGCGGGTTGACGTCCGTCGTCGAGCGGGAAGGCCAGGAACCGATCGCGCTGCACTGGGAATGGCCCGAGGAGTTGCGCCTGGTCGTTGCGACGCCGGCCCTTGGACTCGCGACATCCAAGGCCAGGGCGGCGCTTTCGGCAACAGTGTCGCGGACCGACGCGGTCTTCAATCTGCAGCGAGTCCTGGCTCTGGTGCACGCCCTGCAGAGTCGTGATTTCGAAGGACTGCGTGAGGCCGTGGGGGATCGATGGCATCAACCGGCGCGAGCGGCGCTTGTGCCCCATCTGGCGGACGTGTTGGCGCTGGAGGACCCCGACGTGCTCGGCGCCTTCCTGTCGGGCGCGGGTCCATCGGTAGCCGTGCTCGCGCGGCGGGATAGCGGTCGCGTCGAACAATTGCTTTCGTCGCTGTACGAACGATCCGGAACGTCGGCGGTTGTGAGGACGCTCAGCGTCCATCAGCCGGCTGACGTGAACTCTGGGGCGTTCGCTGCGGTTCACCCCGAGCACAGCCGCGGGGTTGGGAGAACGCTATGAAGTTTGTGGCCGGATTGACGTGTCACCTCTGTGGCGCCACGTATCCCGCGGAGGCACTGTGGGTTTGTTCCGAGTGCCTCGGCCCTCTCGAGGTTTCGTATGACTACCCGGCGATTCGAAGCGTCATCAGCCGTGAGCTGATTGAGTCACGGCCTCGATCGCTGTGGCGTTACCGCGAGCTCCTGCCTGTTGAGGAACCGCGCACGGGATTCCACTCGGGATTCACGCCTCTCGTTCGGGCGACCCGGCTGGCGAGGGAACTGGGTCTCGACGAGCTCTACATCAAAGACGACTCGGTGAACCATCCCACCTTCTCCTACAAAGATCGTGTGGTCTCGGTGGCGGCGACGCGCGCGGTGGAACTGGGTTTCCCGGTATTCGGCTGCGCATCGACGGGAAATCTCGCGGGGAGCGTGGCGGCACACGCCGCGCGCCTTGGCCTGCCGTGCTACGTCTTCATTCCCAACGACCTCGAACCGGCCAAGATCCTGGGCGCCGCCATCTACCAGCCTCACGTTGTCGCGGTCGAAGGCAACTACGACGATGTCAATCGGTTGTGTACGCAGATTGCCGATCGGTATGGCTGGGGATTCGCGAATATCAACCTCCGCGCGTATTACGCGGAAGGCGCCAAGTCGATGGGCTTCGAGATAGCGGAGCAGCTTGGCTGGCGCTATCCCGACCACGTGGTCTCACCGGTGGCGGGAGGCACGCTGATGCCGCGCATCTACAAAGGTTTGAAGGAATTGCGGGAGGTTGGACTCGTCACTGGATCGCTGCCGAAGATTCATGCCGCCCAGCCGTCGGGCTCGGCCCCGGTCATCAGGGCCATAGAGGCCGGCCTCGATTTTCCGGAACCGGTCAAGCCCAACACCATCGCAAAGTCGCTGGCGATCGGCAATCCGGCCGACGGCTTCCAGGTCCTGCGGGTGATCAAGGAAACCGGCGGGGCTGGCGCGATGGTCACAGACGACGAGATCCTCGATGCCGTGCGTCTCCTGGCCCGAACGGAAGGAATTTTCACAGAGGCGGCCGGTGGCACCACGCTGGCGGCGACGAAGGCCCTCATCAAACGCGGCGTCATCAAGTCGAACGAATCGGTCGTGGTCTGCATTACTGGCAACGGCTTCAAGACGGCTGACGTGATGTTCGATCGAGTGGCCAAGCCCACACAGATTGGCCGCAGCCTGGCGGATTTCGAACGCGTACTCGGTGGACAGATCGAGAGCTCGACCACGGCGGCCGCTCGGGCGTGAGAGCCTGAGTGCGTTTGACCTGCGGCTGGCCGGGCGATAAGATCGCGACACTGTGTTGTTTAGCCGCTGTTGGCCGTGCGCGTGTTGTTGTTCGGGGGCCTCGGTCCCGCCGCTCTCGGTCCGCAGCGTGGGTAGCGCATAACAGACCCAGCAACGCGACGACGATCGAAAGCCCGGGACCAACATTCCCGGGCTTTTTCTTTTCCAGGTAACGATGTTTCCAGCCTTCCTCAACCTCCGGTCCCGGCGCGTCGTCGTCGTGGGCGGCGGTCCCGTGGCAGCGAGCAAGCTCGACGCACTGCTGACGGCCGGCGCTGACGTCACGGTGATTGCGCCTGAGGTACGGCCGGAAGTTCTGGAGCGCCCCGTCCGCGTGATCCAGAAGCACTTCGAAGCTTCCGATCTCGATGGCGCGTGGTGGGTTGTGGCTGCCGCACCGGCTGAGATCAACAAGCAGGTGCTGGCGGCGGCTGACGAGCGCCGGATCTTCGTCAATGCCGTTGACGATCCTGCCCATGCAACCGCGTATCTCGGCGGTGTTGTGCGGCGTCACGATGTGACCGTCGCGATTTCGACCAACGGCCGTGCTCCGGCGCTCGCCGGTCTCTTGCGTGAAGCACTCGACGCCTGGCTGCCCGGTGAACTCGACGAGTGGCTCGTGGCTGCCGACGAGGCCCGGCGTCGATGGAAAGCGCAAGGCGTGCCGATGGAAGCCCGTCGGCCGCAGCTTCTCGAGACGCTCAACAGGCTGTACGACGGACGCGCCGTCTCGAATCCCGAATCCCGAATCCCAAATCCCGATCTTTCGAGCCCCGAGCCCCGGGTGCCGAGTCCCGGAAGAGTCGCCCTCGTCGGCGCTGGTCCAGGGGATCCAGCATTGTGGACCGTGCGCGCCGTTCGATTGCTCGAGAGCGCCGATCTCGTGCTGTATGACGCGCTCGTGAATGTGGACGCCCTGCGACGTACGACCCGCGCGCAATGCTTCTGTGTCGGCAAGCGTGCTCGTCGCGACAGCGTTCCGCAGGGCACCATCAACCGGCTCATGATCCGCGCCGCCAGGCAGGGCAAACGTGTTGTGCGGCTGAAGGGTGGCGATCCCTTCGTGTTCGGTCGTGGCGGTGAAGAGGTGCTGTCGCTGGCGATGGCCGGAATTGCGTGTGAGGTCGTGCCTGGAGTGACGACCGCCGTTGCGGCGCCAGCGCTCGCGGGAATTCCCGTGACCCATCGCGGGATCGCGTCCGGATTTCTGGTGCTTGCCGGGCACACCACGGCGTCCGTTGACAACGCGCTGGACTCGGTTCGTCCGAACAGCCTGTCCATCGTGATGCTGATGAGCATTGGCGCTCGAGCCGACCTGGCGTCGAGATTGATTGCTCACGGCTGGTCGGCCGAGACGCCCGCGGCGATCGTCTGCGCGGCGTCCACGCCGGATGCCTGGACGTGGACGGGTTCGCTTGCCCAGCTTGGTGCGGCGGCGCCGCCTGAAGGTCTGGCTGGTGTGCTGGTGGTTGGAGAGGTCGTTCGTCTGCGTGACGTGATCTGTCAGTCGATGTCGGTGAATACGCCGGTACAGTCCGGTGATGAGGTGAGTTATGGCCGTAACGGATGAAGTGGGAACGCTCGGACGTGGACGCGACTCGTTCGCGAAGGAGCGGGACATCGACGAGTTCGTCGAGACACTGAGCCGCTACGAAAACGGCGAGATCGCCGCGGATGAATGGCGGCGATACCGTCTGTTACGCGGCACCTACGGGCAGCGACAGGACGACGTCCAGATGATGCGGATCAAGATCCCGCAGGGGATCGTGACCGGCAGCCAGTTTCGCGCGCTCGGGGACGTCGCCGAAAAGTATTCACGGGGCTTTGGTCACGTGACGACCCGACAGAACATCCAGTATCACTTCGTGCTGCTCAAGGATGCTGAGCTCACGATGCGCGATCTGCTGACAGTCGGCATGACGACTCGCGAGGCGTGTGGCAACTCTGTCCGCAACATCACTTCCTGCCCGTACGCCGGAGTGGCCCACGATGAAGTGTTCGACGTGACCCCGTACGCGGAGGCAATGACGCGGTATTTCCTTGGTCATCCGCTGGCCGGCGTCCTTCCCAGAAAGTTCAAGATCGCGTTCGAGGGGTGCCCTCACGACCACGCACTGGCGTCGATTCACGACCTCGGGTGGTACGCGCGAATTGTTGACGGCAAGCGTGGTTTCAGGTTGACCATCGCGGGTGGAACCTCGATTCTGCCCACGTCGGGCTACCTCCTTTACGAGTTCCTTCCCGTCGAGAAGATGCTCGAGGTCGCTGACGCGATCATCCGCGTCTACCACCGCTTTGGCGACTACAAGCATCGGCAGAGGAACAGGATGAAGTTCCTCATCCGTGAGCTCGGGTGGGACGGCTGGCGCCAGAAGTACGAAGAAGCGCTTGCCGAGGTCAAAGCTGAAGGTGGCGTGCACTTCGACGGGACCGCGGCCGCGTCGGCTGTTGAACAGGCACCTGACTGGGCGCCTCGGGTTGCACCGTCTATCGAAGAAGTGGCGCGCACCGCGGCCAGCGTGAGTCCGCACGGCCCTGGCGTGATGCCCGGGAGCGTCAAGCTGCAGACTTTCGCCGACGACTATCTCAAGTGGATGCAGAGCAACGTCGGGCTGCAGCGCCAGCCCGGCTATGTGCACGTCACGGTGCGCTTGCTCCTGGGAGACATGACCGCCGGGCAGATGCACGTGCTGGGGGACCTCGCTGAAGTCTATGGTGACGGCACCGCTCGACTCACCGTCGAACAGAACGTCTTGTTCCGGTGGATCAAGGCTTCGGATCTGCCCGAGCTGTACCGACGACTGCAGGCCGCTGGGCTTGGAGCGGCCGGGGCAAACACCATCGGCGACATCGTGAGCTGCCCAGGCGCCGAGAGCTGCAAGTTGGCGGTCACCCAGTCGCGCGGGTTGGGAACGGTGCTGACGGAGTACCTCGACAGCCGTCCCGACTTCGTGTCGCTCGTCGAAGATGGCGACATCAAGATCAGCGGATGCCCGAATGGGTGCGGTCAGCATCACATCGCTGCGATTGGTTTTCAGGGCAGCGTTCGCAAGCTGGGTTCGCGTGCGCTTCCGCAGTATTTCGTGCTCGTCGGTGGCGGGGCGACCGATGAGGGTGCGAAGTTCGGCCGGGTCGTGTCGAAGGTGCCTGTCCGCCGCATGACGACTGCACTTGATCGGCTCCTGACTCTCTATAAGGATGGCCGGGAGCCGAAGGAGTCGCTGGGTGCCTTTTACCGACGCATTCCGGCCGACACCGTGACGGCAACGTTGAAGGATCTGGCGCAAATGCTGCCGACCGAGCCCAGGACCGAGGACTTCATCGATCTGGGCGAGACGCAGGCCTTCGAAACCGTGGTCATGGAAGGGGAGTGCGCGTCCTAGATGAGCAAGCTGAAGGTCGTCGTTCTCTACGATCGCATGCTCGTTGACGAAGCGGAGGAGTCGTCTTCGGGCGACAAGGCACCCGTTACACGCACGCTCGACAAAAAGGAAGTTGAAGAAGAAGTCGCCGAGGCATTGACCAAACTGGGACACGACCCGGTGATGCACGAGCTCGACGGCTCACAAAAGGGCCTGTTCGCCCTCGCCAAGATCGAATGCGACCTCGTGTTCAACCTGGTGGAGTCGTTTGCCGACGACGACACGGCGGATTTCAAGATTGCGGCGTTCCTTGAACTGATCGGGAAGAGGTACACGGGCGCGGGGACCAACGGCCTCCTGCTCGCACAGGACAAGGCCGTCGCGAAAAAGATCTTCGCGTTTCACGGCATTCACACGCCGACCTTTGCCAAGAGCTATCGGGGGCGCCTGGACTTTTCACACGACCTTCAGTTTCCCGTCATCGTGAAGCCCGCGCGTGAGGACGGGTCCATCGGCATCGAATTCAGCGCGGTCGTCAACTCGATTCGGGAGCTGATGGAGCGCATGGACTGGCTCCACGCCAACTTCGATTCTCCCGTGCTGATAGAGGAGTACATCGAAGGACGGGAGATGTACGTCGGCGTCCTGGGGAACGACAACGCCGAAGCGCTTCCTGTCGTGGAACTCGACCTTTCCAAGCTGCCTGAAGGTACGCCGCGTATTGCCGCTGCCGAAGTGAAGTGGGGGAAGGGGACGAAGGCCTATCGCGACACCAAGTCGGCCATCGCCACCGATCTTCCGGAAGAGACGGTCCAGCTTCTTCAGCAGACGGCGGTTGCCGCGTACCAGGCACTCGAGTTGAGAGACTACGGCCGCGTTGACATGCGCCTTCAGCCAGATGGCCGCGTCCACGTGATCGAGGTCAATCCCAACCCGTGGCTCAGTTCTCGCGCAGAGTTCGCGATGGCCGCGCGCAAGTCCGGCAGGACCTACACGCAACTGATCGGCGAGCTCCTCGAGCTTGCCGTCGCACGAGCCTAGAGTTCGTTCGTGGGGTCCGGCTTTAGCGGCAACAATATACTTGACGGGGGAAGGCTGTTCATATAGACTGCCTTTCATGACGACGCCGCGCACGCTGACTGACGCCATCCGTTACTTCGCCAGCCCCGACAATTGCCGTGAATACTTGGTCGCTCGCCGTTGGCCGAACGGTGTGACCTGCCCGCAATGCGGGAGCGAGTCCGTCTATTTCGATTCGTCCCGCAACGGCTGGGAGTGCAAGACTCGGCACCCGAAGCGGAAGTTCACACTCAAGACCGGAACGATTTTCGAGGACTCCGCGCTCGGCTTGGACAAGTGGCTTCCCGTGGTCTGGATGATTGCCAACATGAAGAACGGCGTCAGCAGCCACGAGATTGCGCGGTCGATTGGCGTCACGCAGAAAACCGCGTGGTTCATGTTGCAGCGTATCCGTCTCGCCATGCAGGACGAGCGCAACGGCGGCAAGCTCGGCGGTGAGGTCGAAGTCGATGAGACGTTCATCGGCGGCAAGGCTCGCAACATGCACAAGGGCAAGCGGACGCGCCTCGGCATCTCGCAGTCCAATTCGATGGCTGGCAAGGTTGCCGTCATGGGTTTGCTGGAGCGCCACGGCGAAGGCTCGCGTGTCCGCACTGAGGTCATTCGCAACCGACGCAAACACCAGCTTGAGGACGTCGTGACCGACAACGTCGAGATCGGTGCCACGCTTCACACGGACGCGCTTCGCTCCTATGACCGCATGGGTGCGCGTGGCTACGTTCACAACGTCGTTGACCACGCTGAGGCGTACGTCGAGGGGAACGTCCATACGAACGGGCTGGAGAACTACTGGAGCCTGCTCAAGCGTGCGCTCAAGGGCACGTACGTCAGCGTCGAACCTTTCCACCTGTTCCGCTACTTGGATGAACAGGCGTTCAGATTCAACGAGCGCAAATTGACGGATGCGCAGCGATTCTCGTTGGCGATTACGGGGATTGTCGGGAAGCGCCTGACGTATCAGGAACTCATCGGACCACTCAGCGCCGGAGCGCCAGCGTAGGCGCGACGGCACAGCTTCGGCGTGGCCGGAAGCGGAAGCGTTAACTACGCTTTCCGCTTTGGGCCGCGTTTGTTTGGGTTCTTGTCTGCCTCGGCTTTGTGGGCGAGGATACGGCGGTCTATCTCGGTCTTTGGAACCGTTAGCAACCGATCCACAAGCGAGGTGAAGGCTTGGAAATCCTTCGACGTACGCGCCATTACTCCTCCAGTCTAACCCTACAGGGCCGGGGGTATCACCAGCATGGGTAAACGTAAAAAACACCCGCGACAGATACCATCCAGCGCCAAGCAAAAGAACCGCCGCGACGACCCACCGCCAACCGCGATGCGCGTTCAGCAGACTCCCGAATCCAACCAAGAAAGCCAACACGCCACCAACGAGCACGGACCATTCATGAAGCCATTTATAGGACTGTATCGAATACTGTTCGATGGAAGATCCGCCGCTTGGACCGCCATATTCACGGCGGTTATCACGTGGTACACGATTCAACTCACGTACATCAGCGACCTGGCGAACAGAAACAACGTTGCGGCACAGCGCCCGTTCGTTTACCTTGCGCAACAGATTAACGGCTCTAAGCTGATCGACAAGGGCGCCGTTACTGGAATGCGCTTTCACTTGAGACTGGAAAACTCGGGAAACACACCGGCGACAAATGTGTGGGGCCGATCCACCCTGCAGGTGCGCAGCGAACGATTGACTGAAGGGTTCGACTTCCCCGACGGAGACACTTCTAGCCCATCTCCCACAATATTGGGGCCTCGCGGCTACGGAGAGCAGATGCTGGACGTCCCGTTGAACGATTTCTTTCAGGTCGTTCAGAAGAAACAGTTCTTGTACATCTGGGGGTGGGTCATGTACAGCGATACGCTCGCCAGCACCCCATTTCACCTGACTGAGTTTTGTTTCGAACTCACAGGAGTAGCGCCGAGCATTGACACTACGAGTCTCCCGCCCACGGAGACCTTCGACGTCAGCGACCCTAAGATCGGCTACAACTTCACCTTCAACCCATGCGCAGTCAGCCATCACTGCGTCGATGAGTCTTGCCCCGACTACGCGGCGCTGGTCGCCAAACATCCAGCCTCGAGCTAGCCATGCGAATAGCACAGCCAGCGCGCACAGCAGCAACACACCGGCCTGTCCCGGCAACAATAACGCTAGACGGTTCCCCCGTCTAGTATATTTATACCGCTTTAGCCGGACCTGCTGGACCTAAGGTTTGGTCACGCCGTCGGCCTTCCACAAATACAACGTGCGCGACTGGCCGTCGGCACTTGTGAATGTGTCCACCACGTCCGGAGTCCAATCGCCCATCCCAAAGTTATGGGACACAATCCGGGTGCCTGGCCGTAGCTCCGCGGTGAGGCGAGGTCTCAGCCGAATGTTCTGGGCAGTCAGTAGATAGAGGGTGACGACGGTAGCATCGGAGAGGTCGGCTTCCATCACGTCCCCCTGTCTGAACGTCACCAGATGTTCAATCCCAGCGCGCACCGCATTCGCCCGTGCAGTCTCAACCCGCGCCGGATCGATCTCGATGCCGACTCCTTGCGCGCCGAACCTGAGCGCCGCGGCGATGACGATGCGGCCGTCGCCGCTTCCAAGGTCGTAGACGATGTCACCCGGGCCGACCTCCGCCAGGGTGAGCATGCGGTCCACAACGTCAGGCGGAGAAGCGACATAGGGCGCCTGGGCAAGCTCGGGGCCGGCCGCGAGGCCCGCCAGGGCGACCAGGACGAGGATGAGCCGCACACGGGCATTCTAGCCATGACTGGGCCCGTCGCCCATGATCCTGCCAAGTCCAACGAGCGCCACGGTTTAGGCCGAGGTCGCGACCGAGGCGCTCGACTTTCGGGAGGTCACCCTGAACGGTCCGATCACAAGGTTGAAATGGCAGAAACAGGGCTTTTTAGGCCATTTATCGTTGATTTATGGCTTCTGGTCGTCTATACTCTGTCTGTAGTTCCCAGCTCGAATTTCGCTCCTGCCACAGCTACCTGCAACGGGGGAAACGTGAATTTCCAGGTCGGCGACAAGGTCATCTACCCGAATCACGGTCTCGGTATTGTCGAACGCGTTGAAGAAAAAACCATTCTTGGTACCACCTGCGGATTCTTTCACCTCCGCATCGTCTCGAACGACACGACGGTGCTGGTTCCGGTGGCGAATGTCGATGGTGTGGGTCTGAGGAAGGCGATCACGGACGAAGAAGTTGAGCGGCTCTTTGAACTGCTCGGCGACGGTCGGATCGACAACCATCAAAACTGGAAAGGACGCTTCAAGGACAACTCGGACAAGATGCGGACGGGTTCCATCTATGACATGGCAGACGTGCTCAAGAGCCTGACGTTCCTGAGCAAGTCGAAGAGCCTTTCGTTCCGCGAAAAACGGATGCTGGATCGGGCCAAGGCGCTCATCATCTCCGAAGTCTCCGAGGTGATGCGCGAAAAGGCGCTCGAGATCGAACAGCAGGTCGATGTCGCGCTCGAGAAGTGCTTCACGACGAAGGCTCGGAACGTTGCCCGCGCAACAACGGTTCGTACCAAGGTTGTGAAAACGCCGGTCAAAGCTGTTGTGATGGCGTCCGCGCCGGCTCCGCGCCGGGCGGCTCGCGCCTCGTAACCCATTCCGATTGTCGTCGGTTCTTCCTGGCTCGGGGGCATGTCCTCCGGGCCTTTTTTATTGATGTCAGACATTCTGATCGCCTGCCGGACCGTGGTCACCTACGTGGTGGTCCTGCTCTACATAGGAATCGTCGGACCGATCGGCCTGGCGATCACCCTGATGTTCAGATGGACTGCCGGGCTCTATGCCCTCGGCCACGGTGGAGTATGGCTGGCACTGACGCTTGCAGGGATTCGTTATCGGGTGGCCGGCCGGGAACATGTGCCGGGCGATTCCGCAGTCGTGTTCTGTTCGAACCACGAGAGCAACGTGGACCCTCCGGTGCTCTTCGAGGCGCTGCATCGGCGGCTCCACGTGCTCTACAAGGCAGAGCTCCACAAGTTTCCCATCATGGGCACCGTGTTCGATTTCGGCGGATTCGTGCCTGTTGACCGGGGCGATCGCGATAAAGCGATGGCGTCAATCGCGCAGGGCGCGGACTCGCTTCGGGCCGGTAACTCCTTTTTGATTTTTCCGGAAGGGACGCGGAGCCGGACAGGGCACCTGCTGCGGTTCAAGAAGGGCGGCTTCATCATGGCCATCCAGGCGCAGGTTCCGATCATGCCGGTGGCGGTGCAGGGAGGACGTGCGGCGATGCGCAGGGGCAGCGCCATCGTGCGTCCCGTACGTGTCAGCGTCCGAATCGGCGCGCCGATTCCGACGAAGGGCCTGACGCTGGACGATCGCGATCAGCTGATTGAGCGAGTCAGGACAGAGGTGGAGCGCCTTCTGGCCGAGGGATCCGTGTGGGAGACGGGACGTTCGCCGCGCTAGCCGCCCGTTGAAAACGTGATGGACGAGGGCGCGACAGGAGCGCCATCGAAAGCTTTCATCCCGTCCAGCAGCTCCACTTTCACTGTTCGAAAGCGATCCAATGGCGCTGCGAACCTGATCTCGATCGCGCGCGTGCCGAGGTCGTAGGCGTGCTTGAACTCGAGTGTCGCGCCGGCTGCATCCGCAGGGGCAGTCCCCACGTAAGTGACCCGTATCTGACCGTCGATCGACGCCGGGTCGAGGCCGCGGGAAAACTGGAACCGCACCGAGCCCCCCAGTGGCACATTCATGTCACCGTCCGTCGGTGAGCTGAAGATCATCTCCGCGGTTTCGAGTGGAGCAGGCGGCGCGGGCTCTTCCTCCTGGGGAGGCTCAACATCTGGTGCCGCGGAGGTGGCGACGGTTGTGCCGAGCATCGTCACGAGTCCGCGTTCGAGCACCACGGTTCCGCTCACCTGCAACCACCGTCCTGTGTCCACTTTGGCATCCACCGAGAGGTCGAATCCGCGACCGCGCGGTCGCAGATCGGTCACCCAGAGAGCCGCGTCCGCTGACCGCAGGACGAAGTCATAGCGACTCTTGCCAGGTGCGCTCGGCAGGTCGCCGAACAGGTTGCGGCCGCGGAATTGCCCGACTACCGTGACCTTCTGGCCGTCGAATCGCCATGGTTGCAGCGCGAGTCCCCGGATCGAAGGCGATGTGGCGAGCTGCGTTTCCGCAACTCCCGTGACGCTGAGCACGAGCTCCTCGCCAGGACGAGGCCACCGTTCTGGCTCCCTGGCGCCCCCGTATCGCGAGAGACGGGGATCGCTCGGTTCAAGCCGGCCCACGTCGAGCAACATTCCTCGCACTTCGACTGTTCCGGACACGGCCCGCTGGTCGTTCATCATCATGGTGATGTCGCGTTCGCCGCCACGCAAGACCGTCTGCGATCCGTTCTCGACGAACTCCCCGTGGAGCAGCACGTTCTGAAGGTGGTAGTAGGCGGGGTATTGATGCAGCGAGCTCACCGTGGCCAGGCGCCGGGCATTGCCCTGCGTGTACACACTCCCGGCCGCAGCCAGAAGCAGCAGTATTGGCCCGAAAATCCGGAGCCGTGGCACAGATCCATTCTAGCGCGCAGGCTGTCGGCCGGACCAAGGCCCGGTGGTAGCATTGATGCTTGTGAATCGGTCGAACAAGCGGAAACAGCCGCCCGAGCAGGTGTCCGAGCTCACGACCAACCGGCTGTCCGTCTACCTTCGCTGTCTCAATGAGCTCGACGCGGCAGGCATCCAGACCATCTCGTCACAGGGGCTCGCCACCCAGTTTCATCTCAACGCCGCGCAGATTCGAAAAGACCTCGCCTACTTCGGCGAGTTTGGTGTCAGAGGCGTCGGTTACTACGTCAAGGAATTGCGACGGCATCTCCGCAAGATTCTCGGTCTCGATCGGCGGCTGCGTGTCGTCATCATCGGGGCCGGCAACCTGGGCCTTGCTCTTGCAGACTACCCGGGCTTTCGGCAAGAGGGCTTCGAGATCGTCGGCCTGTTTGACGCCGCCAACGAGAAGATTGGTCATGAATCACGCGGCGGCGTCCCGATTCATGACATCAAGGCCCTGCGTAGCGTCGCGGCGCGCGAGCGGCTGGACATTGCGGTCATCGCTGTGCCGGCACCTCACGCGCAGCCGGTCGCGGATCTTGTTGTGGCCGCCGGCATCAAGGCGATTCTCAACTTTTCGCCTGGTGCGCTGGTGATCCCCGAAGGCGTGAAGCTCAAGAGCGTGGATCTGACAGTGTCGCTCGAAAGCCTTTCTTTCTATCTGGCACAAGGGGATCTCGATGCCTAGAAACGCTAGACCCGCACCGTCGCACCCTCGCACTGTCGCACCCTCGCACTCTTTGACCCACCTCGACGCTCGCGGCCGCGTGAAGATGGTCGATGTCGGTGAGAAGTCGGTCACGATTCGTGAAGCCGTAGCTGGCGGTGAGATCACGATGAGCGCAGCTGCCCTGAAGACCGTGCGCTCGGGCGCCGTCGCCAAGGGCGACCCGCTCCAGACGGCCAGGCTTGCGGGGATCATGGCCGCCAAACAGACGTCAGCCTTGATTCCGTTGTGCCATCCGCTGCCGTTGACCCATGTGAGCGTGGAACTGATCCCGACGCGGCGCGGGTACCGGATCACATCTCGAGTACGAACAGCCGCACAAACGGGTGTCGAGATGGAGGCGCTGACGGCTGTCGCTGTGGCGGCGCTGACCATCTATGACATGGTGAAAGCAATTGACAAGTCGATGACAATCGGCGATATCTGCCTTCTTGACAAAAGCGGCGGCCGGTCAGGTCGCTACACTCGCGCACACACTCCGAAGGGGAAGAGCCGTAAGGGGGAGCGATGACAATACAGAACACCCGGCGTGAAATTCTAAAAGGCGGTCTCGCCGTTGCCGGCTTGAGCGTTCTGGGGATCCCGGATTGGGCGATGCCTGTCCTGGCTCAGGGGGAAACGCTCGTTGAGTTCACCGACCTTCCCCCGAACATCAATCTCAACCCCACCGTTGATCGGCGGATCATCGACATCCGGAACATCAATGGGGTGTTCACGCCCAAAGACCAGTTCTTCACGACACAGCACTACGGTCACCCCGAGATCGATCCGGCGGCCTATCGGCTGCGGATCGCAGGTCTGGTCGATCGTCCGCTCTCGCTCTCGCTGACCGAGCTCAAGGCGATGCGCAGCACGGACATCGTCTTCGGGTTCGAGTGCTCCGGCAATCGTCGGCCGCTGCAGGGGCTCACGAGCAATGGCCGCTGGACCGGTGTGCCGCTCAAGACCGTGCTCGATCGCGCAGGGATCAAGGCGGAGGCCCGCGAGTTCGTGTTCTTCGGTGCGGACCACGGCGAGGAAGAAGTTGACTTCCGCGGCACCATCACAAAGGTGGATCAGCAGTTTGGCCGGAGCCTGCCGCGTGACAGGGCCCTGTCGTCGGAACCGCTCCTGGCGTACGCGCTCAACGGTGAGCCACTGACGAAGCATCAGGGGTTCCCGCTCCGGCTCATCATGCCAGGGTGGTACGGTGTGGCCAACGTGAAGTTCCTGTCGGAGATTCACGTTCAGGAAGATCAGTATCTCGGCAAGTTCCAGGCCCGCTGGTATCGGACGCTCCGCGGCGAGATGGTCAACGGCGAGATGAAGTGGAAGGAAGCCGCGATCTCACATCTGCAGTTGAAGTCGTTCATCGCGCGCGTGACCCGCGCCGGGGATGCGCACAATGTGTTTGGTGTGATCCTTCACGACGGCACGCCGATTCGCTCGATCGAGGTGAAGATCGACAACGGCCCGTGGCAGGCGGCCACGCTCGATCCCTCCACGAAGGAAAAGTATTCCTGGAAGCTGTTCAACTACACCTGGAAGGGCGCGACGCCAGGCGAACACACGCTCGTGTCCCGTGTCACCGACGTCACTGGCAGGGTGCAGCCGACGTCCGAGGAGCTGGCCAACAAGAAGACGTTCCTCGAGGACAACTCGCAGCATCCCCGCACGGTCAAGATTGCTTAGGGGATAGCTGTTCCGGCGGTGGCTCGATGTGGATCACCACATCGGCCACATGCGGAAAGCGGCGCATCAGGAGATCCTTCACGATGTGCGACGTGGCATGCGCCGATTCGAGCGGCGTCTGCCCGTCGAGCCACACGTGCAGGTCCATGAACACATGATCGGCTGAGCCTCTCGTCCGGATCTGATGACAGCCGAGGACCTCAGGGACGGCTCCGACGACGGATCGCACATCACGTTCGGCGATCACGATCTCGTCGGCGAGGATCCGGGAGGATTCCTGGGCGATCGCCCATCCCGCGCGGCCGATAAAGACAGCCACCACCACGGCCGCGAACGGATCGAGGATCGGATATCCGAACCAGACACCAATCAGGGCGCCCAGCACCGCCCCTGTCGTCAGCACGTCGCTGCGGGTGTGTCGGGCGTCCGCCCGGAGCACTTCGCTGTGCAGGCGCCTCGCCTCACGCTCTTCGTACGCCACGACGAACAGATTGACGACCAGAGTCACGGCCATGATGCCGATCCCTTCCGGGAAGACTCTGGGTGTTCCGCCACTGATGAGCCGGTCGTACGCCGCGCCCAGCACCTGCACCAGCACGAGAATCAAAAAGACCAGGATGCCAAGCGATGCAAAGGTCTCGTACTTCCGGTGGCCGTACGGGTGGTCTTCGTCTGGCGGTCGCCGTGCAATCGACACGCCGATTAACGCGACGACATTCGAGGCCGAGTCTGTCAGGGAGTGAAAGCCGTCGGACAGGATCGAGACCGCGCCGGTGAAATACCCCAGCACGATCTTGACGATCGCCACGGCGAGATTCAGGACGAGAACGCGGTAGAGGACGCGGACGACCGCCGAATACCGCTCGGCTGTTCGGTCGTCCGTCAGAACACGTGGGCCGTTGGAATCGGCCACCACCGCAGCTGCACCTTGCCGATAATGTATTTCTTGGGCACGAAGCCCCAATGACGGCTGTCGGAGCTGTTGTTCCGGTGGTCGCCCATCACGAAGTAGTAGCCCTCGGGGATGACCGAGGGACCGAAGTCGTCGTGGCTGCGATATTCGGGTGCCACGAAATCGTCCTGCATCGGCACATCGTTCACGAACACCCGTCCATCGACGATGCGCACCTGATCGCCTTCCTCGCCGATGACTCGTTTCACGAACGACTTGTCGGGATCGACAGGGTAGTAGAGCATCACAATGTCGCCGCGTCGCGGCTCGCCGATGCGGTACGCCAGCTTGTTGACGATCAGGCGGTCCTGATCCTCGAGCGTTGGCGCCATGCTCAAACCTTCAACCCGCGCCACCTGGAAGCCGAACGTCACAATCAACGTGGCGTACACGGCTGCAGACGCCAGCGTTTTGAACCAGGCGACCGCTTCGTCCTTCCACCGGATGATCTGGTGCGTGAACGGTTCGCGGATGAAGATGTTCGTCGTCTCGATGACGGGGGCGATCTCGACGACCGCAATCGGGGCGGTCGCATCCGCCGGCGGCTCCTCGAGAGCCTGGAGCACCGGCTCCGGATCGAACGGGAGCGCTACAGCTTCAGGTATTCCCGCAGCCGCTTCGTCTGCGATCGGCTGACCGGAATCTCCGTGCCCTTCGCGTCCTTCATCCGGAGGATGTAGTTCCTGCTGAACCAAGGGACGATCTCCTTGATCTTGTTGATATTGACCAGGTGCGACCGATGCACTCGCCAGAACGTTTCGGGATCGAGGCGGGTCTGCAACTCGTCCAGGGTGCGGTAGTTGGATGTCCCGGCTACCTGCCCTGTCACTATGTTAATCGACTCGTCGGCCAGGGAGGCATAGATGATCTCCTCGGCCTGCACCAGCAGGAATCGTTCCCCCACCTTGACAGCGACTTGATCCCGCCGGATCTGGCGGTCCGCGAACAGCTTGGTCAGTCGCTCGAGCTGATCCCGTACGGGATCGCCTGTGGCCCCGACCTGCTCCGATCGGGCCCTTCGCCGGGCTCGTTCAAGTGCCTGTTCGAGGCGTCCGGCGTCCACCGGCTTCAGCAGGTAGTCCACGGCATTCACTTCGAAGGCCTCGATCGCGTGCTGGTCGAACGCGGTCACAAAAACGAGCATCGGCGACTGCCCGGGACGCTCGACCAGACGCCGTGCAACTTCGAAACCGCTGAGGCCCGGCATCTGAACATCAAGGAAGACAAGATCCGGCTCGTGCTCCTCGACCGCCGCAAGCGCCTCCGGCCCGTTGCACGCGTGCGTCACGATCTCTACATCGTCCAGCTGCTCGAGCTGGTAACACAGCTCGTCGCGCGCGAGCTGTTCGTCGTCTACGACGATGACCTTGAGGGGACTCATGCCGTGATCTGTTCGTTCGCGAGGAGATCTGGCACTTCGATCCGCGCGGTGGTGCCACGACCCGGTTCGCTGACCATTGTCAGCTGGTACGTCGCACCATAGATGACTCGCAGCCGCTCACGTACATTGGCGAGCCCGATTCCGCTCGCCATGGGAGCGTGGAGGCTGTCGATCAGGAATCCCATGCCGTCGTCTTCAATCTCGATGCTGACACGGCCCTGGTGACGCCGGCTGCGGATCACGATCAAGCCCGGGCCCACCTTACGCGACAAGCCGTGCTTGATCGAATTCTCCACGAGCGGCTGAAGGATCATGCTGGGCACGACGACGTCGAACGTGTCTGTGTTGATGTCCTTACGCACCATCAACTTGGGTCCGAACCGCGCGACTTCGATGTCCAGGTATTCGTCAATAGACTCGAGCTCTTCGCGCAGTGTCACGAAATGCTGATGGCTGCGCATCAGCCGGCGCAGAAGTCCTGACAGTTTGATGATGAGCGTGCGTGCGGTGTCGGGCTGCGATCTGATGAGCGAAGAAATCGATGCCAGCGTGTTGAACAGGAAGTGCGGGTTGATCTGGCTCTTGAGCGCTTCGATCTTTGCGGCCAGGAGGAGCTTTTCCTGTTCCTGCAGGCGGTGCTCGATGCGTGCGCTGTTCCAGATTCTGATCGGCGTCGCGACGGCGAGGACCGAGGCGAGCACGATGAGCATCGTCATCCACGGCGAGGTCGAATCGAGATAGAACAGCCGGTGCACGCCAAACCGTTCACCGAGGGCCTGGCGGAGGAGTTCGAGCGCGATCGGGGGCGCCAGGAGAGCAAGCTGCCAGTTGGGTTCGAGTCGCCGAAGCATCTGCCAGAAGTGTTTCGGGAGATCGACGAACACAAAGGGCGTGAATTGCCAGATGGCTTCCTTGGGGCACACCTCACGCATGCCTCCGCCTGCGAAGCCTGCGCCGACCGCAAAGATGATCGCGATGAACTCGCCGGCGATGAGCGCCGGGGCGCCCACGAGCACCCCGACCGTTGCACCCGCGTAGGGTCCGGCTATCAGTCCCGCGAGAAACGCGCCTTCGAGCGTGAGGTCGGCGGCGTAGTAGTTGAGCAGCAGACGCGCCGTCACGCCAGCCATCAGCGGAATTCCGATCGCCAGCGCGAAGATGAGTCGGTCGGGCCAGAGACGACGCTCGAAGATGAGAATGTGGCGGAACTGGCGAAAGCGCGCGAGCATCGTCGCCAGCACGGCCATCACCGCCAGTTTCACGATGAGCGTGATGAGCAGGAACTGCCCTGCAGAGAGGAATTTAGGCTCTTCGAGCACCGGTCGCATTGTATTATCATGGGCTTCAGATGATTGGACCCTTCCTCACCGGCCTCGCGACCACCTTTCGGCACATGTTCAAGAAGTCGGTCACGGTGAATTATCCGGACCAGAAGATGCCGATGTTCCCGAAATACCGGGGCAAACAGGTGTTGATGCGTGACGAGAACGGGCTGGAGAAGTGCGTGGCGTGCGGGCTCTGTTCGGTGGCGTGCCCCGCGGATGCGATTTACCTGGAAGCCGAAGAGAACGACGGTACCGTGCTTGCCGGCCCCCGTTACGCCAAGGTCTACCAGATCCACAAGACACGCTGCATCTTCTGCGGATTCTGCGAAGAGGCGTGCCCCGTGTCCGCCATCTTCATGGGCAAGGACTACGAGCTGGCCGTCTACAGCAAAGACGATTTCATCTGGGACAAGTCGGATCTGCTCGTCCAGGCGCCCGCGGGCGCAAAGGCCTCTGCGACACCGCAAGCGTAGGCTCTAAGCGCTGGGCCCTGGGCATGGTTCCGCCCAAGCCCAGTCCCTAAGGTCCCAGAGCCGAGAGCCCAGAGTCTGATGAAGTCCTTCCTCGAAGCAATCGATGAGCGCGTGCTCGTCTGCGACGGCGCGATGGGGACGATGCTCTACGCCAAGGGTGTCTTCATCAACCAGTGTTTCGATGCCCTCAACCTGACCGCTCCGGGTCGCGTCGCCGAAGTGCATGGCGAGTACGTACGAGCCGGCGCGGATGTCATTGAGACCAACACGTTTGGCGCGAACCGGATCAAGCTGCGCGGCTTCGGCCTCGCGGACCGGCTGCGCGAGATCAATGTAGAAGGAGCCCGACTCGCCAGGAGCGCCGCGGGCAACCATGTCTACGTCGCAGGCGCCATCGGTCCGCTGGGCATTCGGATTGAGCCGTGGGGTCGCACCGGCAAGGATGAGGCGGAGGCGTATTTCCGGGAGCAGGCCGAAGGGCTCGTCGCCGGCGGCGTTGATCTGTTCGTCCTGGAAACGTTTCGCGATATCACCGAGTTGAGGGCGGCGATCGCCGCTATTCGCAGCATCTGTGCCCTGCCTGTCGTGGCCCAGATGACGATCGAAGAGGACGGCAACAGTCTCGACGGAACGCCTCCCGAACAATTCACGCCCGAGCTGGAATCGTATGCCGACGTCGTCGGCGTGAACTGCAGTATCGGTCCTGCACCGATGCTCGAGACCGTCGAGCGAATGGCCGCCGTGAGCCGTGCGCGGCTGTCGGCTCAGCCCAATGCCGGGCGTCCGCGTGATGTTGACGGTCGCAACATCTACCTTTCATCTCCCGAGTACATGGCGTCCTACGCCAGGCGCTTCATGAGCCGGTCTGTCCGGCTTGTCGGAGGCTGCTGTGGGACGACACCCGAGCACATCCGGCAGATCAAGATGGCGGTGAAGGCCTCGATGTCGGACGCGCCGAAAAGCGGCAGATCGGCAGTGGCCTCGTCGCCTGTGGTCGTGAGAACGCCCGAGGCCTCGGCGACCGTGGTGCCTCTGGCCGAACGCTCTCGCCTTGCGCGTGCGTTGTCTGAGGGGCGGTTCGCCACGATTGTCGAACTGAGGCCGCCCAAAGGCTGCGTGAGCGACGAGGTCCTGGCGCATGCGCGTGCCCTCAAGTCCCGCGGCGTGGACGTGGTGCACATTCCCGACGCGTCACGCGGCGCGCGGATGAGCGCCCTGTCGCTGGCGGTGCTGCTGCAGGAGCACGCGAACGTTGAGACGGTGCTGCAGTATTCGTGTCGAGACCGGAATCTGCTCAACATGCAGTCAGATCTCCTCGGCGCGCACGCGATGGGGATTCGCAATGTGATGCTGGTCACCGGTGATGTTCATACGGTTGCCGACTATCCGGACGCCACAGTCGTCTTTGATGTGGACTCCGTCGGCTTGACGAATGTCGTCACGCGTCTGAACCAGGGCCTCGATGTCGGAGGGCAGCCGATCGGCCGCCCGACCTCGTTTCATGTCGGCGTGCTCGTGAATCCTGCCGCCGACGACCTCGATCGGGAGATCCGCAGGTTCGAGTACAAGGTTGAGGCCGGCGCGGAGTTCGCAGTGACCCGTCCTGTGTTTGACCCCGGCCTGGTCGAGCGTTTTCTGGCGCGCGTGAAAGCGACGCGCCTCCCGATCATTCTTGGGCTGTGGCCGTTTGACAGCGCCCTGAACGCAGAATTCATGGCCAACGAGGTGCCCGGTACTCGCGTCCCGGAGGCGCTCCTCGAGCGCATGCGGCGGGCAGAGGCGAGGAGTCCGGAGGCGGCGGTGGAGGAGGGGGTGGTGATTGCGCGCGAGATTGGGCGAACGCTGCGTGGCGCCGTCCAGGGCGTGCACGTGGCCAGCCCATCCGAACGGATCGAGTCCGTGGTCGAGGTCCTGACGGGCGTGTCGCTGTAAGTGCCTGTATTTCTCCCCCTCGTGGGATTTCGCGGGGAAACCGACGACGAAATGTTGTATAGTGCCGGGACGGCTTCTCTGGAAATCTACCAGAAACTCATTGCCGTCAATGGTTTACGGATGGAGGCCCGCTGATGGCGCTGTTCGAACGCGAAGACGACAAGCTGCGGCCTGACCCCCACAGCCAGGCTCTGTCCGTGATCGCGATCGAGAACGACTTCGTAGAAGGCGTGTACCACAAGATCGCCAAGGTCTACGACGTCATGTTCGGGCCGATCCTGCATCCGGGTCGGCTTCTGGCGCTCGAGCGGATGGGAATTGCAGCCGGCGATCGCGTCCTCGAGGTCGGCGTGGGCACTGGCATCAACGCCGCGCTCTATCCACGTGACTGCCAGGTAACGGGGATCGATTTTTCACCGTCGATGCTGCAGAAGGCGCGCTCGCGCGTGAGCCGCAAGGGACTGTCACACGTGCGTCTGATGGAAATGGACGCCGCGGATCTCAAGTTCCCCGACGAGTCCTTCGACATCGTCTACGCGCCGTACCTTGTGAACTGCGTCTCGGATCCCTTGAAGGTCGTTCGGGAAATGCGGCGCGTGTGCAAGCCCAACGGAAAGATCGTCATCGTCAATCACTTCCGCAGCGCAAACCCCGTTCTCTCGCGCCTCGATCGGGCCGTCTCGCCACTCACAGTGCACATCGGCTTCAAGTCGGATCTCGACCTGCCCGGATTTCTTGCTCAGACCGGTCTACGGCCAATCTCGATTGAGAAGGTCAGTGTGCCGCTCTGGCACTTAGTGATTTGTCGGCGGGACTAGGTCGGCGGGATTAGAACGTTCGGAGCGTTCGGGCTCGTTCCAGCTATCCGAGTTTCAACCAGCCAGTCTTAACCACGAAGGTACGAAGAGTACGAAGGATTCTTGCAATCCCCTTCGTTCTCTTCGTGTGCTTCGTGAATCCTAAAACTTGGCCTTCGGCCTGCCGCGAGGCTTCTTTGGCGGCTTGTCGAGTGCCTTGAGCAGAATGTCCGCCGCGACGTCTGCGCCGTTGGTCTCCGGCTTCTTGTAGTTCTTGGGCTTCGGCTGCGCGCGCAGCTTGTCCAGATGTGACTCCCACTTCCCGGCGAAGAGATCTTCCTGGCTGATGAACGCCGTGCGGAGATACTTCGGCATGTCCTCCACGAGGACGTCGTATTCGGGGAAGTGGCCGCGAGACGTGTAGAGCACCGCCGTGTCGTTGGCGATCGACTCGGCGATGATGCCGTAGCCGGGCTTCGTCACCACGACGTCGGCCGCGCCGACGAGGTCCTCGTAGCGAACGCCGAGGTTGTACATGACCTCTTCGTTCACGGTCACGAGCGCCCCGTTGCGCTCGGCAGCAGGCGTGTCCTTCCTGGTGCGGCCCTGTGGATTGCTGACCGTCGTGATCACCGTGTGCTTCTTGAACTTCGCCAGCATGTCGGTGTCGAGTCCCTGCAGCCCGTAGCCGCCGAATGACAGCAGCGCGATAGGCTTGTCGGCCGGCAACTTGAGGGCCTTGCAGGTCTCTTCCTTCGTGCGCGTGGCGTGCCTCGCGATGAAAGGAATGTCCTTGACGTTCGAGAAGCTCTCGAAGCCCGCGCACATCGGCAGCCTGAGTGCCATCGAGCCCTTGGCGTAGGCGCCTCTCAGCGCCGGAAGCAGCGACGGCGCAAGCCGCACGCGAGGATAGTCAGCGTAGACCCAATCCCACGTGAAGTTGCCAATCGCTATCGAGGGGATGCCGGCGGCTGCGCCCACGGCAAACGCGAGCGGGGGAATATCGCCAACGATGAGGCCGGCGCCAAGCTCACGAAGAATGCGGGTTTCGCTTGCGGCGCGCGTGACGAGATCGCTGTGAAACGACCAGGCTCGACGAATGGAATCGGCTTCGTCGAGCGTCAGCGAGTCAATCTGCACGACGCCGGTATCGCACTCGAGCGTGCTGAACGCCACCTTCCCTTTGACCGTGAGGTCGAACAGCCACCTGGGAGCAGCCGTGCGTACGCCGATGCGAGTTTCGGGACGCTTGGCAAGGACGGCGTTGATGACCTCTATCGTCCGTGAGGCGTGCCCGAATCCGTGACCTGAAACGTAAAAAACAATCGCGGCCGCCAAGCTATCGACCCAACTCTCGGAGCGATGCGCTCTCGGCTAATGCTTCCACTGTTCCACCTGTCACTGTTCCGCTGTTCACTGTGTCACTTTCCGGTATCGCCACCTTGATGACCTGTTCGAGAGTCTCGACCGGGACGAAGGTCATGTCGCGCCTGATCTCTGCCGGCAGCTCGTCGAGGTCTGGCTCGTTGAGCGCAGGCAATATAAACGTCTTCATACCAAACCGCCGCGCCGCCAGTGCCTTCTCCCGGATCCCGCCAACGGGCAACACGAGACCGCTCAGCGTAATCTCGCCCGTCATCGCCACGTCCTGGCGCACCGGCTGATTGCGCACGGCGGACAACATCGCCGTTGCCATGGTGACGCCCGCGGAGGGTCCATCCTTCGGAATCGCCCCGGCAGGCACATGAACGTGCATATCGTGCTTGGCGAGGAAATCAGGCGAGATTCCCAGATCCTGCGCCCGTGAGCGCAGGTGACTGAGCGCGGCTCGCGCCGACTCCTGCATCACGTTGCCAAGCTGGCCCGTGAGAATAATGTTCTGGTTTCCGCCTGGAAGCAAGGTCGCTTCGATGAACAGGACGTCGCCGCCCGCCTCCGTCCACGCCACGCCGGTTGCCACGCCAGGTCGGGAGGTCCGGAAGGCGACCTCCTTCTTGAACCGCGCAGGTCCCAGGTAGTCGTCTACCTGTTCGCGGTCGATGACCGTTCTGTCGGCAGGGGGATCCGTGGTTGCCCTGGTCGCGACGCGCGCTGCAACCTTGCGCGCAATGGTTCCCAGCTGACGCTCGATGTTACGGACGCCAGCCTCCCGTGTGTACTCGGCAATGATGGTCCGCAGGGCGCTTTCAGTGATTTCCAGCGCATCCGCTGTCAGACCGTGCTCCGAGATCTGCCTGGGCAGCAAGTACTTACGCGCGATGTGGACCTTCTCCTCCTCGGTGTAACCCGAGAGCGTGATGATCTCCATGCGGTCGAGGAGCGCCGGGTGAATGGTTCCCAGCTGATTCGACGTCGCGATGAAGAGCACGTGAGAGAGGTCCACGGGCGTCTCGAGGTAGTGGTCGCGGAACAAATGGTTCTGTGCCGGATCGAGCACTTCGAGCAGAGCAGCGGCGGGGTCGCCCTGATAGCCCACCGTCACCTTGTCTATCTCATCGAGCATGAAAACAGGGTTCATCGAACCAGCCTGTTTCAGCGCCTGCACGATGCGTCCGGGAATGGCGCCGATGTAGGTCCGGCGATGGCCGCGAATCTCCGCCTCGTCGCGCACCCCGCCCAGCGAAATCCGCACGAACTTCCGTGACATCGCGCGCGCGATGGACTGTCCCAGCGACGTCTTGCCCACGCCAGGCGGGCCAACGAAGCAGAGGATCGGCCCCTTCATGTCGCCCTTGAGCTTCCGGACGGCCAGATACTCGACGATCCGCTCCTTGACCTTGTCCAGGTCGTAGTGGTCCTCGTCGAGCACCCGCCGGGCCTCTACCGGGTCGAGGCGATCGAGTGTGGTGACCGCCCAGGGGACGTCGAGCAGCCAGTCAATGTAGGTCCGGATCATCTGGTACTCAGGCGACGCCTGACCCATTCGTCCGAGCCGGTCGAGTTCCCGGAGGGCGGTCGTGGACGGAAGCTCGGGCAGCTGTGCGTCTTCAATCCGCTTGCGGAGATCTGCGATCTCAGTGCCTTCGCCTTCGCCGAGCTCCTGCTGAATGGCTTTGAGCTGTTGTCGCAGGTAGTACTGACGCTGGGCGTCGGTCATCTCCTGCTGGGCCTGTGACTCGATCTTGCCCTTCAGCTCGAGGAGCGAAATCTCGCGGGTGAGCGCCGTTTCGATGGCGACGAGTTTCTTCTGGAGGTCGTTCTCCTCCAGGAGAGCCTGCTTGTCGGTCGCCTTCATGTCGAGCAGCGTGGCCAGCACGTACGCCAGCCGCAACGGGTCGTCAATGTTCATGACGACGGCCCGGAGTTCCTCGGAGAGGCCGGTCGCCAGTCCGAGCGCCTTTTCGATGAGGTCCTGGATGCGGCGAATATGGGCATCCACCTCGATGGTGCGTTCGTGCGGTTCGAGCTGAGGCGTGATTTGGGCACGCATCGATGTGCCTTCGCGCGTGATGGCATCCGCCCGCACTCTCGCCAGGCCTTCCACGATGATGTTCACGCCCGCGCCCGACTTCGCCATCTGCCGGATGACGGCCGCCGTACCGACCCGCCGCAAGTCCTCGGGCGCCGGATCGTCCGCGTCGTTCTCCTGAAGTACCAGAAGGATCAGCCGGTCGGCCCCAAGTGCCCGGTGCACCGTCTCGATCGACACAGGGCGGTTCACCGCAAGTGGTTGCAGCGTCAAGGGAAACGCGACGGTGCGCCTCAGCGGAAGAACCGGAAGCTCTGCCGGGAGTGGTGGAGGGATTGGCTCAGCCATGGCCGTCGTCCAGTCTATCAGCCCGAGGGCCTTCTCGACGGCAATCGTTGCGGACTTCGTGTACGCTCGCATCGTGGACGAACGTCAGTTCTTTACCGAGAAGCCCGAGCAGCGGCCCGCCAATTTTCAGTGCCCGCGCTGCCGCCGAACCAGCAGTTTCACCATTCGTTGGCTGCGCCGGACTCGCAAGGCCCAGATTCCCCCAGGCGCCGATGCGCGGGACCGCGTCATCTTCGAAAAGAGCAAGGATCACTTGATTCGAGTGGATGACGACGTGACCTGTAAGGAGTGCGGAAAGCGCTTCGAAATTCCGTCGCACCGCGCGCTGATCTTTCTTGAAGAGCTCGAAGGATTGCCTCAGGAAGACTACGACGAGTAGAGGATTTTCGTAGTCTTTGGTCTCTAGTCTTTAGTCTTTGGTGAACGGCAACTGGGTCACTGGAGCGTCACGAAGAACTAGAGACTAAAGACTAGAGTCTAAAGACTGAGTGCGACGGGAGAACGTGACATACTTGCCCCCAGTCCGATGGGCGCCTGGGTGCGGGGGAGAGCGTCAGATCGAATGGTGACCGCGCAGCGGTTTCTGTCGCTGTGTGTCGCGCTGGTCATGAGCGTCACGACCGCTTCGTCCGGTCAGACCCCGTCCGCTGTCAGCACCCCCGTCACCGACGCCACCCGGGCATTCAACGCCGGGCAGTTCGACGCCATCGAAAGCATTCTGGGATCGGCGACTGATGAGCGCTCAGTCGTGCTGCGCGCGCGCGCGCATATTGCACGGGGACGCTACAGCGAAGCCGAGAAACTTCTGCAGGGAAGCGTGGCGTCGGTGCCCGCCGGTGACGCCGCCCTCGAGCTCGGTCGCCTCTATCTCTACCTGGGCCGCCGTCAGGACGGCACCCGCCTGCTTCAAACGGTGCTTTCACGCGGGGCACAGAACTCACCGCTCGATCTGATGCGACTCGGCCTCGCGGCCCAGGTGCTCGGCCGCTTCCAGGACGCCAACAGCTTCTTGAGGAGTGCCAGCGGGTTGGCACCCAACGATCCCGTGGTCAATACCGCCTGGGGCGAGCTCTTTCTCGAGAAGTACAACCGCGCTGATGCGGCGAAGTCGTTCCAGGTCGCGTTGAAAGCCGATCCGACGTACGTGCCGGCCCAGATAGCGATGGCTCGCGTCATGATCGACCAGGATCCCCCCGCAGCCAAGGCCGCGCTGGAGACGATCCTCAAGGCAAATCCCAACCACGTGCAGGCTCATCTGCTCATGGCTGAGCTCGCCCTGGACAACAGGCAGCGGGATGATGCGCGCGCGTCTGTGGGTAAGGCCCTCGAGGTCAACCCGAGCAGTCTCGAAGCGCGGTCGATCGATGCCGCGATTGCCTATCTCGAGGCTCGCACGAGCGATTTCGACGCGGCCGTGGCCGGCATTCTCAAAATCAATCCGGCATATGGCGACGCCTATCGGACCGCCGGCGATCATGCGGCTCGCAACTACAGGTTCGAAGAGGCTGTTGAGCTGACTCGTCGAGCCCTGCAAGTCGATCCGGCAAATACACCGGCGTCCGCGGCTCTCGGGAGTCATTTGCTGCGCGTCGGCGACGAGCCCGGCGCCCGGCGGGCGCTGGAGACCGCATTCAAGGCCGACCCGTACGACGTGGTCACGTTCAACCAGCTGGCGATGCTCGACACGGTAGACAAATTCCAGACCTTCCGCGACGGCGACCTCGTCGTGCGCCTTCACCCGGACGAAGCAGGGGTGATGCGCGAACAGGTCGTGCCGCTCGCGAGGCTGGCCCTGGACACGTTGTCCGAGAAGTACAAGTTCAAGCCGACGGGACCAATTCTGGTGGAGATGTTCCCCAAGCACGACGATTTCGCTGTGCGCACGATCGGGATTCCCGGATTTGTCGGGGCGCTGGGCGCGTGCTTCGGCAAGGTGGTGACGCTCGATTCACCGCGCGCGCGTCCACCGGGAACCTTCAGCTGGACCGCCACGCTCTGGCACGAGATGGCGCACGTGATCAGCCTGCAGATGTCCAACAACCGCGTCCCGCGGTGGGTTTCCGAGGGCATCTCACAATTCGAGGAACGACGGGCGCGCGCCGAGTGGGGACGCGAAAGCGAAGTGACGTTTGCGCAGGCGCTCGAGGCCGGCAAGGTCCCGAAAATTCGCGACATCAACGAGAGTTTCAACGACCCTCAGTTGTGGTCTCTCCTCTACCACGAGTCGTCTCTCGTCATCGAGCATCTCGTCGCCGCGTATGGCGAACCGGCGTTGTGGCAGCTGCTGCGCGAGTACGGCAAAGGACTCGAAACGGAAGAAGCCTTCAAGGCGGCGTTCAACGCGTCGATGGACGAGATACAGGGGGGCTTCGACGCCAGGCTCAACCGCGAATACGCGTCGATGCGCGCAGCCTTGAAGACCCCCGAGATTCCCGAGAACGCGAGCGTCGATCAGTTGAAGGCACTGGCGACCGACAATCCCATGAGCTTCGGCGTCCAGATGCGTCTGGCCCAGGCGCTCAATGCTGCTGGCGATGTGAAGGGAGCGATTGCGGCCCTCGAGTCCGCGGGACGCCTCATGCCCGCCGCCAATGGTCAGGCCAATCCCAACGCGGCTATCGCCCAGCTGGCACTCAAGCAAGGTGACACGACGCGAGCGATCCGTGCGCTCGAAGCGGTCGTGAAGGTCGATTCCTCTGATGTCGAGTCAGCCAGAAAGCTTGCGGAGCTGGTCGCGCCGCTCGGCGATGCTGCCCGAACGGCTTCTGCATACGCACTCGTTGCCGAACTCGATCCTTTCGACGGCCAGGCCCAGGCTGTCGTGGGCAGACGCGCGCTGGCACAGCGCGACGCAACGCGAGCGGTTCGAGCGCTGACGTCCGCGCTCGCCTCCGGCCCTGCTGACCGGGCAATGGCTCATACGGATCTGGCCGAGGCGCACCTGCTCGCCGGACAACCCGCGGACGCGAGACGCGAGGCCCTGGCGGCTCTCGAGATTGCTCCGTCCTTCGAGCGCGCTCAGGATCTCCTCCTCAAGATCATCGCCGCGCAGCCGGCTCCCTGATCGCGGCGCCGTGATACGGCGCATAGTCCTCAACGAGTCGATCGAGGTTGGTTTCGAGTGCCACCCGGTCTCCCGACGCGTCGAGCAGGCCAATCAACGTCTTCAAACTCGGATCGGCGTCGTCTGACAAACGCGTCAACGCGCCTGAATCGGCATTCCAGGACAGGACGATGGCCGGCGGATGAGCAGCGTTCGAGAGCCACGTGCGCAGACGTTCTCGCGTGTAGGTGTCCCACTGGAAGACTCCACAGCAATGGTCCGGCGCCGGCCAGATCATCAAGACGCGGCTGGTCAGATTCGTACGACTGAAGGGTGGTTCGGCAGCGAATGGAAGCGAGAAGGCCCACACAGCCGGTGACATTCCGGCCACGATGAGCGAGCCATCTGGCGCGTCATTCACGACGCGTTCGAGGTCGGCGACGGCCTTCTGCGAGATTGCGGCCCGCCTGTTCCAGTCGATGACGACGGTTCGCAGTTGAATCACGTACGCCGCCAGGAGGGCGGACATGCCGATCGCTGCGGCGATTCTGGCGACACGCACGGTTCTCACTTCCCACAACCTGTTGAAGGCCACGCCAGCCACAATGGCCCAGCCGAGCGACGCGAGATAGGCGTGCCGGGGGGACGAGTAGGTCGATACGAGTGTCGGGAGGATCCCCAGGGCGACCCACACGACACCGAAATAGAACGCTGCTCGTGCATCACCGCGCGGACGCGAGATGTCAGTGGCTCGCATCGAGCGCGCGATCAGCCCAATCAGGAATGCCGCTCCAGCGATGGCGACAGCCCGCCCGCCTGGACCTCCTGTCGTCTGCGCTCCGAACACGATTCGCAAGAGGTGATTGGTCGCATCCTGCAGAAAGACATAGAAGCGCGTCGCTGTCAGCGTGCCCTCTCGAGCGACCTCGCCAAAGAGAACATATCGAAGTGCCAGGTACCCAAGCGTCAGCGCCGCAAACGGCACGTAGGGGCGCAGCCACCTCCACGTCACCTCTACACGGTGTCGGCCGACGATCAGATCGTAGAGGACCAGCGCCGGCCCAAGCGTGATGGCCGTCTGCTTTGAGAAGAGCGCGACGAAACACCAGACAAGTGACCATCCGTAGAAACGTGTACCGTGCCCAGCGCGCCAGCGAACGTAGGCGAGAAACGACGCAACGTAGAAGAACGCGGGCAGTGAATCAACGCGACCCGTGATCCAGGCGACGGTTTCTCCCTGGTTGGGCAGCAGCACGAACAGAAGTGCCGCCACGGTCGCCGCCGGAATCGCGAGTCCAGCTGCGTGGCGGGCCACTTGCGCGACCAGCAGGGAGGTGCCTGCGTGAAATCCGATGTTGATCGCGTGATTGGCGAATGGGGCCGCCGCCCCGAAGATCGCCGCAATCTGATACGACACCGCGGGGAACGGACGGACTTCATCGGGCGTGAAGCCCCAGATCTGATCCATCCACGCGCTGACGAACCATTGAGGGAAGTAGGTCGCGGGCTTCTGGGACAGCAGCCAGACAACCCCGAAGTCGTCCTGGATGAAGTAGTTGTTCGCCGTGCTGGCGTACGCGGCTATCGCCGTCGCGACAATGAGGACGCTCGCGAGGGTGCCAGGACGTTTCACATCAACAGCCGGCCGACGATCAGCCGGATCATGTTGGTCCCGGTGCGCAGCGTACCCTTGAGACTTCCCGTAATCTTCGATTCACCCACGCGCCCGCGGTAGTTCACCGGGACCTCGATGATCTTCAACCCGCGTTTCAGCGCCGCCACGACCATCTCCGGCAGGAAATGGGATCCACCTACAGTGAGATCGCCAGCGATCTTCGCAAGCGCAGTACGGTGAATCAGCCGCATCGTGCATCCACAGTCGGTGAGCGACGGGCCGCCGTGCAGCACCTGAAGCATCTTGGCGACGGCCACGTTACCCACGCGGAGGAACCAGCCCATGTTGGCCTGTTCCCAGATCAGTTCACGCGTGGTCCGCGTGCCGCACACCATGTCGAAGTCGTCCGCGTATGCCAGCAGTTTGATGATGTCGCGCCCGACAAACGTGCCGTCGGGTTCAGCCAGCACGATCAGATCCCCGGTCGCTTCGCGGAGTCCTCGACGCAAGGCATGACCGTACCCCTGCGCCGTCTCTCTGACGATGCGTGCTGATGTGTGCGCGGCCTCCTCGGCCGTACGGTCGCGCGAGTTGTTGTCCACGACGATCACTTCGTCCACGACACCCGTTCCGGCGAAGTCCTCGACCGCTGAGCGGATGTACTTCTCTTCGTTGTAGGCGGGGAGGACGACGGTAACGGTTCTGGAGCCGTACATCAGTGTTTGGACGCGATGACGAGCATCTGGCCGGCCATTGGCTTGAACGGCGACCGAAGGTAGGCCGTGACGAGCCACTCAGTGATCGGAAGCCTGGATCCCTGCATGGAGTAGGGCAGGAACCGAGGTTTCACGAGGTCGATGGTGAAGCCATGGGCCCGGAGGAGCGCGGGCAGTGACACATCCGTGAAGACGGACCGATGCGTGTAATCGTCGAAGTAGGAACGCCAGGCGTAGCGGAAGTTCGGTTGAACAATCAGTAGACGCCCGCCCGGTTTCAGCACGCGGTGCACATCACCGATGACCACTGACAGTGTGTCGGCAGGGAAATGCTCAAACAGATTGGACGCCAGCACGGCGTCGAAGGCGTTGGGCTCCAGCACGTCCATGCCCGAGGCGAGGTCGAGCACGAGAGGCTCGACGCCAGGTCCAGCGAATCGTGGCAACTCGGTCCAGATGTCAACTGCGACGCGGCGGCTGGCCGTGACGTTGTTGATCCACTCGCAGTAGCCAGCGCCGATCTCCATAACGGCGCCCCGCGCCGGCACCCAGTCCTGTAGATGTGTGGCGATGGCCTTCCACACGACGGCTCTGGCGGGATCGGCCACCAGATGCGCGGCGTGATAGCCCGACGTCATCAGGCGAGCCACGCCGAGGGCAGGTTGCGCGTGATCTCGATACCGTCGAACCGCGTGCTCGAACGCGCGCCATGCGCGCGGACCCACGCGGCCATCCGTCCCAGGCCGTCGTCGAGCGTCGTGAGTGACCGGGCTCCAAAGATGCGTCGGGCCTTCTCGTGGGACGAGTGTGCGTGCTGCACTTCCGATCGCGGGGGGAAGTGCACCACGTCGGGCGTGACGTCCATAGCGCGGGCCACGCGTATCGCAAGCTCGTTGAGCGAGTAGGGTTCGTCTGCGCCGACATTGAAGATCTGGTTCCGGCACTCGGGAATGTCGATCGCCTCCGCCATCAAAGGGGCAACCGAATCGATGTAGCTGAACGCGCGGGTCTGCGTGCCGTCGCCGAAGATCGTCATGGGACGGCCTTGCAGGATCTGGTTCATGAAGATGCCGATGACGTTGCGGTACCGGTCGGCGATGTTCTGGTGCGGGCCGTACACGTTGTGCGGCCTGAAGATCACGTAGTCCATCCCGAAGAGGTCATGGCACGCACGTAGCTCGAGCTCGACTGCCTGCTTGGCAATGCCGTAGGAATCCTCAGGATGGAGTGGCGTGTCCTCCGTCATGGGGAGCTCGGGGCTCGCGCCATAGACCGCAATCGATGACGTGAACACGAAGGTCCGTACGTCGGTGTTCACGGCCGCGTTGATGAGATTGACGCTGCCGATGACGTTGTTGGTGTAGTTGAATCGCTTGATGAAGTGGCTCAGCCCTTCAGCCGCATAGGCCGCCAGATGATAGATGGCGTCGAAACGCTGCTCGCTGCACAGTCGATCGACGAGAGGCGCGTCAACAATGCTCCCGCGGACGAAGGTTGCTGCCGAAGGAACGTTGTCCTCATAGCCACCGCTCAAATCGTCAAGGACGGTAACGTCGTGGCCGCGACGGATCAGAGCGTCCGCCACATGGGAGCCGATGAACCCGGCTCCACCGGTCACCAGAATTCGACTCATCGGGAGCGCCATGGTACCACGTGGGCCGAGAGTCCCAGGGGCGCTCGCTCGAGTGGCGGGCGCCGGTGTGCGCGCAACCGCTAGGCGTCCTTCGTGGACAGCACGTCCTGTCGGAGGGTCATTCGAGGATTCATCTGGACGATGCCGCCGGAGACGGTATCGCCGGTGACGTTCACGCCCACCCATGGGCCGCCCTGGATGGTCTGGCGGCTATGTTTCTTCTTCACGACTGCGTTGACGCTGTACAGGCCGGGGGCGACGTTCAACTGAAGCTCGATCTCAGCCAGGAATGATCCTGCATCCGGCATCTGTACGCGTAAGTTGTCGGAGTTGACGGAGAAGGCGATCGCACCGGACGCCATCGACTTCACAACGATGCCAATGCCCAGCGTGTCATCGAGCAGCGTGCGGTCCAGGACGGATCCGGAAAGTACCAGCGAGAGCCAGCCGCCTGTCGGGACATCCGTGGAGGACACTGCCTCGAAACGGTCGTATCGCAGTGCCGCCTCGCCCGTCTGCCTTTCCCGTTCGCCGCTGCTGCGGATGTACACATCCACGACTTCCTGCACCGGACCAGCATGCGCGACCTTGCCCTGGTTGAGCAGCACCGCACGTGAGCAGAGCTGGGCGATTCGTTCGAGCTGATGAGACACGAGGACGACGGTGATGTCGCGGTTGACGATCTCCTGGATGCGGTCGTAGGCCTTCTGCTGGAAGGCATGGTCGCCAACCGCCAGCACTTCATCGATGATCAGAATTTCGGGATCCAGGTGGGCCGCGACCGAAAAGCCCAGCCGGGCGTTCATGCCGCTCGAATAGTGGCGGACTGGCGTGTCGATGAACTCCGCGACTCCGGAGAAGTCCACGATCTGATCGAACTTGCGCGACACCTCCTCGCGCTTCATCCCCATCACGGCGCCCTGCAGAAACACGTTCTCGCGCCCGGTCAGATCCTGGTGAAAGCCAGCTGAGACCTCGAGGAGCGCCCCGACACGACCCCGGAGCGAGCAGGTCCCGATTGTCGGGCGCATCACCCGTGTCAGGAGCTTGAGGATGGTGGACTTGCCGGCTCCGTTGGGACCGATGATGCCGAAGGCCTCGCCCTGCGGTACCTCGAACGACACGTCCTGGACGGCCCAGAACTCGTCCCGCTCGAGCCCCGAGTTGCCAGTGCCGACCGCGCGCGACAGGATTGCGGGAATCAGATCGCGCAGGGCGTTGTGGCGCTCGCCCCGGCGGAACCGCTTCCAGACGTGATCGAACAGAACGCCGGAACGGCTCATCTCAGATGTTCTCGGCGAAGGTGTATTCGGCCCGGTGGAACACGATCCATCCGATGATGCAGAGCGTGAACGAGATCCCGGCTGCGATTGGAAAGAGGACCGGATCCGGCATCTCGCCCCGGAGGAGCACCGAGCGATAGCCGTCGATGATCGGCGTCAGCGGATTCGCGTGGATCAGGATTCCCGCGATCCCCCCGATGTCGCGCACGGGATACACCACCGGGGTCGCGAACATCAGCAACGAGAGGCCGACGTCGAAGATGTACTTGACGTCCCGGAAATACAGGTTTGCGATTGCCAGCATGAAGCCGAGACCAGTCGTGAGCATCAACTGAACCAGCAGGATCACCGGAAGGAACAGCGTGACCCATGTCGGCGCGATCTGGTAGTAGGCCATCAACGCGACCAGAACGATGCCCCCGACCAGAAAGTCCACGCCCGCCACGAGGATTCCGCTCAGCGGGAACAACTCACGTGGGCAGTACACCTTGGACACGAGATTCTTGTTCGACACCAGGGAGCTGATGGCGCCCTTGAGCGACGAGGAAAACAGATTCCAGGGAAGAAGGCCGGCGTACGCGAACACCGGGTACGGCACGTCGGTCTGAATCTTGGCCACGCGATTGAACACGATGGTGAAGACAATCATGTTCACGACGGGCGTGAAGATCGCCCACCCGAACCCCAGAACGGCTTTGCGATAGCGAATAACGATGTCGCGGCGTGTCATCAGCCACAGTAATTCCCGGTAATCGCGGAGTTCTGCCACAATTTCACGGAAATCCCTGGTGAGCGACGACAGCATCTCTATCCATGGTATCTCGGTCAAAGACCCGATCGGACTTTAACCAACACCGGCTCTGTGAGTTGGCGCCACCTACATCCTCCCCCTGGCCGGATCGATAAGAGCATCTGTGACTGATCGAAGACCCCTGTCTGGAAGGCATGGCCGCCTCAAGGTTGGCGTGGTCGCGAATGAGTTCTTCGAC
>JABFSA010000133.1 GCA_013140775.1 Acidobacteriota bacterium | reverse complement strand
CTGGCGGGTTGACTGACCGACGTAGAACGCGATGCCCGCCACCGCGAGCAGAAGAACGAGAACGAGCGCGACTTTTTTCATTGGTTCCGGGACCGTCCGAGACTGCGCGGCATTCTAGTTACCGGCATTGCCACCGCCCGCACCGGCGTTGATGGTCGTGATGCCAGCACCCCGGTTGGTCGGCGCTTCCTGCGAGCGTTGAAAGTCCACCAGTGCGCGGCGATAGTCCAGCAGGGCACGAAGCTCGGAGCTTTGCGCCGTGACGAGATCACGCTGTGCCTGGACGACGAAGAAATTTGTCGAGAGGCCGACGTCGAAGCGGCTCTGTTCGGCCTCGAGACGGGTCTGAGCCAGCTCACGGGCCGCGCGTGCTGCCTCGTACCGCGTCAGCCCGCTTTCAACCTGCAGGGCAGCGTTGGTGACGTCAGTCGCGACCTGAAGCTCCAACGCTCGAAGCTGAGCGGCCGACTGACTGACCTGAATCCGTGCGCGCGCGTAGTTGGCGTCGGCCGCGCTTGCGCCAATCGGGTAGGACACGTTCACCTGAAAGTTCCAGTTGGGATAGTCGCGGTTGCTCAACGTGCGCAGCGCATCGCCATATCCGCCCACGATGGTATCGATGACGGTGCTTCCGAGCCCCGTGCCCTGACGGATGAACTGTGTGCCTCCCAGGCCCTGTGCGCCGTAGGCGGCGGAGACATCCAGGGCCGGCAGCATCTGATTGCGCATCAGCGCCAGTGTCGTGTCGTTCGCCTCAATCTGCCTGCGACCCTGTTCGAGGTCCGTCCGGTTCTGCAACGCGTTCTTCACAGCACCCTCGACATCCAGGGGCTCTGGCGCGAACACCGGGCGGTCCGTGGGATTCAGCGACGCGCGCCACAGGGGATCGTCGGTGCCGTTGACGATCAACCGCTTGAGTGCGAGCTCGGCCGTCCGCATCGCCGCCTCGGCCTGCGCGACCGTCTGCCGCCGGGTGGCAACCTCTGCTTCCGCCTGCACGACGTCGAGCGGCGCCATCGTGCCAATCTCGACGCGCGCGCGATTGTCTTCGACGAGCTTCTGGGCCAGGGCGAGTGAACCGCGTGCAACGTCCGCAGCTTCGATTGAGTAGAGCAGTTCGAAGTAGGAATTCCGGACGGTGGCGAGGGTGGTGGCCACAGTTCCGCGAAGCTGAATCTCGGAGATGTCGCGGTTGATGGCGGTGACGCGCAGCTGCTGCCGGTTGTTGTCGATCAGAAATCCGCGCAACAGCGGCTGGGTGACGTTGAAATTGAAATTGGAGGTGAACGTCGGATTGAAGTTCGCAAAGATGTTGGACGTGACCTGCTTGTTGTTGTTGAACTGAACGCTGTAGACCCCGCCGCCCCACTTCAGGTTCTGCACGATGCCCGCGTTGTAGGTCGTCGTGTCGTTCTGGACGATGGTGCCGCCGTTCAACTGGTTGGTCGGGGGCTGCACAAGTGCACGCTGCCCGATCTGCGAGGTCATCGTCGGTCGAAATGCCGCCTGGATGCGCGCGATGTTGAGGTCGAAGGTCTGCGGGTTGAGGCGTTCAACCGCGAGCTCCAGGTTCCGCTCGAGGGCCCGGGTCGTGGCTTCCTGAAGCGTAAGGTCAACCGTGGTGCCAGCAGGGAGCGGGGGAGCGGTAGGCCGAGTCTGATTCGCCGCGCTCACGGCGTCGGCTCTTGCGGCGACGAATCGCTGCGCGGCCACGCGCGCAATTTCGTCGAGCCGGGCACGGTCGTCCGAACTCTGGGCAAAAGCGGGCGCGGCGAACGTGAAACACAGGGCGCTCGCGATCGAGCGAGTCACGCCTGAAGCGAGGCGGGGCGTAAACAAACGGAACCGGAAGTTCTTCATGGTGATCAAACGACGAGATAACACCGTTCAGCGCTGGCGCCGTGCGGGCGTACGCTGTCGGTCGCGCTCAGCGGCGAGGGCTGTGAACTTTGCCCACTGGTCGGCGGTGAGACTGCGCCTCATGCGGAGCAGCATCACGGTGCGCGTCTTGTTGAGCTCGGCGCGCGCCGTTTCGACGGTTCCGACGTACTCCATGACGGAGCCGTCGTCGCCCTTTTCGACCAGTCGATCGAACTGGTCCTCCGCTGCATCCAAGGCCTGCATACGCTGTCGGAGAACTGGCTGTGTTTTCTGGAATATTTCCTCGAGCCGCGCGCTCTGTTCCGGGGTCAGCCCTAACTCGGTACGGAAACGTTCGTCATTCCACCATTTTCCGCGCTGGGCGAGGGCAGGCGTTGGAAGCGACACCAGCAGCACGGCGAGAACGACGCCCCGGACGCAGAGATTCGACACTGTCATGGCTTATCTGCAATTGCATACGACAAGAACGTTATTGCCGTTTACTCTTTCACCTGGTTGGAGATACGGCCAGTGCCCAGAGCCGGTTGGTCTCGGGCGGGGGCGCCTGAGACCAACGTCTGGCTTACGACTGGGTGCCCCCGTTGGTGAGCTCATCCAAACGGCGGATCGCCGAGCCCATCAGGTTGTCGGGCGTGGACGCGCCGGAGGTCAGGCCGATCGTCAAGCGTCCTTCCGGCAGCCAGCCGGTAGCCGTGACTTCCAGGGCACTTCCGACCGGCTTGTGGCGGATGATCTCCGCCGACACGAGGCCGGCTGGATCGGCGATGTGATAGGTCGGCACCCGCCCGGCGCAGATACGCGCGAGATTGTAGGTGTTGCTGCTGTTCAGCCCACCGATCACCAGCATCAGATCGACTGGATGGCGATCCAGGAGCGCCAGGACAGCGTCCTGACGGTCCTGTGTGGCACTGCAGATGGTGTCGAAGGCGCGGAAGTGCCTGGAGAGCGCGGCTTCACCATGCCGATCGCTCATTGCCGCGCGGATCATCGCACCAATCTCGAGCGACTCTGAGCTGAGCATGGTTGTCTGGTTTGCGCAGCCGACACGCTGGAGATCGCGGTCCGGATCGAACCCCGGAGAGGCCGCGTGCTCGAATCGTGTTCGAAACGCGCTGGCGTCGCCACCCGAGCGGATGTAGTCGCATACCACCCGGGCCTCGTCTCGATCGAGCACGACCAGATACTGCCCGTTGGCGGTGTTGAGCGCCTGCGACGCTGTGGCTCGCGTTTCTTCGTGTTTGTACTTGCCGTGGATGATGGATGTGAAGCCGTCCTCGGCGTACCGTTTGACGTTCTTCCAGACGTTGAGCACCGACCCGCAGGTCGTGTCCACAAGTGTGCACCCTCGCTCCTGGAGCGCCAGGAGCAGTTCGATCGTCACGCCGAACGCCGGGAGAATCACCACGTGTTCGTCCGTCAGTTGATCGATTGACTCGCCGGGGTCGCTGAGAAACCTGATCCCCTGCGCACGCAGTTCGCCGTTCACGTGCGGATTGTGAATGATTTCGCCGGTCAGATAGACGACGCGATCGGGGAAACGCACTCTGGCCTGGTAGGCGTAGTCAACGGCGCGATCGACGCCGTAGCAGAACCCGAATTCGCGCGCCAGATGAATGGTCAGGCGCCCTGACTGGTACTGAAAGTTATTGTT
>JABFSA010000094.1 GCA_013140775.1 Acidobacteriota bacterium | reverse complement strand
ACCTATACGTTCTTCGTGCCTGAGATCTGCGGCAACGTGTCGCTCGTCCGGCGCGAACCGAGCCGCGAGGCCGCGCGCCGAGCCGAATTGGCGCGTCAGCAGGCGGCAGACGAGGCAGCCAGGGCGGCAGCAGCGAAGGCCGCGGCCGACAAGGCAGCCGCCGACAAGGCGGCGGCGGACAAGGCCGCGGCCGACAAGGCAGCAGCCGCAAAAGCCGCGGCAGATAAAGCGGCAGCCGACAAGGCAGCAGCCGACAAGGCGGCGGCCGAAAAGGCGGCAGCTGACGAGGCGGCACGTCAGGCCGAACTGGCACGGCAGGCACTCGAACGCGACCTGCGCGTCCGTCCGTTCTTCGGGGTCTACTTCGGCAAGCAGCAGCGGCAGTATGACGAAAACGACCCGGCCGATCTTGGCAGGGCGACAACCGCCACACTGCCCTACGTCCCGGCGTTCGGCGATCCGCTTCTCGGCCTCAAGGGTGGCGTGGCCCTGAGAATGACCCCCCGCTGGACGTTCTCGCCGGCACTCGGTGTGGCAGCCAACCTCGAGGAGGGTTCCCGGACATCGCTCTTCGGCGACGCAGAGCTCAACTACATGTTCCAGCGCGGCGCCTCGCTCGGCGCGGGGTTGACCTTCTGGGACATCACTCACAGCGACTTCGTCACGCCTGGCCTGCTCCTCAGCGCCGGTGTCCCAGTGTGGCGTAATGACGCGGCGTATCGTCAGATGCTCCTCAGCCTCGAGTACCGGCAGTTGTTCGACCGGATGAGCGATCCGGACGTCAACTATCAGTTCTGGGGCGGCTTGAAGTTCCTCTTCAAGTAGAGTCCTACCTTCGCACCGTGCCGGCGTGGCCCGCCGGCACGGTGTTCGGTCCATGCAGGACTTCGAAAAGCTCGGTCAGTTCTACCTCGGCCGGCTCCGCGACCCCCAGCAGGCGGGATCCGAGGGCGACCTCCTGCTGTACGACTCCAAAGATCTCGTCACCCACGCGGTCTGCGTCGGTATGACCGGCAGCGGCAAAACAGGACTGTGTCTGGCGCTCATCGAAGAGGCCGCCATCGATGGCGTCCCGGCGCTCGTCATCGACCCTAAGGGCGACATCAGCAATCTCCTTCTCACGTTTCCCAATCTGGCGCCGGAGGACTTCGCGCCGTGGGTCAACGAGGAGGACGGCCAGCGTGCGGGTCTGACGGTCACCGACTACGCCGCGCAACAGGCGAATCTCTGGAAGAAAGGGCTGGCTGACTGGGGGCAAGATGGCGCCCGGATCGCGCGGCTCAAGAACGCCGCGGACTTCACCATCTACACGCCCGGCAGCACCGCAGGCGTCCCCATCTCGATCGTCGCGTCGTTTGCTGCCCCGCCGGCCCCGGTCGCGGACGACACTGAATGGTTACGCGATCGGATCCAGACGACGGCCACAAGCCTGCTGGGTTTGATGGGGTTCGACGCCGACCCGCTCAAGAGCCGGGAACATATCCTTCTATCGACAATCTTTCAGTCTGCGTGGGCACAGCGGCGGGACCTCACGCTGCCAGACATCATTCAACAGATCCAATCGCCTCCTGTCGCCCGCGTTGGCGTCATGGATCTGGACGCCTTCTTCCCGCCGCAGGATCGCTTCGCGCTCGCGATGGCGCTCAACAATCTGCTTGCAGCGCCGGGCTTTGACGTCTGGATGCAGGGAGAGCCGCTCGACATCGGACGACTCCTGTACACCTCCGAAGGTAAGCCTCGGGTCTCAATCTGTTCGATCGCCCACCTCGGAGACACGGAGCGGATGTTCTTCGTGTCGCTCCTGCTCAATCAGGTCGTGGGATGGATGCGCAGCCAGTCCGGCACGACGAGCCTGCGGGCCATCGTGTACATGGATGAGATTTTTGGCTACTTCCCTCCCGTCGCGAACCCTCCCTCGAAAGCGCCGCTGCTCACACTGCTCAAGCAGGCGCGTGCGTACGGAGTGGGCGTCGTGCTTGCCACGCAAAATCCCGTGGACCTCGACTACAAAGGGCTGGCAAACGCCGGTACATGGTTCCTTGGCCGGCTTCAAACGGAGCGGGACAAGGCGCGGGTGCTGGACGGACTCGAAGGATCCGCCACCTCGACCGGCCGCGCGTTCGACCGCCGGTCCATGGAGCAGACACTCTCGGGCCTCGCCAGCCGCACCTTCGTCATGAACAACGTGCACGAGGATGCGCCGGTCGTCTTCCAGTCCCGGTGGGCGCTGTCCTATTTGCGCGGTCCGCTGGGTCGTCATGAGATCAAGCGACTGATGGCGAACCGGCAGTCGCCGGAGTCACTAGACCGCGCAGTCACGAAGACCGCGCACACTTCGACAGCCGCGCCGGTAACGAATACCGATCGAACCGCTGACGCGTCAACACAACTTCCGATTCTTCCGGCCGGCCTCTCGCACTACTTCATTCCAGCGCGGGGAACCAACGCCACGCTCACCTATCGGCCCATGATTTACGGAGCCGCGCAGGTCCGCTACGTTGACGCCAAGTCGAAGATTGACACGCTCACGGACATCTCACAGCTGACGCCGTTGATCGAGGGGCCTGTGGCCGTGGATTGGAACGCGGCGGTTTCTCTCGACCTGGCGCCTGGGGATCTGGAGACCGCTGCGGCTTCAGGCGCCAGGTTTGTCGATGTGCCGGCCAACGTGGTGAAAGCCAGGAGCCCGGATGCCTGGAGCAAGGAGTTTCTTGCCTGGCTGTACGGGAGTCAGTCGCTGGACCTCCTTCGTTCGCAGTCCGGCGTCGTCTCGAACCCGGGTGAAAGTGAACGCGACTTTCGGATTCGGCTGCAGCAGACGTCGCGCGAAGCACGCGATGCGATGGTCGAAAAGCTGCGGCAGAAATATGCCCCGAAGGTGGCTGCCGCACAGGAACGCGTTCGCCGCGCCGAGCAGACCGTCAGCCGCGAGTCCGAACAAGCGAAGTCGCAGTCACTTCAGACAGCCATCTCGTTCGGGACGACACTGCTGGGCGCACTCGTCGGTCGCAAGGCCGTGAGCATGTCAACGCTCGGTCGTGCCACCACGGCGGCTCGCGGCGTCGGGCGCAGCATCAAGGAGTCGCAGGACATCGGGCGCGCCAAAGAAACCGTCGGCGCCGCGCAGCAGCAACTCGAGGAGCTCAATGCCCAGCTCCGCGCGGAAACCGACGCGATCGAGGCGCGTTTCGATTCCGCCTCGGAACCGCTCCAGACGGAACAACTCAAGCCAAAGAAGACCAACATCACGGTTCGACTCGTGACGCTCGTCTGGGCCCCCTTCACATCGGACACCGGGGCCAGCGCCACCCCAGCCTGGTAACTTCGACCCCAATCTCGTCAGCCCCACACCATTTTCGTGAGCAGCGCTGTCACGCGGCTGCCCACGTCTGCGCGCTCGCGCACTGGCGGCGTACGTGCACTGCCCCGGCAACAAGACCTATGGCTACTCTGACCTATCCTCCGCCTCGCCAATGGCGCTCACGACTGCACTCGCTCGGCTGGTCGGTATCGACGACAGCACTGGCGGCGTTCAGTGTGTGGCTCGTGTCGGCCACCACGAGGGAGCTGACCCTCGCCGACCAGGTGCCACCGAAACCGAAGCAGGTCATTCGCGACATCGTCGTTCGAGATGTGCCCGACTCCTCAGGACGCGCGGCGTCCTTCCGCATCCTGCTCTTCTCGGATGAGTTCCGGTGGCGGCTGAACTCAGTGAACCGCATCGAGGATGGATCCGTCCAGCCGTTCTTCAGTCCCGAAATGAAAGAGGTGCTGAGCGAGGCGGAGGAGATCATCGCCGTCGGCGCCAGCTCGGAAGAAGTTCCGGCAGGGGCGTCGTTCGATCAAGGACGCGCGCGTGAGGAACGTCGCGCGGCACGCCGGGCCGATCAGATTGCCACGTGGGTGCGAAGCGTTGTCTCTGAGCCCATTCCCGTACGAAAGCTCAACGTCGGTCACCACGAGCCCACAGAGGGGGCTCAGGACACATCGGACCAGCGGCGCGTCGTGATCATTCTGGTGCTGGACCAGGACAAGAACACCAACCTCGATGAGGCGCTTCGCGAAGCCATGGCTCGTGAGAGCCGCCGCGCGCCGATTTTTGAAACGCTGCTGACGCGCTATTCGCTCTCGGCGGGTACATCATTCGCGTGGGTGCCCTAGCCCGAACGGAGACATCGGCTCATGTTTGAAATGGCGACAACGCTCGGCGACCTGTCGATGCAGGTCAAAATCGGCTGGGCGATCTGGCTTGCGTGGGGGGTCGTGGTACTCGGGTGGTATCGCCACGCGAGGGTGGTTGCCCCGATGGCTGCCGTATCCGCAGCGGCCGGGCACGCCGTGCGGTTCACCGATCTACCAGCAACGCCTCAGCAGGAGTTCGCACCGGAACCGATGACGGCATCCGCTCTCGACACCAACAACGGCTCCTCGACCTACACCGAACTGAACGAGTACTCCGAAATTCCTGCACAGCGATAGAGGCTGGCGGGCACTCTATCTGCTGGGCGCGCGCTGCGTCAGGAACGCGTCAACAGCCGCGCTCGAAACGTCCACCACAGCCGAAAACCGAAGAGCACGCTCAAGGCAAGCGCCCATAACCTCGGTTCCCTGATATCGGCCTTGACCAGCCACCAGAAGTGCAGGATGGCCGTCACCGCGGCCACGTACACCAGCCGGTGCAGCAACTGCCACCGCTTGCCGAGCCGACGAATCATTCCAGCGGTGGAGGTCACCGCCAGTGGTAGCAGCAGCAACAACGTGGTCATACCGAGCGTGATGAACGGGCGCTCGACGATGTCGGAGGCCATGCTGGCGAAATCAAAGAACCAGTCCAGGACGCTCCAGGTCACGAAGTGCAGGCACGCATAGAAGAACGCGAACAGCCCGAGCATCCGCCGGAGCTTGATCAGTTCGTTCTTGCCCGTCAGCCGGCGCAGTGGAGTCACTGCCAGTGAAAGCACAAGGAAGGTCAGCGCCGTGGTGCCGGTGACGTCGGTGATGTAGTCGATGGGATTCGCGGTGAGTCCGCTCGTGAACGCACCGTACACGAGCGCGGCCGCAGGAACGAGTGCGGCCGCGAAAATCACCCGACGGAGCAGATTGAAACGTGTCAATAGTTCTTGCGCAGGTCCAGTCCTGAGTAGAGGCTGGCCACCTGCTGAGCGTAGCCGTTGAACATCTCGGTCTTCCGACGCCGGAACTCACCCAGGCGGCGTTCGGTCGCCTGGCTCCAGCGCGGATGATCGACCTCCGGGTTCACGTTCGCGTAAAACCCGTACTCGCGCGGCTGCGAGACCTGCCACGAATTGCGGGGCTGCTGATCGGTAAACCGGATGCGCACGATCGACTTGATGCCCTTGAAGCCGTACTTCCACGGCACCACCAGGCGGACAGGCGCACCGTTCTGGTTGGGCAGCGTTTCACCGTACAACCCCACGGCCAGAATCGAGAGCGGGTGCATGGCTTCATCCATGCGCAACCCCTCGACGTACGGCCACTGCAGCACCGGCACTCGCTGGCCCGGCATGCGCGACGCGTCGAGCAGCGTCGTGAACTCCACGAACTTCGCGCTCGGCTGAGGCTCGAGCTTCTTGATGACGTCGGCGAGCGGCACTCCAACCCACGGGATCACCATCGACCAGGCTTCCACGCAACGGAGCCTGTAGATGCGCTCTTCGAGGGGAAAGGGCTTGAGGAACGTGTCGAGATCGATCGTCGCCGGAGTCTTCACCAGCCCGTCCACCCGGATCGACCAGGGACGCGGCACGAATCGCTGCGCGTTGGCCTTGGGGTCACCCTTGTCGGTCCCGAACTCGTAAAAATTGTTGTAGCCGGTTGCGTCGTCGTACGAGTTCGGCGCTTCGGTCGCGCTCAGGCTGCTCTTGCGGACGTTGGGGAGTTTGGCCCGGCCCTGGGCTCGGCTCTCGCGTGGGGAGAGCGCCACGGCGGCTCCAATTGCGCCAGCCGCGGCCGTCTGGATGAATTCCCTGCGCCGGAGATACAGCGCCTTGGGAGTGACTTCCGAATACGGAATGTCTGCGGGCTTTCGGATGAGCATGGCGAATTATAGACCTCGTGGCTCAGACGCGTTGCCCCGGAGAACCTCCGGCGCCCGACATCTCATTATGGACCCTCCGGCCTCGGTCGTCATCCTGGAGATCCAGTCGCGACAGGGTCCGGCTGAAGCCGGACACTACGAGGCGCGGCTGAAGCCGCGCACTACGAAATACGCCGGGTCAACCCAGTACCCTTGCGCCAAGCCAACGTAGTGCTCGGCTTCAGCCGAGCCCCGCTGTCGTGGGGTCCGGCTTCAGCCGGACCGGTCATCGAACCGCCCGCCAATCGCCTGTGCGGGCGTACTCACGGGCGAAACAGGCCTCGGCCCGCGACTCGGCGTCGCGCTGCGCCGCCGCGGACACCGCGAGGTTCAGCTCTGCATCGGATGGGCAACGCACGGCACCTGATGCCTGGTTGGTTCTGGTTCCGCGGCCGAAGTAGCGGGCTGCACCCACCCGGACCCACGCCGGGCGTCCCCGCAGCGACTCGGCCACAAGGACTTCAGCCATCGCTGTGCGAAGCGTGAACTCCACACCCTCTCGCTGGGCAAGGACGGATGCCGGCACAAGGTCGATCGACGTGTCGATGGACACAGCACTGACCCACCATGGCTTGTTCGTCGCCGCTCGAAACGTGTCGATCGACTCGTGCACGCGAATGCTAATCGGAGCGACCGACGATCCAAGCGCGGCAACCATGTCGTCGTGCGCCTGCGTCGCCACGCGGAACAGCTGATCAGCCGTGATGCCAGACGCACCCCCGACGTTGACCACGATCCCAGCGCGAGACATCGAAGCAGCCCCAGGTCTCGGGATGCTCGCAGGCGCGGGCCTGGCGGTGGACGCAGGAGCTGAGGCGCCTGCCAGCCGAGTGATCTCGAGACCTGGAAAATACTTCGACAGGATCATTTCAGCGCTGTCACCACGGGCGGCTCGTCGCGCTGCCCCGATGACGCACATCCCCACTCCGTGCCCGTAGCCTCGCCCCGTCAGCCGGACCGACTCACCGCTCGGCTCGAGCGTGAACGCCGTGCTGCGGACCCTGGTCGCACCGATGACGCCGCGAAATCGGTCCCCTGCAATCAAATCAGGGCGCAGCCCGGCGAGACGCAGGCGGGTCACGCGTCCGGACACATTCCGGCCGTCGATGCTGATCGAAGTCAACTGTCCTTGAAACCCCGCCGCCCTCAGCGACTGCTCAATTTCCCGGAGCGTCAGCGCCAGCGTCCAGGGTGCATCCTCGGCGTGCATCTCGTCGGGCGCCGCCGGCATATACGGATAATCGGCGCCGGGCCACACTTCAGCGGCGCTCTCGGAATATCCGCCGCAGGACGCCGAATAAAACACTTCGGCGGGCGTGCCGTTCCGCGTCAGAACCTGGCCCGTCGTCGCACGCGTCGCGCGTCGTGTCGTGGCCGTGGCGGCACGGGGCACCTGGCAATGCGTGCTGTCACACAGATCGAAACCCTCGCGTGCGTGACGCCCGGCATTGACGATGGCGAATGTGCGAATGGCGATGGCCAGGGCGCGTTGCGAGCCCTCCGCGGCACGAGGCTCCGCTTCGCCAGCGAGCACACGGGCCACATACACCTCGAGAGGAAGCTCGACAGGACGGCCAGCACCCGACGCCGAGCCGAGACGGACGACCCGCGGACCACTCGCTGCCGTGAGGTCGGCATCGCTGACGTCAGACTGCGCGTGAACCGTAAAGTGATGTCCAGCGCCAAGGGCGACGAACAGCGCGGTGGACGTCAGGAGAACGTTCCGAAGTCGATTCCCACCAGAACGAAGGTTCCTCTTCGAATCCCGAATCCCGAACCCCCGGAACTCTACAGCCAGCGCGTGCACCCGGGCCGGCAGCGGCACTGAATGATCTTGTCGCCGTCGGTGTGGTAGTCGTAGGTCAGCTCTTCGCCCGCCTTGATGTTGCGCCCGGCTCGAATCCAGATCGTGTGTCCGTCGATCTGGCTGTAACAGTTGGGACGGCAGCCATGATTGATAAAGCGCGCGTTGTTGCCCCCGACGTCGGCGTCACGAACCCAGCGTCGGTTGACAGTGAAGCACCAGATCTCGCCGCGTTTGAGGTACCTGGTCTCGCGCTTGAGGCTCTGCTTGTGGTCGATGAGCTCGCCCGCGTATTGAATGATTCGTCGATTCTTGTTGATCGGCTCGAGGGCGAATATGCCCCAGCCATGCAGTTTCGAGCGGCGGCGAATGATGCGTGGTCCTACGAACTCGTCAGACATGTGAAGACAGGATAGCAAACCACCCAGCGGTAACTGATAATAAAGGCGCATGAGCAGCATGAACAGCCGCAACGCGGTGAACGCGCGTGTCGTGGTCCAGGCCTGGGGTCGCATTCTTGCGGGCTACCGGCCGAACCTCTCGATCGAGATCACGCGCGAGTGTCCGTTGCGATGCCCTGGCTGCTATGCGTACGGCGACGAGCACCTCGGCGGCGGCGTGACGTTGCGCGGCCTCAGCGACTACAAGGGCGATGAGCTCGTCTCGCGCTTCATGGCGCTCATCGATCGCCACCGCCCTCTCCACGTCTCCATCGTCGGTGGCGAACCGCTGGTGAGGTTCAAGGAACTCAACGTCATCCTGCCGCGCCTTGCCGAGCGTGGCATTCATACGCAGGTCGTCACGAGCGCCGTGCGGCCGATCCCGCAGGAGTGGGCCTCACTCCCCCGCCTGCAGGTTGTCGTGTCCATCGATGGCCTCCAGCCCGAACACGACGAACGGCGAACGCCCGCGACGTACGAACGTATCCTCAAGCACATCGAAGGGCATCAGATTACGGTGCACTGCACCGTCACGCGGCAGCAGGTTCGGCGGGAGGGCTACCTCGAAGAGTTTCTTCGGACGTGGCAGGCCAATCCGAACACACGCATGATCTGGATGAGCCTGTACACCCCGCAGAAGGGTGAGTTGTCGGCTGAACGATTGACGAAGGCCGATCGTGTGCGCGTGATCGAAGAACTGCGACGCGTGCGCCCGGAGATCCCCAAGCTCCAGCTGCCAGACGCTCTGCTCAAGGTGTACGCCGAGCCACCAGCGTCGCCCAAGGACTGCATCTTCGCGCAGACGACCGAGTGTTTCTCCGCAGACCTGGAGCGCCACATCACGCCCTGCCAGTTTGGCGGCGATCCGGACTGTCTCAATTGCGGATGTATGGCGTCGGCGGGTCTCGAGGCGATCGGCCGGCATCGCCTGAAGGGCGGCATCCCTGTCGGCAAGATCTTCTACGCCTCGCTGCGCGTCGGTCAGGCAGCTGCGCGCATTCGATCCGCGCTCTCGAGCGACGGCCCGGTGGCCCTTCCGCCGGCCGGCCGCGCCGAGGGTTAGGCCCCTCGTTTCAGCAGCGAGCCTACGAGCGCACCTCGGCCGTGGGTGCACGGGTCGTGTGCCAGACCGCCTCGGCCCGCTTGAGCGCCGCTTCGACGTTGGGCAGGATGTTTTCGGCCCCGACGTGGCGGTGAAACTCAGATTGAGACATCAAACCCGCTGGCTGCGGCAATGCGCCACAGAGCAACAGCGTTCTGCCGGTACGGTGGAGGGCATCCGCGAAGTCCTGAATCGCACGAAGGCCCGTCGCGTCGATCGCCGTCATGTTGCGCAGCCTCAACACCACAACCGGCGCGAAGCCATCCATCTGGCCGACGAGATTCGTGAGCTTGTCGGTTGCGCCAAAAAGAAACGGTCCGTGAATGCGGAAAATCGTCAGGTAGTCGGGGATCGGCTTGTCCTGCAGTATGTGCACCCTCCCCTTTTCGACGTAATCGCTCGTCACGCGAGACACCGTGGTCGTTGACGCGACCCGTCGAATAAACAGCAACGCCGCGAGAATCATTCCGGCCTCGACCGCGACGGTCAGATCCGCAAGCACTGTGAGTGCGCAGGTCACCATCCACACGAGACGGTCGGTCCATCCCTGACGCCAGAGCGCAGGGATCTCGTGCCACTCCCCCATGTTGTACGAAACCACCATCAGGATCGCGGCGAGCACGGTCATGGGGATGAGACCGGCCCACGGCGCTGCGAACAGCAGGATGATCAAAAGCACCGCGGCGTGAATCATTCCCGCGACAGGTGTGAGACCCCCTGATCGAATGTTCGTTGCCGTACGTGCAATGGCACCGGTTGCCGGCAGTCCTCCCACGAGCGGCGACGCGATGTTGGCAATGCCCTGAGCGAAGAGCTCCACGTTGGAGTTATGACGGCCGCCCGTCATCTTGTCCGCGACGACCGCGGACATCAGGGACTCGATCGCACCAAGCATCGCGACCGTGAGCGTCGGTGACAGCAGCGAGAGGATCAGCTCGGGCCTGAACTGTGGCAGTTGGATCGACGGGAACCCCGAAGGGATGCCGCCGAAGCGTGTGCCCACCGTCTCCAACGGCATCTGTGCCAGCGTCACGACGGCCGTGCCCGCGACGAGCGCGACGATGTAGCCAGGGACGCCCGGGATGGTGCGATTCCACACCACAATCAGCACGAGCACCGCGAGACCGACGACCGCGGTCTCGATCGAGAGGTTGGCGGCGTGCTGGGCGAGGAGCGCCAGCCGAGGAACGAACTCGCCGGGCACCGGACCAGGCAACGGGATTCCAAACAGGTCCTTGATCTGCGTGCTCGCGATCACGAGGGCGATGCCGTTGGTGAAACCGATGACGACCGGCCTTGGAATGAAGCGGACCGCCGTGCCGGTGCCTGTGAGTCCCATGATGACCAGCAGGACGCCGGCCATCATCGTGCACATGAACAGACCGTCGATGCCGTACTGAGCGACGATGCCGGAGACCACGACGACGAACGCGCCCGTGGGGCCGCCGATCTGCACGTTCGAACCGCCGAGCGCTGAAATGATGAAGCCGGTGACGACGGCGCAGTAGAGACCGGCCTGCGGCGTCATGCCGGACGAGATAGCGAACGCCATCGCGAGTGGCAAAGCCACAAGGCCCACGGTGACACCGGCGAGCGCATCCGCGCGAAAGGTGCGAATCGAGTACCCTCGCACGGCATTGACTAATGCGGGATGCCAGGAATGGGACCGTCGAAGCGATGCTGGGCGGGAACTGCGAGGCACTACCGTCACGATTCTACTGCGATGCGTGAACGTCAGCTCGCAGCGGGTATCGCGGAGTAGTGCGAAATAATTCGCACACTGGCATGGGCGTTGCTCAAAGGGCTGTCATGATCGCCAACTCTCGAATCCTTGTGTGCTGTTCGGTCGTGCTGTGTCTCCTGGGTGTGACGGCGTGTGACGAAAAGAGTCCAGTCGGACCAACCGTCCCGCTGAGCGCGCGATTCGCGCTGGCTCCTGGCGAATCAGCGACTGTGGAGGGCTTGTCCCTCCGTGTCCAGTTTCTCCGTGTGTCCGGAGATTCCCGTTGTCCCGCTGACGTCCTCTGCATTCAGGGCGGCGATGCGATCGTGCATCTGCGCGCTTCCGGGTCGGTCACCGCGGACTACGAACTCCACACCGGAGGCCCGCCGCACTCGGTCACAACACCAACCGGCTACCGCATCGAGTTGACGGAACTGCAGCCATATCCCTTCAGCAGCCGAACGATCTCGCCAGGTGATTACCGTGCCACGCTCGTCGTGACGCGTTGACGCGCTACGGCCAGAGCCAGGCCGCGCCACGGACGCCGCTCGAATCGCCGTGGCGCGCCTGCACGAGGCGCGTGCGGCTGGCGTCTGAAAAGACAAAGGGTTCCCAGAGTCGAGGCACCTGCTCGTAGAGCGACCGGATGTTCGACAACCCACCGCCGAGCACAATGACATCCGGATCGAGCACGTTGATCACGCTGGCAAGCGCCCTCGCCATCCGCTCATGGTGACGGTCGAGCGTCTCCTGTGCGGCGCGATCTCCCTCGGCCGCGTCGTTCACGATCTCGGCAGGCGTGCGATGCCGTCCGCTGCGCTCCTGATGATCAGTCTGCATGCCGGGACCGCATAAGAATGTTTCGATGCAGCCGTACTGCCCGCAATAGCACTTACGACCGGGACGCTCATCGTCGCGCGGCCACGGGAGCGGGTTGTGGCCCCACTCGCCCGCTATTCCATTCGGGCCTGTGAGGACCTTGCCGCGCACGACGATCCCCGCGCCGGTACCGGTGCCAACGATCACACCAAACACCACCTCGGCACCCGCCGCCGCTCCGTCAGCGGCTTCAGACACGGCGAAGCAGTTCGCATCGTTCGCCAGGCGAACCTCGCGGCCCAGGCGTACTTCCAAATCTCCCCGAAGCGGGCGGCCGATCAGCCAGATTGAGTTTGCGTTCTTGACCAGGCCGGTCGCCGGCGCCTCCGCTCCGGGAATCCCCACACCCACAGATCCCGATCCGCCGGCACGCTCTTCAAGTGCCTGAACGAGCACAGCGATCGCCTCGATGGTCCCCGCGTAATCGCGTGGCGTGTTGACTCGAATTCTCGCGACCTCACGCTCTCGATCGAGCGCAATACCCTCGATTTTCGTACCGCCCAGATCGATGCCGATGCGGAGGCGCACGGTCCCGGGGCTCGGGACTCGGGGCTCGGGGCTCGCAATTCCCTGCCTGTCCGAAGGCGTGTTCACGGTTCAGAGTGTACAACCGAGCGATGTGGGTTCTCGGCAGCAGAGAGGCTGACACTAAGAGCGCGGAAGACTCCTGAGTAGACCATGCAGAATGCGACCCGCGCGTTGTGCGGTCTCCATGACTGGATGAACCTCCTCGGCCGGCGCAAGCCTGAGTCGGAGCACGAGCTTGAGTTGGGTCTCGCATTCGGCCTGACAGCCGAGCGCGATCAACAGGTGATGTCGATAGGCCCGAGTGCTTTGCTGATGACCCTCGCTGATGTTTGACGGAATGCCAACGGCCGCGCGACGAAGCCGGCTCGTCAGGCCATAAGCTTCCGTCTTCGCTCCGTCGTTAGAACGCGAGTCCCGAGCCCCGTTACTTGTAGTACTTCCGATACATGCCGCGCCTGAAGATGAAGCCGCCGAGCGGGCCAAGCCAGTTCAGGACGTGGTGCATGTGTCCGAGATCCATCAGTTCGATGAGATTGCCGTCGAAATCACGGGCGAAGAAGAAGGTGTGCCCCCGCGGTGACCGTTCAGGTTTGCTGACGCATTCGACTCCCTTGCCAATCAGGTAGTCGTACCAGCGTTGGGTGTTTCTGACGTTGAACGAAATGTGCGTGAGGCCGACGCGGTTCCACGGGATCTCGGCTGGGGGCTGATTCGGTTTGAACTCGAAGATCTCCAGGACGGCGCCGCCAGGCACCCGGATCCATCCGATCTTGCAGCTCGGCTGCTCCGTTTCGACGCCAAAGAATGTGCGTACGCGATCCGGAGGCGTGTCCGCGACACCCACGAGCGGACAGCCGAAGACCTCCCAGTAGAACCGCACGGCTTTGTTGAAGTCGGACACCGTGATGCCGCAGTGACTGAAGGAACGCACGTTCACCGGTAACTCTCCGTGGCCGGCTCACGTGTCTGCCAGCCGGATGACGCCTTGACCCCTAAATGGGTTGCTTTGATGTGGTCCGCTACGCGGAGGGCCTGTGCCGCAATCGTCAGTCCAGGATTCACGGCGGCAGACGAGGGAAAGAACGACGCATCGACGACGAAGAGATTATCGACGTCGTGGGTGCGACAGAACGTATCCAGCACAGACGTCGTCGCGTCCGTTCCGAAACACATGGTTCCGCATTGATGCGTGGTGTTCCGATCACGGTGCGAATGCGCCATGACCACCCAGAACCCCAATCGCCGCAGGATCCGTTTCATCTCACCGACAAGCCGCTGATGCGCAGCCAGGTTGTTGGGCTCGTAGTGCACGCGAATCCGGCCGTCCGGTTCCACGGTGACGCGATTATCGTCCTTGGGAAGGTCCTCGGACATCGCGAGCCAGTCCACTCCCCGGGCCACCCACGCGTTGTACGCCCACAGCGGCATCCACGGCGCCACGGTTTGCGCCATGATTCCGTGGGTTCGGCCTTGAGACTGGATCTGTCCGAGAGGAGGCCTGCCGTCCGCTCCGCGCAGGTAGAAATCGTTGAGCGCCACGGTCTTCTGAAACACGGTGTCGTTCACACGAAACGGGTGAAACCCCTGCATCATGGTTGCAAGGTGGGCCATGTAGCGCCGCCCGACGAGCCCCGAGGAATTCGCAAGCCCTGCTGGATGTTTGGCATTACCCGATCGCAGGAAGAGCGCAGCGGAATTCACCGCGCCGCAGGAGACGATCACCAGCGGCGCCTCCACTCTGCTGACCTCGCCATTGCGTTCCACTTCCACGGCTTCAACTCTGCGCCCGGACGGATCGGTCAGCAGGCGACGCGCGAGCGCCTTCGTCCACAGCGACACCGTCGGCGTCCTCAACGCTGGATTGACGCAACAGACTTCGGCATCACTCTTCGCGTGAATCCGGCATGGAAATGAGTTGCAGGTGTTGCACAAGACGCAGCCATCGGGTGCGCCCGGTCGCAGCAGTCCAAGCGGCAGCGGCGATGGATGGAGACCAAACGCCTTGAGCTGTTCAACGATGGCCGCAACAGCGGGAGCGTGGGGAACGGCTGGGAAGGGAAACGGTCCGCGTGATGGTTCGGTGGGATCGATCCCATGCTGTCCGCGCACCTGGTACAACTGCTCAGCGCGTTCGTAGTACGGCTCGAGTGTCTCGTAGTTGATCGGCCACGCGGGCGACGTGCCGTCCACGTGCTCGGTCGCCGCGAAATCCTCGCGGCGCAACCGGTACAGAACCTGCCCCAGAACTTGGTGTTCCCTCCGACGCAGTAGTGGGTGTACGGCCTGAACTCGCGCCCGTGCCGATCGAGCCATCGTTCGTCGGCGCGATACCGAAGATGCTTCCACACCGCCTCGGGATCCCAGTTCTGTGGTTCCTGCGGGAGGGAATCTCCGCGCTCGAGGATCAGAATGCGCGCCGACGCTGACGCCAGTGCCTGCGCGATCGTCCCGCCCCCGGCACCGCTTCCGATGATGATGATGTCGAAGCGCTCGTTCGGCATCCGGTGAATATCCCCGCTACCCGCCCACCGCGACCGGTTCGCTGAGCTCGACGCTGGCGTAAATCTGATCCATCAGCCGCTGGTCGTCCATCGCGCGCTCGAGGCTCATCTCGGGCTGCCGCCCTGCGCGAATCGATCCCGCAAAGTCCCGATACATGGCCTTGTATCCGCGGATATCGCTGAAGCCTGGAAACAGCAGTCGCGGGAGGCCGTTGCCTCTGGCGAGCACGAAGAGCCCGTTGGATTCAAACGTGATGATGCCGTGTCTGCCATAGAGCTTGGACAGCCTGAGGCCCCGAAGCAACGAAGGAATTTCACGCGAGTAGTACAGAGATCCCACCGCCTGATTGTCGTACCGGAACGCCACCATCATGCTCTTGGCCCGCCTGTCAGGACCGTTCCGGGAGATGGATGGGCGGTAGCCCTCGGCCGTGACAATCGTTGGGCCGAGGCTTCCGGCAATGTGGAGCCAGTGAATACCTTCCTCGAAGAACGCATCTCCACCGGCCATCGTCTCGTCGTTGCGCCAGTCGTCGGCTGACTTGAGTCGCTTGACGATCGTCGTGAAGTGCGCAAAGACCATCTCGCCGATTGCGCCTTCGCGCAAAAGGCGACGCAGGCTGACCGCAAGGGGCTTGTAGTGATCGTTCTCGCCGACGAGCACGACCTTCCCCGCCGCATCTCTAGCCTCGAGCGCAGTCTTGTAGTCGCCCATGACCGGGTACGCTGGCTTCTCGACGAGCACGTGCTTGCCGCCCGCGAGGGCCTGCCGGGTGAGGTCGAGATGAAATCGCGGCGGCACGGCGATCACCACTGCATCCACGCCAGGGTCTCGTATCGCAGACTCGTAGTCGCCGTATGCGGCTCGTCCGCCGTGTTCCTGCCGAAAGGCCTCGGCCCTGGCGCGATCGCGACTCGCATAGCTGCACGCGAAGTCGGCCGACAGCGAACGCAAATGTCGGCTGTGCACGCGCGTAATGAATCCGCAGCCAAGAAAGGCGATGTGGAGGGGAGCAGCCATCGACGCTGGGACCATGATACTCGGCACCATTGTTGCCGACGGCGTGGCTCTCAACACCGCGGAGAAAGGCGTGGCGCGCGATTTGCTCTTCCCTGCTCCATGGGAATCCTTCGTTCCGGAGCGTGGGTGCTCCTCGTCGTCAGTGGCGGATCGATTGCGTGCGGCACGTCCGACATCAGGCCGGCTGTCGTCCAGGGTATTCAGGAGAGAGTGACGGCCGGACAGCCGGGCGGCAGGAATGCCGAAGTCTGGCAGGACGTCAGTCATTTTTACGAGCAGCGCGCGTATGAACCGGCATGGGTGCTCGAGGGCGGTCACGCACCGGAAGCCGTGGCGCTACTGAGCCGTGCGACGGAGCACGGATTCTCACCTGACGCCTATTTACACACGTCTATGACCAACGCGGTCAACGCCCTCAAAGACAAAGACGTGTCCAAGGACGTTGGCACGCTGGCGGAGTTGGACGTCGTCCTTACCACCGCTCTTCTCCACCTGGGTCAAGATGTCGCACTCGGGCGTCTGAAGCCCGGCACGATGGATCCGCGTTGGAAGGCTATGCGCGAGGCACCTGATCTTCCAGGGACCCTCGCACAGGCGCTGACCACGAATCTCGCGGGCTGGCTGGATTCGGTTCGGCCGAAGCATCCTGAGTACGCCGCTCTCCAGAAGGTCCTTGCCGGAGGAGCGACCGCGGACCACGATCGCATTGCGATCAACATGGAGCGGTGGCGGTGGCTGCCAGACGATCTGGGTGACCGTCACCTGCTCGTCAACATCCCCGCCCTGCACATGGCGGCGCGAGAGCATGGCCAGTCCGTCCTCGACATGAAGGTCATTGTTGGTTCCGTGGAGCACGAGACGCCAATCTTCTCGGGCGATATGAATACAGTCGTGTTCAGCCCCTACTGGAATGTGCCCGACAGCATCGCCGAAGGGGAAACTGCGCCGGCCGCCGCACGTGACCCGGCGTACCTGTCTCGCAACAACATCGACATCCTGCGAGTGTCCAAGGGAGGCGTCCAAACCGTGAATCCTTCCGAGGTTGACTGGGACGATGTCGATGCGTTGAAGGGTCTGTCCTTCCGCCAGCGTCCCGGAGCCGATAACGCGCTCGGGCATGTGAAGTTCCTGTTCCCCAACAAATACGACGTGTACCTGCACGACACACCCGCCGATGCCCTGTTCGCTCGCCAGGGTCGTGCCCTCAGCCACGGATGCATCCGGCTGGAGCAACCCGAGAAGCTCGCGGAGTATGTGCTGCGTGACCGGCCGGAATGGGACACGAAAAGCATCGAGACAGCGATGTACTCCGGCACCGAAAAGCACGTGAAGCTGGAAGCCAGCATCCCGGTCCACCTGGTCTACTTCACCGTGTGGCCCAACGAGCAAGGCGGTGTGGACTCGTGGCCGGACGTCTATGGCTTTGACAGAAAACAACTAGGCTCTGGGCTCTAGGCTCTGGGACCTGAGCCCTGGGCTCAGGCGGACCCAGTTCGTTTACACTGGGAGGGTTGCTGTCACGAACTGCGGCAGGCCCTCGTTTTTATGCCCCGCGGCTGACGCTGGCTCTCGTGGCCTGGTTGAGCGCGGCCGGGATCACCAGCGGCCCCGTGCGCGCCGAGGGTGATGCACGAGCGGCAGCCGGGTCATCCCTCGCGGCTACGTCCTGGTCCCGTTCGGACATCGGTGGCCTCGACCCCTATGTGTTTGACCTCGCGCTCGCGGCTGCATCCTGCGCCGTCAGATCCGGTGACATTGAAAATCTTTCAACACTGACGGTCATCGACTATTCCAGGCCGTCCACCGAGAAGCGCCTGTGGGTCTTCGACATGAAGGCACGGGCGCTGCGGTACGAAGAACTGGTCGCCCATGGGAGCGGGAGCGGCGGAAACCTGGCCACGTCCTTCTCGAACGAACCCGAGACCCACCAGTCGAGCCTGGGACTCTTCAAGACCGAAAACTCCTACGTGGGGAAAAACGGCTACTCCCTGCGGCTACACGGCCTGGATAAAGGCTTCAACGACCGCGCGTACGAGCGTGCCATTGTCATGCATGGTGCCCCGTACGTGAATGAAGACGTCGCTCGTACTCAGGGCCGTCTGGGCCGCAGCTGGGGATGCCCGGCGCTCCGTGCCGGGATCGCCCGTGAAGTCATCGACAGCGTCAAAGGTTCGGGTCTGGTCTTTGCCTATTACCCCGACCAACGATGGCTGAAGTCGTCCGAGTACCTTGGCGACTGCGGGGCCAGCAGCTAGCCCGCCGAACCGGATTCACCGGACCTGATCATTCGTCACAACCGAAGGGCTCACGTATAGGCGACTGTCGATGAGCACCGAAGACGAGCGTTGCGCCAAGGCCAGGAAATGGCAGCGTATTGACGACGCGTTCCGCGCCGGAGATCTCGAGGCGCTGCGACTCGCCGTCGAGGACCCGTCGATCGTTCCGAATGGAACGATGCCGTTCGAGATCGGATCGTGTCTGGTCTACGCGATTTGTCTGAGCCCACTACCCTTCATTCGAACGCTCCTCGAACTGGGAGCCGATCCGAATGCGCCTGTAGACGACGGTTTTCCGCCGCTGATTGCGGCATTATCGTCCGGCCGTCAGGTGCCTGGCGCAACGCCGCGCACGGATGTCGATGAGGTGCTCCGACTGCTGTTGTCATTCGGGACCGATCCTAACCAGCGGGGCCTCAACGACTACACGCCGCTCCACACGGCGGTTGCGGACCGCAATCTGAGCGCGATCCATATTCTTCTTCGCGGCGGCGCCGACCCGTCCATCCGTACTCGCATCGATGAATGCGAAACACCACTCGAGATGGCGAGGACCGCCGGCCTCACGGAGTTTGTCGAGGCCCTGGAGCGCAACGGACAACCGCTGAACCGTCGTCTCCGGTCGGGGCTTCTTCTGCTTGAGGATGTCCCCGGTTCCGGCGAGGTGGTGCGCCGCGGGCAGCGCTATCTGGTCAGACTGCGTCTGTGGCTGCATCACGGCGACGCGGTGCGGTGGAAGAGCGCCTGGGGTTCACTGGCGACCGCGCGGCTCGAAGACGAGGGGGCAACGCTGATCACCGAGGTGCGAGTCGATCGCGAGTCGCTGGTGAACGGGTTGTTCTACGGGATCGAGGGCATGAAGGTTGGCGGAACGCGCCGGCTCGAAATCGCACCTCATCTCGCCTATGGTGACCGCGGAGTTCCAGAAGTCATTCCCTCCAAGGCTCTGCTGATAGCGGAAATTGCCGTGCTCGAGTCCCGAAGCTCGACCTGAACGGGAACTTTTCGACCGCTCGCTGCGAATAGACAGTGTTGATGCTCCTGGACTCAGCGAACGGACGGGATGAAGCGGCGCTGGTGGCACGTGTGGCATCGGGCGACGAGCAGGCGTTCTCCACCGTATTTCACCGATATCAGGCCCCGTCTATCGCTTCGTGCGACAGATGAACGGGTCGTCGAGCACGGCTGAGGACATCACGCAGGAGGTCTTCATCGCCTTCATGGAGACGAGCGATCGATTCGACGCCTCGAAGGGGTCTCTCAAGGTCTATCTCTATGGAATCGCTCGAAACTTCCTGCGTCGTCAGATTCGCAAACAATCAATGCAACGGGAAGTTGACCTCGACCACCTGACAGATGCGGTCATGTCCGTTGTGGGAAACGCCGGAAGCGCGCTTGCAGATTTGGAGCGGGCGGAGGCTGTCGCGTCGCTTCGACGGGCGATCGTGGCGCTGCCGTCCCACTATCGCGAGGTGATCGTGCTGTGTGAGCTCCACGAGGTGTCGTACGAGGAAGCCGCCCTCATCGTGAACTGCCCTCTTGGGACGATTCGGTCACGGTTGAGCCGCGCGCGCCGTGTGCTTGCCCGGAAGTGCCGGCTCGACGCCGGCGCAACCGCGCACGACAACACCTCGTGTCCGCCACGCCGGTGCCTGGCTTGAGGAGTGGAATGGATAGCAACGATACAGAACAAACGCGTCTGACAGACCTGCTCGGTGAGCTGTCTGAGCGGGATGCGCATCTCGAGCCACCGGCGCCCGTACAACGCGCCGTGATGGCCAGATGGGCCGCGCGTCAGACCGGCACCCCGCTGCCAGCGGACGCTGCGGTGTGGCTAGGCTCGCGAGGTCAATCCACATGGACGCGTGTATGGCTCGGCCTTGCCGGAGCCGCCGCTGCTCTTCTACTCGTGGACTGGGGTCTCAATAGATCCGTCGAACGCAAGACACCGCAGGCCTCAGAGATTCACGGCGTGAGCCCGTCGGTGGCGGTTGAGCCGAGTGTCGCTCCGGTCGAAGTTGCGACGCGGACTGAACCCGTGACCACCGGTGAGGAAACGCCAGCTATCGGCAGACCCAACGCGAAGCCCGACACGATCTCCGCACGTGCCGCTCCAGCAGACGTCGAGCCCTTCGTCCGTCTCCTGCCCATGACGGATCAGGAACTGGCAGGCATTCGTCTGGCGCGTGTGCGCATGCGTGGTCAGGCCGCCCAGACGTTGGGCCTTGACCTGCGAATGCCGGCGCCAGGCGCCGATGGGTTCGTCGAAGCCGATGTGCTTCTCGGAGAGGACGGCCTGGCGCGTGCTATCCGTTTTGTGCGTTAGCGTATGGGCAGCGCACGTGACTGGCGAGACGAATGAGGAGATGTGACATGACGACAGGACGAGTCTTCGTCGCAAGCGGCTGCATCATTGCCGGATCGATGATGTGGTCCGCGACAGCTCAGGCGCAATCAGGTGCAGGCGCGGTGGTGATTGGTATCCACGGGGCCGACGTGCAGGGCGCCGCTGCGGGCAGCGCAGTGGAATGGACTGCGGGAACGCCAGTCCAGATGGACTTCGACATCCTCACCGGACCGGTCGAGCTCAGTCGTGGTGCGGTCAAAGACGCGCCCTACTCGGCAGAAGCGGTGAACGAAGTCATTCAGACGCTCGCAGACGGAAACCGCATCACGAGATCGAGCACGACCGCCATCTACAGGGACGCCGCAGGACGCACCCGCCGAGAGCAGGGCCTTGCCATCATCGGGCCACTCATGGCCACCACGGAGCAAGCGAAGCAGGTCACGATCACCGACCCTGAAAAGGGTGTGACCTATGTGCTCAATCCAGAAGCACGAACCGCGCGGCGCCTGCCAGTGCCTTCTTTCGGCGCCGCGTTCAGCGCTGGCCCCGCCGTGCCTCAGGTTCCCCTGCCGCCAGCACAGTCCGGTGACGTGCTCTTCTTCGAGTCCACGTTCGAAGCACCCGTACCGCCACCAGGAGGAGGGGTTGACGTGAGACGAACGGTACTCGCGCAGCGGTTTGCGGGTCCGTCACCAGGAGTGAGCGAGTCGCTTGGAACACAGATGATCGAAGGCGTGCTGGCCGAAGGGACACGTTCCACGACCACGATTCCGGCTGGGCAGATCGGCAACGAGCGGCCCATCGAGATCGTGTCGGAACGGTGGTTCTCGCCCGAGCTCAAGGCGCTGGTGCTGAGCAAGCAGAACGACCCGCGTTTCGGCGAGACCGTCTATCGGCTCTCGAACATCGTTCTCGGCAATCCCGAGCCTTCGCTCTTTGAGGTGCCGTCCGATTTTCAGGTCATCGAAGGCGGGGGCGCAGGCAACATGATGTTCCGCCGCCAGCTGCAGTAGCGAGGTTGGCCGCGCGCTAGCCCAGCGTGTCGTGGAGAAACGACGTGACGACGGGCCAGAGCTGGGCGGCAAGTTCGGCATCGCGCGTGCCGAGCGCGTTGTGCGAAGACATGAACGCGTGACCGGTGCCGGGGTGGACAGTGATCGTGACGTCTTTGCCCATCCCCTGTAACTTCGCCTCGAGGGCGCGCGCCGCGGCGGGCGGAAAGAAGTCGTCACGCTCCGCCATATGGCCCCGGACGACCGCAGTCAGCTTCGACCAGTCCGGCTCTGAGCTCCCCTGCGGGAAGCCGTAGAACGGAACAACTGCTTTTACCTTGTCGGGGCGATTCGCGGCGAGGATCAACGCGAGCATTCCTCCCATACAGAATCCGACGACACCGATGCCGTCGCCCTTTACCGACGGGTGACTGGCCAGGTAATCGATCGCACCGCTCATGTCTTTCGCCGCGCGTTCAGGTGGGAGGCCCTGCATCAGCTTGCCGGCCTTGTCCATCTCAGTGTGACCCGCCAGCTCCCCGTGATAGAGGTCCGGGGCCAGCGCGACGAATCCGGCGGCGCCGAGCTTGTCGGTCATCTCCTTGATGCCCCAGTCAAGTCCCCACCACTCCTGGATAACGAGTACGCCAGGACCACTGCCTGCCGCAGGCGTCGCGAGATAACCAGCGGCAACGTTCCCATTACTGCGAAATTCGACGGTTTCGGCCATGCGCGTAAGGATAACCCACCGCGCGTTTACCGAATGACAGGTGTCCTCGCAGTGTCTCCCCCAAAGGTCATCGCCGCGACCGCCGTCAGAAACGGCCTGTTTCCTGCGATCAATTTCCGCGCGGCATTGGCCGATATCTTGAACAGGAAGCCGGTAGCCGGGAGGGACAACATGGACCCACTGCAGGAACTGCTTGCGACGGACCAGCGACGCGTATTCGATTTCTTTGTGTTGGGTCTGCGTGATGTGTCCGAGCCCACCGTCGATCGACATGAGCTTCTGTACAACGCGAGTGTGCTCGCGCACTACGCGCAAGTCTCTACACAGGCCACCACCGAATGGCCGTCTCCAACGAGCCTGACGGAGATCTTCGATCACTTTGTCGCGAAGACCGACCTGCAGCACGACAGCGAGATGATGGAGATCGCAGGCACACAGTGCCTTTTGCTGGCTGGCTTCTTCGAAGATCAGATGCGCCGGCGGCATAACATCCAGTGGTACGCCGGTCTGGGTGCAGGCTTCTTCATTCACGCGGCGGCGCTCGAACGTTCGTTGCGCAAGGCGCAGCTGCTCGGTGCGATCGGGCGGCACTTCGAATTCTGGCGCCAGCGTCAGGCGCGCCTCAGCCGGTCGCTGCGGGACCAGCCGTACCTGCTGCGACCTGCGAACTAAGCCTTAGGATCTGGGCTCTAGTCTTTAGGCTCTAGGCTTCAGTCACGCTCTTGCGTGGCCGGCGGTTCGAGCGTCGAACTCGCTCGAACCGCGACTCACGACTCCTGAGCCCCGATCATTTGACAGCTCCCCTCGCAATCCAGACACTTGTGTGCCAGATGACATCCGAGGCGCCTACCACGGGAGGCGAAACGCTCCTCCGTCCGGGAAGCGCCAGGCGCACGACCGGACACAGAAGTCCCACTCCAGGGCTGTCGTCCGAGATTGTTGGACAGTCCGCGGAGCGGCTGCGGATTCTCGCTCTCCTGTACACCTTCGTGTTCTTCATGGCCGCGTACTTCCCTCCGCTGCTGTTCTCCGCGGATCGTGCGCGTTTTTTCGGCAAGTTCATCCTCTGGGGTCCAGGGGCCATCTCCATGTCGGTTGCGCTGCTGGTTGCCGTGGCCACTCGGAGCCCGCGCATTCCGCTGCCTGTTGTGATGTCCATGGGACTCGCCTTCCAGGTGGCCAGCAGCTACGGAATCGCCGCAGCGGAGTTCCTCGAGGAGGCGGGCCTCAACATGAACATCCGTTGGCTTGGCCTCTCATGGGTAGCCGTATGGACGCTCTTGTTCACAGTGGCAGTGCCGACCCGGCCGGGCCGAGCCGTGGCGGGCGCGCTGCTGTCAGTCAGTTCGGTGCCAGTGCTGGTGGGTATTGCGATCGCGACCGGAAACACCACGTTCCGTCCGGATCCGATGCAGTTCTTCTTCTGGTTGGTGTTCCCCTACCTGCTGGTCGTCGTCATGGCGTATGTCGGTGCGCGGGTCGTGTACGCCTTGGGAACCGAGGTCAGCGCAGCTCGTGAGCTCGGCAGCTACCACCTCGTCGAACGCCTGGGAAAAGGAGGCATGGGCGAAGTGTGGCGCGCCAAGCACCGCATGCTCGCACGCCCCGCCGCGATCAAGCTCATCCGTCCGCTCGCCTCCGGCGACGAGATGCCAGAGGTGTCAGAGGATGCACGGCGGCGATTCGAACGGGAGGCCCAGGCGATCGCTCGCCTCCGCTCGCCCCATACCGTAACGCTGTTCGACTTCGGCATCGCCTCCGATGGCGCGTTCTACTACGTCATGGAACTGCTCGAGGGATGCGATCTCGATTCGCTGGTACGGCGCACCGGGCCGATTACCGCCGAGCGCGCTGTCTACCTGCTGCGCCAGATCTGTCACTCGCTGTCCGAAGCCGAATCCTGCGGCCTCGTCCACCGAGATATCAAGCCAGCCAATGTATTCGTGTCTCGCTATGGCGAAGACTACGACTTCGTCAAGGTTCTGGATTTCGGCATCGTCAAGCCCGCGCGCGACCAGGCTGAGACTGGGACACTCATGACACAGGGGCACGCCATCCATGGCACCCCGGCGTTCATCGCACCCGAGCAAGCTCTTGGGAGGTCTGATATCGACGGCCGCGCCGACATCTATTCGACGGGGTGCGTCGCGTATTGGCTCCTGACCGGGCAGCTCGTGTTCACTGGCCAGACTCCGATGGAGCTTCTGGTACACCACGCGCACACGCCGGCGGCTGCTCCATCGACTCGAACGGAACTGCCCATTCCTCCCGCACTCGACCAGCTGGTGCTGTCGTGTCTCGCAAAGAATCCGTCCGATCGACCGCAGTCAGCCCGCGATCTGTCGCAACAGCTGGCTCTGGTGATGCCCGGCGATGACTGGACACAAGACCACGCACGCGAGTGGTGGGCGCGTCATCAGCCGGTGTAGCTCGGGATTCGGGATTCGATGTTCGGGACTCGATCAGACTGCCTGGCGACGGAGCTCCTCGCGTGGTGAAACGATCAGGTACCAGACGAAGAGGCACACGAACACCGTATCCACGACGACCGCCACACCTGCCTGTTCGAGATAGCGGCCGCCATTCACGAACACCAGAGCCACGAAGACGGTCTTGCTGAGTGCCGCGACGATCAGCGCGAGTCGGCGGCTCGGAGGATCGTAGGCTCCATAGATCAGCATCATCCCCACGAGCCCGATGAGCGCGCCCCAGTTGCGGACGACAATCTCCGCAACGGGTCCGGTGAGGCTTTCGCCGAACGTGGACTGCAAGGCAGCCTGAGGCGCGATTGCCGCGTACAGCATCGTGCTGGTCAAGAGACCGGCAATCACCATCACGGGTTTGATCCGAGTCGTGATCCACATGTCAGAGGTCCTCGCTTCGTTCGTGTCCGGGCCGCGAGAGACTACCACCGCTCAGCGAGCGCACAAAGAGCCGGTCATGGTTCGAAGTTCTGACGCCTGCGGCGATACAATCGGCCTTTGACGCTGACGGTCTCTCGGGACCGCCGACCAGGGAGGACAGCATGAGACGCAGTCTGCTTCTGTTTGTAATCCTGACCGCTGCCTGTGGTGACGACGACGGTCCCACGGGACCGACGGGGCCAGCGCTCAGCTTCTTCGTGACGAGCGTGACGAGCACGACCGGGAATCTTGGTGGTCTTGCCGGAGCGGATGCGACCTGCCAGCGACTGGCGGCGGCGGCAGGCCAGGGCTCTCGTACCTGGCGTGCCTATCTCAGCGTCGAACGCGACGCGACCAATGCGAACCGGCCGACCAATGCACGCGACCGTATCGGCACGGGCCCCTGGCACAACGCCAACGTGGCACTCGTCGCGAACAACCTGACGGAACTCCACGCGCGCACTGGTGATGCCAGCGTGTTCGTTGATGAGCGCGGACAACGGATCAACGGACAGTGGACGAACTCCCCCGGCCCGAATGAACACGACATCCTTACGGGCTCGAACGCGGATGGCACGCTCGCCACTGGAAATACTTGCGAGGACTGGACGTCAGGATCCGGGGGTTTCATATCGCGCGTCGGGCACGCCGATGGCCTGGGACCTGGACAAAGTACAGCCGGGGCGATGTCGTCCTGGAACGCCGCGCACACGGGTCAGTGTTCGAACACCGCACCGGGCGGAGGCGCGGGGCGGTTCTATTGCTTCGCTCGGTAGGCTCGGGGCACACCCCTAGAACTGCAGCAGGCGCGTGACCTTGACGATGAAGCTTCGGGTCTGCAGGTCGGGCACGCCTCTCGACAACGTCGTGCGCCCGTCGCTGTAGACGATAAAGAGCTCGCTACCGGGCTTGTACTCCCAGCGGAACCGGGCATTGGTCGATACCGAATCCGTGCGGGACTGGTACTGCACGAGCCCCGAGACGAACATCTGAGGCGTAATCGTATAGGTCAGGCGGCTGCTGACCAGGTTGGAGTACCCACTCCCAAACGGCGTATCGACGTGGTTGAGCCGGACCGTGGGCTCGGCGTAGAACTGTGGTGAGAACTCGATTCGTCCCCGCCAGCCCACCTCGGTGGTCGTCCCACCGTAGAAGCCGCCATGGATCGCCGTGAACGTACCGCTCAGCGGGCGCTGCGGTCCAAACGTGTAGCTGGCGGTCACCTGGCCGAAGTCGTAGCCGCCGATCGGAACCACGACGCCCTTGGCCAACGTGAACGGCAGACGAATCGCTTCGTAAGACTGCGTGAAATCGACCTGCGTGCGGTCGCCGCTCGTGAAGTCGGTGCGGAAGAGCGCCTTCTGATCGCGTGTTTCCACGTGCGTGTCGGCGGCGTTGGTGAAGTACTCGATGTCGCCCTGGAAGTAGACCTTCCGAACGCCGCGCAGATTGCGGGGCCTTGGGCTGAAGCGCAGCGAACCGTGGTTGCGGTGGAAGCCTTCTGGCCGGCGGAGGTAGCCGATCTCCGGGTTGAAGTCCTCACCGGCGAACATGCGCTCGGTATCGACTCCCCAGCGGTCAGCGTTCCAGATGAACCGCGTGCGGTAGCTCAGGTCGTTGCCGGTGCGATTCGCTGTATAGGTCTTCGCGACGTACTCGATGAACTGGATGTTCTGATAGAACTGGAACACCGCGTCTGCCCCGTACGCGTAGTTCTGCGAACCGTTCGCGGCAGGCGCACGGCGCGTGGCAATCATCCCGATACGGCTGCGGCGAAGGATTTCGCGCTGCACCCGCATCGCCGAGAAGTCGGTTGCGACGGCGCGCAGCGCTGGCACCTCCCCAGTCCGCATCTGGAGGATCCCGATCTGATTGCGGCCGCTCCGTCCGAGCAGGCGCGCACCTCCCATGATGGGCACGACTCCACCGTCCTCGAGCCCGATGCGGCGACTGAAGAAGATGGTGGGAATCTCGGGGTTGGTGCCTTGCGCCCCGCTCTGCGTCCCGAAGCCGAAGAACTGGTCGCCATCGAGGAAGAACTCACGCTTCTCGGGAAACTGCAACGAGAACCGCGTCAGATTGAGCTGCTGCTCGTCGTCTTCCACCTGAGCGAAGTCGGTGTTGTACGTGAAGTCGGTCACGTAGCTCTGCGTGGGAGCCCACTTCGCTTCGAAGCCGACTTCGCCGTTTCCGTCGTTGCTGATTGCCGGACGTGCCGTGCGATTCGTGGCGAGTGATCCGAGTGCGTAACCTTTGACGTCCAGGTGCTGTCGCTGCGCCGGCGCGTCGAAGCCCACCAGCGTGGCCGCTCCGGAGGCCTTGTTAAGGCCGCCGGTGCCATACGACGCGGGGACGGGCACCAGAAAGGAGGCCTCGGTCTTCCAGCGGACAAGACGCCTGAAGTTGATGCCCCAGGCAGTGGCGCTTTCCCGGAACCGGATCGAACGGAACGGGATACGAAACTCGATGGTCCAGCCGCCGTCGAAGTCGGCCGCCTTCGTCTCCCAGATCGTGTTCCAGTCGTCGTTGGAGTTTTCGTTGGCCACCTGCGCGTCAAACTTGCCGCCTTGCGCATTGGCCGAAAACACGTACCCGTTCCGCCGGTCGTAGAACGTGTCGAGCATCACGGCGAAGTGGTCGTTGTTGTAGAGGTTGCTGGAGTCGCGGCGCATGTCGCTCATCACGCGCTTCGACGAGTCGCTCTCCCAGAGACGCGCGCCCACGTAGATCGCGTCCTCGTCGTACCCGATCCACACATCCGTCTTCTCCGTGGCAGGGCTCCCCGCCCGCGGCTCCTGCTGGATGAAATCGCTGAAGGGGGCGGTGTCGTGGTAGAGCTGGTCGTCGAGGCGACCGTCAAGCACGAGCCGTTCGCTCAAGTGGATCGCACGAACCGTGACATGCCCCTCGGCGTCGCGCGAAACCACGGCTGGCGGGACAGGCGCTGGTGGTCCGTCGAGCAGCGACGGAATCGTCGGGCGACCCTGCGCAAGCTGCTGCGCCGGCCAGGCCCTGGATGGAAACAACGCGAGCGCCGCACCGGCCGCAAGGATGGCTATTCGAGATGGCACGGGGTGAGCATCGGGGAAATTATAGCGTGGCGGGTGACGACCGCGCGGCTTAGGTCTGAGCGCCAGGCGCTTCACAGTCGTGCACACAAACCGCGCCGACACTGGTCGCGCTCTCGTCTTGACGCGTAAAGCCCAGTCACTTGCCGGGTAATCGAACGTCCGGAGGGAGCTCTATGCCGCGAAGCACCAGTGTTCGACAACTGCTCAGAGCCTGGCAGATTGCCACCGCCGCCAATCGCGATCGCGTCTCCACGCGCGAGGCCATCGGCCGCGACGAAGAGACTCGCTCACGCCGACTCACCCGCCGGACGTTCATCGGATCTGTCGGGCGCGCCACGATCGCAGCGTCAGCTCTTGGGAGTGTGCGACTCTTCGCCGCCGCCCCACGGGTCGCCATCGTCGGAGCCGGGCTCGCGGGCCTCGCTTGCGCCGATCGGCTCCAGTCCCGGGGCATCGCCGCAGTGGTCTACGAAGCCGCAACGCGACTGGGAGGCCGATGCTTCAGCAATCGCGCGCCTCGTCCCCGGCATGGCTTGCGAGAACGGAGGAGAGCTCATCGACACGGGCCACAAGACGATGATCGGGTATGCCAACGCGTTTGGCCTGGCGCTCGAGTCGTACGCGAAGAAAAGCGGCCACGAGACCTACTACTTTCTGGGGCGCGAGTGGTCAGAGGAAGATGTTGTGGACGAGTTCCGCGCCATCGTCGCGGGGATGCGGGACGATTTGCACGCCATCAGCGGCGCAGCGACTTTCTACAATAAAACCGGAGCGGACCTCGCGTACGACAATATCGACCTCGCAACGTACTTCGCCACGCGCACCAACGGCATGCCGCTCGTCGCTGCTGTCCCTGAACGAGGCCTACCTCGCCGAGTACGGACTCGAAACATGGCAGCAGAGCACGCTGAATTGTCTCGGTTTCATGCGCCTCAACAGACAGTCGAAGTTCGAGCCGTTCGGCGTAAGCGACGAACGATACCACCTGCGTGACGGCAATGACGGCATAGTCCAGGGTCTTGCCGGCAGGCTCCGGACACCCGTGGGGACCGGTGCACGGCTGACGAAACTCGCGCGCAATGCGACGGGACGTTATCAGCTCTACGTCAACGGGTCCACTCGCCCCGAACTCGCCGACGCCGTCGTGCTGGCGATCCCTTTCACCGTTCTGCGGCAGGTCGATCTCGACAGCTCGCTCGGCCTCTCGGCGGACAAGCAGCGGGCAATCGCCACCTTGGGCTACGGCACCAACAGCAAGACCATGGTGGTCTTCAACGGTCGGCCATGGGAAGAGCTGCACGGGTCGTCTGGCGGCGTGTACAGCGACCTGAGGAACCTGCAGAACGCGTGGGAAACGAACCGAGGTCGATCGCAGGAGTTCGGCATCATCACCGATTACGCGAGCGGCGAGCGGGGCGCATCGCTACGGACGCGGCAGATTCAGAATCAGGTCGATGTGTTTCTCACGGCCTTCGATGGAGTGTTGCCGGGCATGAAGGCGCGCGCGGCGACACGAAGCGGGAAGTACGTGGCGCACTTGGAGCACTGGCCCAGCAACCCGAATGCGCTCGGCTCATACACCTGCTATATGCCTGGTCAGTTCACGACGGTCGCCGGCCTTGAAGGGAAAGCCGCCGGACTGATGAAGTTTGCGGGCGAGCACGCGGATTCGTTCTACTCGTGGCAGGGCTACATGGAAGGGGCGTGTTTGAGCGGCATTCGCGCCGCCAACGAGATCCTGGCGGATATCAAGTCGGGGCTCTTGTAGAGGCTGATCGGCCCTCCCGCACGCCACTCTTGTGCAACTCGAGATTGCGCAGACCGCGCAGACCCGTTGATATTCCCGGGGGCGCCGAGTGTCATCGTTCCCTAAGAAACGCCTTGAGGTCTGACATCCAGAGTTCCGGCTGCTCGAGCGCCGGAAAGTGGCCGCCGTGTTCGGCCTGCGTGAAATGGACGACGTTGAAGCGCGTCTCAGCGGCCTTTCGTGCGGCTTCGAGATTCGGGCTGGGCGGGTTTGCGCGCCGATCGTACTGCCAGGGGAACGCTCCGCACCCGGTCGGCGTCGGGATACGCGTCTCGGGCCGAGGGAATGGCGTGGGACCAAGGGCGCCGCTCATGTGGCGCCCTTCCTGGTAGATACGTGCAGACGACGCGCCGCTGTTGGTCACCCAGTAGATCATGACGTTCGTCAGGAGCTGATCTTTCGTCACGACCTTCTCCAGATCCCCGTCGTGGTCGGCCCAGCCGTACCATTTCTCGACGATCCAGGATGCCAGGCCGACCGGCGAATCGCTCAAGGCCTGCCCCACTGTCTGCGGCTTCGTAGACTGGAGTTCCTGATATCCGAGATTGTGCGCCGCATCGACCAGTCGATTGCGTTCGGGCGGCGCCGGCAGCGCGGGAGTTGCGCCTGCTCCGCCGGCCGGTGCTGGGGCCGGGCAGCCGGCCATGTGCAAGCCCGCCACATGCGCGGCATCCCTCAGCGCGACACGCGACGCGACGTTGCTGCCCCAGTCGCTGCCGTGGGCGGCGTAGCGCGTGTACCCCAGACGCGCCATGAGCTGTACCCACATCCCTGCGATTCGCTCCACATCGTAGCCACGCTCCCTCGGCTTGCCGGAGAAACCGAACCCCGGCATCGACGGAATCACCACATGGAAGGTTTCGCTGAGCGGCACGATGACCTTTTCGTACTCGACGATTGAGCTTGGCCATCCGTTCAGCAGCAACAATGGCACCGCATTCGGATTCTTCGACCGCTGATGCACGAAGTGCACATCGATGCCGTCGATCGTCGTCTTGAACTGGCTGAACTGGTTCAGCCGCCGCTCCTGTGCCCTCCAGTCGTACGTGTCGCGCCAGTAGGCGACGAGGCCACGCAGGTAGGTCAGGTTGGTGCCGTAGTTCCAATCGGCGTCAATGAACTCGTCGGCGAACCGCGCCCGCGAGAGCCGCTGCTTGAGATCGGTCAGCGTGCTCTCGGGAACCTGGATCCTGAAGGGAACGACAGCGTCGGGCGCAGATGAGCCCTGGGCATGCAGTCCGGACGCACTGATGACAGCTGCCACGAGTGCGGCAAGCAAGACGCGCCACGATGACGCCAGGACTCCGACACGCCTCATTGGCTCCCTCGCGTTCTTGGTCTACTTCAACTGTGCGGCCACGGCAGCGAGACCCGCTCGTGCGCATTTGTCGTCCGCCGCCTGATCCGGCGCGCCACTCAATCCGAGCCCGCCGATTCGTTCAGTGCCGATCACGATTGGCAGGCCACCGCCAAGGGGCACCACCTCGGCCAGAGAGCGCTGCCCTTCCAGGTCGCTCCCTCCAGACGTGCGCTTTGCAAACTCCATCGAGGTGACGCCGAACGTACGTGCGGTGTACGCCTTGCGTCGCGCGAGATCTGCGTTGTGCGGATTCGAGGTGTCGGCGCGCAGGAGCAGCTTCAGATCGCCCGCACGATCGACGACAGCGACGGTTACATCGAACCCGTCCGCCTTGCACGCGGCGATGGCGGCATCGCTGATCGTCCTGGCGAGCTGGAGTGAGACGTTCCGCTCGGTGAGTACCTGGGCGTCCGTTTCCGACGGCACAATCGCCGCCCAGATGATGAAGACGAGTGACAGCTTACGCACGCAACCTCCTGTCCGCCGTAGCCTTGGCGAAGGCGGACGTAATACTGGCACGCGCTCCGCAACGTGGCAAGGCGCGTGGATTTCTGGCACTATTCGCCACATTCCAAGGAGGATCGCGTCATGCGCATCACCGCAGCTCTCGTCCTGTTGACGCTCGCGTGGTCGGATTCCGCGACCGCCCAGGAGTGGGCGCCCTTCACCACCGTTCAGGATGGTTTCACGATCAACTTCCCGGGCCAGCCACGGGTGGTGCAGACTACGTGGCGGTCGCAGCTCGACTTCGTGCTGCCCGCGCGCGTCTACAGCGCCGACAGAGGAAGCGAACGCTATTCGATCACCGTGGTCGATTACAGCGGGATCGAGCAGCTCGGCATCGAGCGTGCGAAGAGCTGTCCCCCTGGAAACGCCAACTGCCGCGCCAACGCGCCCCCGGCGCTTGGCCCCGGCTACTCGCGGCATGACGAACGTGGCGCGCTGCTCTTCGCCACGGAGAAGCTGCTGAATCGCAACGCCACCATGACGGAGCTGGCGTGGGACTGGCAGGATATGGTCGAAGGTCATGTCATCCATCTGACCAACACCGCTGACCAATCGCGCACGTATGCGTACGTCGCGATGCACCGGCACAAGCTGTACATCGTTGAAGGCACGGTGCCCAGGGGTTCACCGGAGCCGGGGCTGTTCCAGCAGTCGCTTGGCTGGATCGACAAGGACGGCACCGGCATCCGTTACGAGAACATCGTCTATTCGAACGCGTACCACGGCATGGGTGTCTATGCAGTGCCGCCACACGTCGTGCCGGACGGCAGCGTCCCTGTTGCGGTGGTCCCGTCGGCATCTGGTTCCGCCGCGCCCGCACGATAGCTCGCCGAGCGTCTCTCGGAGGTGCGCGGCCTCAGCGAGGTCGCGTCGGATACGTTGAGGGCACCTGCTGCGTCGCCGACGGCTCTATTCGGAGAATTCCGCCATCGGTGTCGTGATCGACGACGACATACAGCAGCTCGTCAGGCCCCTGGTGCACGCCGCGGATGCGCATCCCCAGCGGGACGAGCAGCGACTCGCGCCGCAGCTCTTCAAGGTTCTCGTTGACGAGAATCCGATCGAGGCGACCGGTGCCGGGGATCTCACCGGTGCGTTGGCCTCCCACGAAGATGTCTCCTTTCCACTTCGGGAGCTTGCTGCCCGTATAGAACGTCATGCCGGACAGCGAAATCGACGGCATCCAGTACACGAGCGGCGACTCGAAGCCTTCCTTCGAGAACGTCGGCGACTGCCACGGTCCTGTGTAGGCACGGCCGAGGCTCACGAGCGGCCAGCCGTAGTTGGCGCCCGGTTTGAGGATGTTGATCTCGTCGCCGCCGTTCGGTCCCATTTCGTTCTGCCAGACAGCGCCGGTCGCAGGATGGATGGCGAGCCCCAGCGAGTTACGGTGACCGAATGAGTAGACCTCGGGCTTGTGGCCAGCACGCCCCACGAACGGATTGTCCGCCGGCACCGAGCCGTCGGCATTCAGGCGAAGCACCTTGCCGGAATAACTGTTGGGATCCTGCGAACTGCTGCCGTCTCCGGCGCTCGGTGTCGTCACGTAGAGCGTACCGTCCCGTCCCCAGGCGAGCCGCGACGGGCCGCTCACGCCGGGCCCGCAACTGAAGATGTCCTTCAGCTCAGAGATCGCGGCTCCGTCGAAGCGTCCGCGGGCCACCGTCAACACGGCCTCCCTGCCGGCACCGACAGGTTTCAGGTACGTGAAATAGATCCAGCGATTGGCGGTGAATTGGGGATGCAGCACGACGTCCATGAGGCCGGAACGGCCTTGCACGCGCACCGTCGGAGCACCAGGAATGGGCCTCGGATCGAGTACTCCGTTCCGGATCAGTCGGAGTCGCCCGTCCTTCTCGGTCACGAGCATCACGCTTGTCCCGGAGGCGTTCGCTGGTTGAGGAACGAAGACCAGACCCCACGGATTCACGAGTCCGCGAGCGACGGGCACGACGCGAATCCGCATCACCTCGGCGGTGTCGTACTCGATCGGACCCGCTGGTATCCGGCCCGGTTCGAATCCCGACGGCGCGATCGGCAAGCCACCGTCGAAGGGAACCTTCTGCTGCGCTGCGCCGACTCCGTGCGCAGCACACGCACAGGCCACGATCAGCAGACGCCAGGCAATGGGGCGAAGGGCTGCAAACATGGTCGAGTCACCTCGTGAGGGGGCAGTTACGGAAGGGCGAAGACGTACAGGGTGTTGGCGTTTCTCTCCAGCCGCTCGCCGCCGAGGCGGCCGACGCCCGCGCTGACGAGCGACGTGCCCGTGCTCACCGCGACGTACTGCCGGCCGTTCGCCCTGTACGAGACAGGAAACCCGTTCACGGCTGAGCCCAGGTTCGTCGTCCACAGGACCTTTCCGGTGTCCTGATCGAAGGCGCGGAAGTTGCCGCTGACGTCCCCGCCGAAGACCAGCCCGCCACCGGTCGTCATCAGCGACAGCACGCCAGCGGGGTTATCGAACTTCCAGAGTGTCCTGCCGGTCTCGACGGAGACGGCGTGGATCGTCCCCACGTGGCTGACTCCAGGCGGCAACTGCTGCTGCTCGAAGCGAATCATGTACGCCGTTGGCGCGCCTGCCGGCGGGACCGCGTCGGCGGTCACCGACTCAATAGCGCAGGTGTTCTGGACCGGCATGAAGATGGCGTTCTTCAGCGGACTGTAGGCGCCCGCGGGCCAGTTCTTCCCGCCGTTGGTATTCGGACAGATGAAACGCTCCTCGTTGGCGCGCGTGAAGAGCGACTGCGGATTGACCACGGCGGCGCCCGTCGCGCCGTCGATGCGGCTCACGACGTTCTGGAAGTTGGTGGGCCGCGCCCAGAGAAACTCGCCCGTACGCCGATCGAGCGTGTAGACGATGCCGGTCTTGCCGGGAATCCCGGTCACGACGCTCCGGCGCTCGCCGGGCGACACGCGGGGATTGATCCACGCGACTTCGCGCGGATCGGGTGCAACAGCGGTGTCTACGAGGATGCGCTCGAAGGGATGGTCCAGGTCCCAGTGATCGACAACGTGCTGGTAGTGCCACCGCAGCTTCCCCGTATCGGCGTCTATTGCGAGCGTGCTGTTGTGGTAGAGGTGCTGCTTGTCGTTGCCACCCAGCAGAAACTTCGGCGCGGGCGACGTCACCGACGTGCCGATGTACACCAGGTTCAGGGCAGGATCGTAGCTCGGGGGCATCCAGGCGCCGACGTGGCGGCGACGCTCGTACGGAACACCACCCCACGACTCATCGCCCGGTTCACCCGGCTTGGGAATCGTGAAAAACCGCCAGAGCTCTCGCCCGGTTCGGGCGTCGTGCGCGGTCACGGCGCAGCCCTCGCCGCTGTAGCGGTAGTCGCAGGCACGGCCGGAAAAAATCTTGCCCCTCGCAACGATCGGTCCCGAGCCCTGAATGGCCGGAAGCTGACGGTAGTCCTGAATACGAGTCTCCCATCGTGGCTCGCCCGTCCGCGCATCGAGCGCGTAGACGAAGTCGTCCACGCCGAGATCGATGATGCTGTCACCGTAGATCGCCAGGTTGCGGTTCTTGAGGGGCGCGCCGGAGAGGTAGGTACTCAGGTCGGCGGGGACGACGCGGCGATGCTCCCAGAGACGCCTGCCCGTCGCGGCATCGAGCGCCTGCGTGACGTCCGAGGGGTTAGGAAGAAACATCGTGCCTCGGTACACCAGCGGCGTCGCTTCCTGGATGCCGGTCGAAGCCATCTCGTGCTTCCATGCGAGCTTCAGCGCGCCGACATTTCCCCGGTTGATGTCAGAGAGCGGGCTGTAGCCCCACCCGTTGAGCGTGCGGCGCCACATCAGCCAGTCGCCGTCATCAGGCGCCTCGAGCATGGCGTCGGTGACGGGCGGGAATGGAGCCCCGCCTGTCTGATTGGCGGGCCCCTGGCTGCTGGACGGTTCAGCGGCCCCCTGCACCAGGACGGCCGCGCTGAGCACAATCGCCAGCAGTGCAGGCCACGCGCGCATGTTGCGGTTCATCGGGCACATTCTAACCGCAGGCCGGCTGAAAGGCCGGGCCACACGTGATCGGCTGTGCGGCGCGCGTTCAGTAGAAGTCGTGTGCCTCGACCGACGCGGCGCCATCGATCCCGTGCAGCCGCTCCGCCTGTATCGACCGCACGCCATCCTGATGCTGCAGGACTCCTTCAACGAGCAGGAAGGGCTGGCGAACGACGGTCATGCGTTCGCGGTCGAAGAGATCGGGACGCACGATAATGTTCGAGATCCCGGTCTCGTCCTCGAGCGTGAGAAACACGAATCCCTTGGCCGTGCCCGGGCGCTGTCGCGTGATGACCATGCCGGCCACACGCACGCGCCGGCCATCCCGTGTCTGCAGCAAATCAACGGCCCGCATGACGCCGCGCAAGGCCATGTCATCCCGACGCAGCGCCATCGGGTGTGGACCGATGGTGAGCCCCGTGCCGGCATAGTCGGCGCGAAGCCGTTCGTTCGGATCCATTGGACGAAGTGGGCTCTCCTCTTGGGATTCGGGACTCGGGGCTCGGGGCTCGAGGGAGCTGGGCTCTCGGCTTTGGGCTTTTGGCTCTCGGGGCCGAGCCCCGAGTTCTGACTCCTCGAACAGCTCCCCCGCCGGGCGAACGACGCGTTCGATTTGCCAGAGCGCGCTGCGACGTTCATTCGTGAACGCGTTCAGCGCCCCGATCTCCGCGAGTGTCGTCAACTCGTCACGACGAAGTCCCGTGCGACGGGTCATGTCCTCGATCGACGTGAATCGTTCCGGCTGAGGCAACGGCACCGTCCATTCATGCGCGCAGGTATTGCAGAAATACGTACGTGTCGGGACTCGGGGCTCGGGGCTCTGGACTCGGTCAGAAGTCGGGATTCGGGATTCGGGGTTCGGGATTCGATCGGGATTCGGGGTTCGGGGCAATTCGAGTCCCGAGTCCTTCACCACTTCAATCATCGACTCATCATCCGAACCGCATTTGACGCAGAGCACCGGCGGCGCCGGCGCCCTGGATGTGTTGAATGCTGTCATGGTTACTCCCACGTCTTTCCGCAAGCCGTTCACGTACATGAGCCCAAGACGAATCGCGCCGTCCTCTTCGACACGACACAGCCAGTCGGATTGCTGCACGTCGATCGAGAGGAACCGCACACCGTGGCGCTGCGCGTCCTTGACGAGCGACGCCGGGTGGTAGAACCCCATCGGCTGGTTGTTGAGGAGGGCCGTATAGAACGCCGCCGGGTAATGCACCTTGAGGAATGCGCTCGCATAAGCCAGCAGCGCGAAGCTGGCGGCGTGTGATTCGGGGAAACCGTAGAGGGCAAACGAGGTGATGGAGCCGATGATGCGGTCGGCCGTCTCGCCGGTGATGCCGTTACGAGCCATGCCCTCGCGCAGTTCGACTTCGATCTGCCGCATGCGCTTCTCGGATCGCTTGAAGCCCATGGCGCGGCGCAGTTCTTCGGCCTGACCTCCGGTAAACCCGGCGGCGACCATCGCAATGCGCAGCAACTGCTCTTGAAACAGCGGCACGCCCAGCGTGCGCCTGAGCACCGGCTCGAGCGAAGGATGGAGTGGCACCACCTCTTCCCGTCCTGCTCGTCGATTGAGATAGGGGTGCACCATCTGGCCGACGATCGGCCCAGGCCTGATGATCGCCACCTGCACGACCAGGTCGTAGAACCGTTTGGGCTTGAGACGCGGCAAGGTTGCCATCTGCGCGCGCGACTCCACCTGAAACACCCCCACCGTGTCAGCCCGCTGCAACAGGTCATAGACAGCGGGATCGTCCGGGGGAATATGGGCCAGATCGAAACGACCTCGGGACTCGGGGCTCGGGGCTCGGGGCTCGGTTGAATTCACCATCTGAATCGCGTCCTGCAGGACGGCCATCATGCCGAGCCCCAGCAGGTCCACCTTGACGATGCCCATGTCGGCGCAGTCGTCTTTGTCCCACTGCACGACCACGCGGCCGGGCATGGACGCCGGCTCGAGAGGCACCACCGTATCGAGTGCACCCTGGCAGATCACCATGCCCCCGGAATGCTGGCCGAGATGGCGCGGCAGGTCCTGTATCCGCTGCCACAGGTCCGCGAAGATCCGCATGCGCGGTCCGTCCGGCGACACGCCCACGGATCGCAGGTTGCGCTCAAAGGTTTCGTGCGAATCGATGAACTCGAAGTTGTTCATCGCCTTGGCCAGCCGGTCGATCTCACCGGCATCGAGCGACAGCGCCATCCCGACATCGCGCGCGGCGCTGCGGCCTCGATAGGTGATGACATTGGCGGTCATGGCCGCGCCCAGCCGACCGTATTTCTCGTAGACGTGCTGGATGACACGCTCACGACGGTCGCCGCTCGGCAGGTCGAGGTCGATATCCGGCCACTCGCCGCGTTCTTCCGACAGGAACCGCTCGAAGAGCAGGTCCATCGCAATGGGATCGACGGCCGTGATCCCCAGGCTGTAACAGACGGCGCTGTTGGCCGCCGATCCGCGTCCCTGCACGAGGATGTCCTGCTGCCGTGCGTAATTGACGATGTCCCAGACGATCAGGAAGTACCCGGCCAGCTGCAGCTTCTCGATGAGGTCGAGCTCGCGTGTCATCTGCGCGCGGGCCTTGTCGTGATACGGGCGATACCGTTCGCGCGCGCCAACGTCGGTAATCTGCCGCAGGAACGCCATCTCGGTCTCGCCGTCAGGGACCGGGTATTTCGGAAACCGATATCCGAGATCGGCCATCGTGTATTCGAGACGCTCAGCCAGCGCCTCGGCGCCCATGAGCGCTTCCGGCCGATCCGCGAAGAGCCGTGCCATCACCTCAGGTGGTTTCAAATAACGCTCGGCATTCCGCGCCAGTCGTCGTCCTGCCGCATCAAGAGAGGTGCGATGGCGAATGCAGGTGAGGACGTCGAACAGCGGACGTTCAGCAGGCTCGGCGAAGCGGACGCCGTTGGTGGCCACGACCGGCACACGAAACGCACGCGCGAGCGACTCGAGCGCCACGTTCTCCGGCTCGTCGTCTCGGAGCAAATGGCGGTGCAACTCGACATACACGTTGCGGCGACCGAAAAGGCCGACCAGGCGATCCAGAAGACCGCCCACGCCGTAGTACTGAGCGTCGAGAAGCCGTCGGCCGCCAAGCGCGACGAGGCCGGTCGTCCAGCCCTCGAGATCTTCGAGGAACAACGCGCCGCCTTTTCGTTCCCGTCGTGCATGTGCCTCGGCACGCTCGTCACCTACGGTGCGCATCTTCATCCGCGTGACGAGACGACAGAGATTGCGATACCCCTCCTGGGATTCGACGAGCACCGGAAGCTGCCACGTGGGACCGTAGACTCGGGATTCGGGATTCGGGGCTCGGGGACTGCTGCTGGATCGGGATCGCTGGCGGGTGGCGGTGAGCGCAGGGTTTTGAAACGGCGCGATCGTCAATTCAGCGCCGATGATGGCTTTCAGGCCGGCCTTGCAGGCTGCCTTATGGAATCGCGGAGCCCCATACACGCCATCGGCATCGAGCAGCGCCAACGCGGGATAACCGAGCGTGGCGGCACGCTCGATGAGCGTTTCGGGGAGTGATGCGCCCTGAAGAAAACTGAACGCGGATGCGCAATGCAGTTCGATGTACACGGGTGGGTAGCTGGTAGCTGGTAGCCGGTAGTAGGTAGCTGGTAGGTAGCCGGTAGCCCATCAATCAACAACGCCCTCGACAAACCAGGCATCTGTACGGCGGTCACGAAATACGCGATCCGCGACGCCATCGATCAAGGTCACATCCCACTCGTCACGATCCCAGGTCTCATCGGTCCACCAGTCACCCGTCGTG
>JABFSA010000101.1 GCA_013140775.1 Acidobacteriota bacterium | reverse complement strand
GCCTTGCTCGTCGGCGGTTGGAGCGCGCTCCGGATGAAGCCGAGGGCGTTGTCGAACGCCTCAACGAGCTGAGGAGTGACGACGTAACTGTCCACCGTCTCGGCGGGGTGCTCGACGCCCTCCGTCAGGCGGAGAACGAAATCGCCGCGATGAACCTGCTCCGGCAGATCAATGAGATCGCGAATGTATCGAGGCATCAGACCCTGGCCCTTCCGCGACGGCGGTTGTTTGCGGCTGGAGGCTGCCATGCTCGGACGTCATCCAGCGTGAACCCCAGCGCCCTGGCTTCCTCGTCAACAAAACCGGCGAAATAGTCCCCCATGCCGATTCCGTATGCTGGGTCGAGATCGTCGTGCCACTGCTTAAGCCATGGAATCAGCTCAAGCAGACCGGCGAGGAGCGCCTTGAGCCGGTCCGGCGCCCACCCTTCCTGCTCCTTCATGCGCACGTAATATGCCGCCAGAGCCTTCGCTTGCTGCAGGTGGTCCCAGCCGCCCCAGCCAATGACAGATGTCTGGTCAGCATCCCGTTCAGAGTGCGGGTAGCTGATGAAACGCTCCTTGGGCACGTCGAGCTTGCCCCGTAGGTTCCAGTAAGAACTAAGAAAATCGGCGGCCGAATAGTTGGGCGGCACAGGGATCTCACCGACGTCGCCCTTTGCGTCTTCGCGCCGCTGAAGCTCCCACGTGTGCTCCCAAAGCGCGCGCTTCCTGAGACCAGTCGCTCTGTAGCGAAGCACCGGTAGGAATGGAACTGCCTGGGCTCCGACCAGTTCAGCGACCAGCGCAGTCACGTCGAAGTCGGTTCGCCCCCGATACAGCTCGGCTACTTGCACGAACTCGGCATCACGGCGCATACGATCGGCTAGCTTGCTGACGCTCGTCATCTCTCCAGCCGACCACGTCTCAGACATTTCCAGGCGACCAAGTAGCCACTCGCGCAAGGCTCGAACTCTTCTCTGCTCCCAGGACTCGAGGTTCCAGCGACGCTTGAACTCCGGCTGTTCAATGAGCGCGATATTGGGGTCGTTCTCAATCAGCGCGATCCGCTTTCGCACCACATCCGAGTACTCGATCGGCCATTCGGCTGGACAGTCGGTAACGGGTGTGGACCCATGCCGCTCAAACCACGCAGTCTCGAGGTCTCCCAGTGACATCCGGCGAGCCATCACTATCTCAAAGGCACGCTGGCCAGCGGCGACGCCAACGGCGTCTGCCTTGGACGACGAGCAGGTCAGAGACTCGGGCGTCAGTCCATATGCGTGATACGTCTGCCAGTCGAGCTCCTCCTGCAGCATCACCATTTTTGCCATGATTCGCTGCTCTTCAAGGCGGCCAGTCATCAAAGATGCGGTCAATGCGACCCGCGACCGCAACTCTGCCTTCTCCACGACCGCGGCGGGATCGCTCGCGCACAGTGTGACGGCCAGGCGATCGAGTTCACCGGAGAGACATGTCGAGCATTCGGGCGGAATTGGAAAATCCAAAAGCCCGGTGCCTGCAAACTCATAAAAGTCTTCGAATGGCGTTGTCCGTTGTCGCGCGCCGTGTTCATCAACCGTGCTGCCCTTGTTATGAAACGTCTGTTTCATCCAAAAACATGCAGTCGAGCTGTTGAGTAAACCGAGCAGGGCAAGATGATCCTGCTCAGTCGCTTCTGCTGGCAGCTTAATGACCGGTGCGCTGCCGTTGAACACCTTTCCGCCACGGTCAAGAACGAAGTGGTTATGTGTAGCCACGAACGCGAAAGCTATCGAAAGAGGCGTGCTGTACCTGTGGACCAGAAAGCGGTTCCATTCCCACCAGGTCTTTCCAAGCTCGCGGTGGTCCCCTCCCAATTCTTTCCGACGCCAGAGGATTTCCTTGTATGGCCACAAGAACTGGTGGACCAGTGGCGCTTCGTCGTAGGACACTGGCTGGAGATCGGAGTTGTAGGGAAACAGAGCGCTACGTGGATCGACTATGCGCCAGTCGCGGACTCGTTCTCCTTCTACGGTGACGATCCGGTAGGGTGCGGGAATCGAGTGTCGCGCAAGGGAGCCGTCCTCCATGAGGTACGCGTCGTCCTGACGCGTTTTACACATGGCTGATATGGCTTCGACAATGCCTCCCAGAGTCAGCACGGCCTTCGAATCGAGCACTTGCTTCAATTCGGCAGCGCCACCGCCGCCGATGCTCCATGGGTGAGACTGAAACGCTGGCCTGGGCATGTCGGTGACGCTGACAAAACTACTTTGCGAACCAGCCCTATCGATCTGATCGAGTATCGCGGACCATACCAACCCCCGACCGGGGTCTTCCGGCGTACCGGGCTCTCCTCGAATGCCGAGAACCGCTCGCACTGTTTCGGAGACGGGTCCGTGATGACGGCCAAGTAGAATTACGGTTGGAGTCCCGTGACCAGGGATATATGCGCCAGAAGTGTCGATGACGTGCGTCAGATCCCACCGCGGGATGTACTCCTCTATCAGCCGCTTGCCGAACTCCCGCTTCATGAACGAGTTCGCGGTGATCATGCCGACGTAGCCTGCTGGCCGGCGCTCAACGTCTGCGGGGACTATCGCGAGATCGAAGAACCTCTCCATGAAGGGGACAGCGAGCGAGTACTGCCGGTAGCACGACCCGAAGCGGTGACGGTATGCATCGCTCAACACTCGATCCTTAACGGTTATGTATGGCGGATTGCCGACCACAACCTGATATTGCGACCCGAGAATGCGACGCAGCTCGTCCGCGTCCTCCGTGTCGTAGACGTGGCGAAGGGGATCGGTTTCGGCATGCAGATACAGCTGGCGCTCGCCGCCCGGTCGCGGACCGTGCAGCAGTGAGTCGCCGGTGGCCAAGTTCATGCGGAATGCGGGCGCATCGGCAAGCTTATGAATGTCCGACGCTCTGAGTGCGGCAATGAGCAAACGGAATCGGGCGATAGCCACCGCGTACGGATTGAGATCTACACCGTGAACCGCATCAAGCGACCGCTGCGCCAGTTCGCGAACGTTAACCGCCGGCTCCCGCATCTGCCACTCACGGAGCAGACGATGGAAGGCGCCGAGCAGGAAGTGGCCGGAACCGCAGGCCGGATCGATCAGTCGTACCGCCGCGAGTCCAAAGTCAGCGATCGCGGGGTTCAGCGTCCGATCGAGGATGAACTCCTCGACGAACTCTGGTGTCTGGAGCAGCGCGTATTTCTTCCGAGCTGCCTCGGACAGGTCCTGATAGAGGTCCCCGAGGAACCGCGTGTTCAGCGCCACATCGGCGAAGTCATGCGCGAACGTGCCGGTAGCCGGGTCGATTCGCTGCCAGAACTCAATGAGCAAAGTCGCGCCATCGCCTGAAACACTGAACGTCCACAGGGGATTGTGCCGCTCGTCGAACAGCGGTGCGGCTACTGGCAGGGCTTTCACCTTGCGGAAGACGTAGTAGAGGTACTCGCGGTCGCTATCGGTGGGGTGCTGTTGAAAGTAGAGGGTCCGCTGATCCTTTGCCTGATCCAGACGAAGCCCGGAACCAGCAAGAAGCGGCGTGTCGATCAAGCCGTTGTCTTCAATGAACCGGACAAATACGCATGCAAGAATCCACGCGGCCGCGACCTGCGTCAGGTATTCCTCGCGCCAGGTTTCAAACGGCTGCGCGGTTCGCTCTGCCTGCTTTGCGCGGTCGTAGGCCGCCCGGAGGGACACTCCAAGCGCCGGCACTTCGTCGGCGCGTTCGCGCAGGTCGCCCTCAAGCTGCCCGAGCACCCTCTTGAGATCCGCAAGGAGAACTTCGGGATTGATCACGATCGGCTAACTGCCCCTGTGTACGTTCTGCAGCCACGGCTCTGGGATGTTCGCCCATTCGCCAGCTGTAATTACCGGAATCGGTTTGCCGTCTAACACGGGTAGCACCTGCCCGTCGTCCGCCGGAACGAGCACCCACGCTCCCCGAGGCGAGCCAGGTCTCCCGACCTGGTTGCGAAGTCGATCGAGCACGTCCAATTGGTCGTAACGCGCCAGGAGGCCGGGATTGACCAACAGCAAGGTGCGGTCAGCCGATGTTGCGAGCAACTGTTGTTCAACTCTGGAAATGGCTCGGCGAACGAGCATCAGCAGGTTTTTCCATTCAATGCTCTCGCGAGGCGAAGCATCAGCTCGCATGACGACATCCCAGTCGGCCCCGAGGCGGGCTGCCTCTTCTTTCATCGCCTCGATCAGCAGCTTCTCGACGCTCTGCCGTGAAACCGGAAAACGCGCGGCCAGCTCACGTTCTGCTCTCAGCATCAACTTTGGCCGGACCTTGAGGGCCAGAAACGACCCGTGCGCAACTGCATACTCGAGTCGCTCCTCGAAGCGCCGCGCATCGGCCACTTCAGGAGTCACCTCGCGGACTGGTGTCCGCGTCGTCGAAATTCGCGTAAGGAACGTTTCGGACGTAAAGCCGAGAGCCGCCGCCGGACGCGGTACGTACGCGCCCAGGCCTCCAGCGAGGTGGGACTGCCATTCGACATCCCAACCGGCATCGGCCAGAACAGCGTCGAGCGACGGGCGCAACGGCAACCTCTCGCTTTCTGGATACCGCCCGGCGACGCGTTCCTGGATCTGTCCGGGCGTGAGTTGGTCGGCGCCGACCAGGGCGCCCAGGGCAAGCCGGACCGCCTTAGTTGCCGCCATTCCGCGGGGGTACAGCTCAAGCCGACTCGAAACGGCGGCTCCTCGTGATGCCGCCGCTGCGAGGCTGACCAACCGCGCAGCGGGAAGCAAGCGCGCCTCGGACGGCACGTCAATTTCCTGCAACTCGGTAAGAACGCGCGCCGGCGCAGCCAGGGGATCGGTTGCGGCCAGAACGTCCGCCGCGCGGCCAAGGGTGACCGCATAATCTGCGGCCTCCTCGTTCACAGCGACCAACACGGTTTCGCCACTTCGACGTTCCTGGAATCGCGGTTCGGCCGCGTCGCGCTCCGTCTCAAGAGCCGCACGGGCTACAGCCAGCGCATACCGCGTACGGTGCGGCTCGTCCTGTACGGAGCCTCGCTTGGTGACGAGCGCCTGCGCCAGCTCCCCAACGGTCATCACGCCGCCGTTCGCGTCGAGCAGGTCAGCCACATCGACACGCAATCGTGTGATGGCCGGATCCTTGGCCCATCGCTGGCGCGCGCGGGCGACCAACTGGCTGATTCGCGCGCGGGTCACGCCGACCGCTTCCGCTATGTCGGTCTGGCTCGGCCAGGTCGGGCTGGCCGGATGTCCTCCGACCGCACCTTCGTCGGGCAGCCCCAAGATCGCGCGAAGTGCTCGACCTTCGGCTCCCGGCGACTGGGACTTTGGGAGCAGCCGAAGGACAAGGCGATCGATGCTGCTAGCGTCACTCGCGAGAGCGGTATCACTGGGGGGAACAGTAGAAGGCTTCGGGAGTCGCTCCTCCGGCGGGAACTTTGCCGCCAGGAGGCGGATCGCGTCAGCAATCTCACGTCGGGTCTTCGCTCCGACACCCGGCATGGCATACACCTGCCTCGCGGGCAGGCGCAGAAGGTCATGAACGTTGATGACGTGCGCTCTCTCCAGTACGTTCAGAGCCCGTGTGCTGAACCCAATCTGTGTCAGCGGCGTATCGAGCGAAGCGTTCGCAACCGCCTGCCGCAGGTGCTCGGGATCACCCAGATCGGTTAAACCGGCTCCCTGTTCTGTCTGCCGGAACAGGCGACGCCAGTCCTGGAGCATCTGTTCGGCGTTGTCGAAACGCTCTTCGGCATTTCGACTCAGGGCTCGACCGAAGAACGCCACCATTTCGTCCCGCAGATTGGGATCGAATCGCCCGGCGTCCAACGTCACTTCGTGGTCGACGACCGCCGGATCGCTGCGCCCATCACCCCAGGTGGGCAGGCGCCCGGTGGTCATTTCATACAATGTCATAGCGGCAGCAAAGCGCTCGGCGTTCAGATCCCAGCGCGGGGGCTTTCGCAGCTTGATGAACGGGTCCAGGTAGGGGACCGTTCCGGCGCTGATGGCCTCCGGCGGCGTCCGAGACAGTGAGAAATCAAACAGCACAAGGTGAAGCTGATCGCCGCGTCCGATCTTGCCGATCCCGATGTTTTCCGGCTTGATGTCACGGTGTGGAATTCCCTGCTGTTCGAGCCAGTCGACGGTCGTCAGCAGATCGTCTCCGAAACGCTGGAGCAGCTCGAGGTGCAGTGGTCCTTCCTGACTCAGACGCCGGGCGAGAGTTTGCTGACCGGCTCGTTCCATGAGGAGGCCCACCCGGCCGTCGAAATCCAACTCGTCGTCGAGTTTGACGATGTATTGGTGCTGGCGAAGCTTGCGAAGCACCTCGGCCTCACCGTGTAGCCGATCGTTGTTCGCGGGGTCGCTGGCGACCTTCAGCACTTGGGTCGAGCCCTCACGTTCGACAAGCAGGGCCACAGCCGTTGACCCCCGCCCAAGGCGCGCTTTCACAGTGAAGCCGTGCCGCAAGCGGTCTCCCGCTTTTGCTTCGGTCGGATTCTGGACGACGTCCTCGTCTGGCGTCGTCAATTCCGCTTCGACGCGGGTCAGCCACTCGGTGAAATCCTTCGCAGAATCCAATCGGCTCGACACTTCGGGGTGAGTGCTGAACTGAATCAGTTCTTCGAGTTCGCGGCTCGCCCCGTCAATTGCGGATGAAAGGCGGAGCCCCTTCGACTCGCGAAGCTTCTCGCTTACCTCCAGGGAAGACGCGCCCGGTGGCTGCCCTGAAAAGAGAAAGTAAGCGATCGCGCCGAGCGAGAAGACGTCGACGTGCTCTCCGGCACTTCCGTCGACGATCGCGGCTTCGGGTGCCATGTATACAGTCGCCGCATCTTCAATGAGAGCTTCGAGATGAGCCGTGCCCGTCACCTGGCGCGGTGTCGAAGACGTCGAGCCCATCGCATCCCGGTAACCCGACTGCCAGTTAAGAATCTGGGCTCGGGGCAGCAGTGACGAAAGCGAGGAAATCAGAACGCTTTGGGGGCTGAGCGCGCGATGAACCAGCTTCTTTTCGTGGGCGTACTGTACGGTCTCAGCAATCTGACGTAGCAAGGTCAGTCGCTGTTCAACACCGAGCCTGGGCCCGTTCTGCTGTACGAAGTGGTCCAGCCGAATGGCATCCGGGTCGTGCTCGAAGATCAGTGCCGCGCCCCGCTCGTGATCCTTGTACTCCAACGCACGCAGCAACCCAGGGTGATGAATCCCCTCCAGGATTTGGAACTCACGCTGGGCGGCCCTCCGAATAGTCTCGCGATCGGACGGGGAGGCACCCAACGGAATGGGGTAGAGACGGACGCGACGCTTGACCCCCTTCAGCGCGACGTGTGTCCCTTCGTAGTCCTGGTACGCCGGGCCCTGAAACAACAGCGAGCCAAGCTCGTAGTCGCCGACGCGGCGTGAGCGATTGGACGGGCGGATTCCAGCCTGTTCCATCGCCCGTGCGATCGCCTTCGCCGTGCTGCCGTCCACCCGAGCGCCGCCTCGAGTGGCGTCCGGCAGGGCAGTCAACGTTGCGATGATTCCCTGGGCTCTCGTCTCCTGTGTACCGCGGTCTCTTTCGTACACATTCAACATCGCGGGGCCTGCGAGCTTGATACGTATCCCCGGCGCGGAGCAGAACACTGCGGCTCCAAGAAATGGCGCCCGCGTGCTTCTGAGTGCCGGCTGTCGTTTCAGCAGCGAGGCGAGCTTCTTGGCTTTCTGATTAGCGAGAATGATCGGATTGTCGGTGACGGACTCGCGACCGCCATCCTTCCATATCCAAGTGTGAACGTCGCCTTCTACCGTGCCTTGATGGCTTTTGATCTCGATGAGGAGGAAACCTGTGGCCGTCAGGACAACGAGGTCGACTTCGTAAATGCTTCCGTCGTCCGCGATGAACTCGAAATTCGACCAGGCTCGAAATGGCTCCTGGTCGGGCAGGCGCTCGCGGAGATAGTCGAGCGCGTCCCGCTCCCACGGGAATTGCGACTCGGCGATCGTGTGCCAGCGATTAGAAGACAGCGCCATGTTTCGTGTCCGGACTACGCCGGAGCTACATCCGGAAGCGAACCTGAATAGCCGTACTCTCGAAGGCGATTCACCGCGATACGGCGTTCGTCATCGGAGAAGAGATCCTGCCATTCAGGTTGCAGAATCATTGCTTCGACGGTGAGGTCCAATCGTTTCCGCTCCCACAAAGCGGCGTAGCCCTCCGACACGGTCGGGGCATGCAATAGATATCGGGCCGTCTCGAGTCCTCCGCGTTCGGACACCATGCCCAAGAAACGCGTGGCGTTGTAACCGGCCTCGGCCTTTGCTCGGCGGTAGATGTCGAGCATGGCCTCATGGAACTGGCGTTCAACTTCTGTCGGCATCGCGGTTCCGCCTCACTCCTGATACCGCACGGCATCGGCGAAACCGTGTCGCTTGAGGTACCGGACAGCGTCGTGTGCTGTTAGGTCGGCAGGAGTGACGGAGGAATCGTTGCCCTGAAGCTGGTTGGCGGCTTCACGAACCAGCTGTTTTACAGGGAATTCTCGACCCTCGACGACGACGCTCCACTTGCGGATGTCGCCCGGTGCGAGGCTCTTCGCGGCGTGAACGATCGCGTCGTGCGTCAGTGCTTCGAGTCGCGGGTGAGCCAAGGCGTTCTCCTCTACTATTACACCTACACTTACTATCATGGCGAAATCAGGCCGTCAAGCCAGCTTGCTGGGTCCTCTCAAACCAACGGGCCAAGAGACTGCTCACCGGATATCCGCCTGCGGTTGTCCAGGTTTATGCATGTAAACCAATGAAAACAAATATCTTGCTTGTCTATTTCACGTTGATTGCCGCGGCGATGTGGACTCCTCTGGCGCCTTCGTCCTGCAACGACTACCGACGCAGTGCCAGCACTTCACACTCCACTTCACATTGGCCGATAGGTAATGTATGGTGGTGTCATGGCCGAAATCTCAGATCCGGTAACTCTCGAGCCGGTCGCGGAGATCGTGTTGCCGAATGCCCCGCTCGTCCGGGTCATCGCCCAGGTTCGATTCCCACTCGTGGTGGCCATCGAACAGCGGGACTTCATTGCTCCCTTTCAGGAAGCGATCCGCGCGGACTACCCTCGGCTGAGACGAGAGCAGACTCAGGCACTGCTGATTGGCCGGGGCGGCCTCTCGCCCACCGAGCAGGAGCGTGTCTGGCGATTCTCGGATCTGAGCGGACATTGGCGGATAACGCTGGCGCCAGAGTTCTTGGCGCTTGAGACAACCGCGTATACAACCCGGACGGAGTTCTTCACCAAATTTCGACGCGTACTCGAGGTTCTCGAAAAGTGCATAGAGCCGAAGATCGTCGACCGCCTGGGGATCCGGTACATCGATCGAATCGCGGGAGAGCCGATGGGCCGGATTGCAGATCTCGTCCGTCCAGAAGTGAGGGGCATCACGGGCACAGTCGCCGAGGCGCATCTTCAGCACTCGTTGACCGAGTCGCTGTTCCTCTTTGACAAGTCACGCCTACTGGCTCGATGGGGTCGACTTCCCGCCGGCGCAACGGTGGATCCGAGTGCAATCGAGCCAATCAATGACCCCAGCTGGATCCTTGATTTGGATATGTTCTCGACCGAGCCACTCTCTTTTGCAGCGAGCGATGTCACCGCGATTGGCGAGGAATTCGCTCGCCGAATCTATACGTTCTTCCGCTGGGCCGTGAACGACGAGTTCCTGAAGGTCTTCGGAGGACAGCCATGACGATAGTTGGCGTTGCCGCCGATTCCACGTCGGCTTGCGGAGCGATGCTCGTGCGGCCTATCCGCGAGCCGGCACTCGTCGGACTCATCTTGATTGGGCTGGGCACGTCTACGGCCGGTGCGGTCCCCGTGCCCACGCCACTCGTTGGCCTGCACGCAAGCACATCGGCCGGCCATGCTGTAAGCGACGTCAGAATCTCCAGTGCAGCTCTCACAGAGCTGCGCAGGCGCAGCGGGCTCACATGGGAACAGATCTCGCGCCTCTTCGGAGTCAGCCGTCGAGCACTGCACTTCTGGGCCAGCGGCAAAGCCATGACGCCGGCCAACGAGGAGCATCTTCAACGCGTTCTTGCTGTCCTGCGTCGGATAGATCGAGGCTCTCCTGAGACCACTAGGGCAGCGTTGGTTCAAGGGGATCCCGATGGGGTCTCGCCATTCGACCTGTTGGGAGCAGGGCGCTACGAGCAAGCTGCGTCGGCTGCGACGGCGGTACCACAGGTTGACCTGTCGAGCCCTCGCTGGCCTTCACAAACGGTGCTCTCCGGCCGGACACCACGTCCGCCGGCAGATCTTGTGAATGCGCTTCAGGATCGTCCCAACGTCCGCTCCACCACCGCGCGCTCGGCATCGAGCGTGAAGGTGCGGAGGGGATGAAGTGGCGCATGATGGGTTCGAGGGGGGGCCCGCTCTCGATGGCACGGCAATCGACCGAGCCTTGAGCACGTGGCGCCAGGGCGACTGCGTACATGGACCACAGTGGTTTGTGTTCCGCGTGTCGCCCTCCAGTGGCCTCAGCGATGCCGCTCGCGCAGCTGTGGCCGCGGGCGCCGATCTCGTGGAAGAGGAAGTGCCAGGCTTTGTGGTGGTTACGCAGACGTGCGACGTAGTCCGAACCTGTGCGGCGCGCCCGTACGTCGAGGTTTCCCCGCTGATCGAAGTACCGAACGATTTCCTCAACGAGGTAAAGAGGGGGCGCCGGCCGGCTTTCGCCTTCATCCCCGCCCTCGAGCCACATCGACTGGTGGCCGACCTCGATCGCGCCATGACCGTCGAAAAATCGGTCGTTGCGGCGTGGAATCGAGTCCCAGGCTGGACGACCGATCCCGAGATTCGAGCTCTTGCGGCGGCGCTCGCTCGGAAGAGAGTACGGTTCGCGTTTCCCGATGACTTCGTGCACTTCGTGAGACCTCTGCAGGATCGCCTGACCGGAAGGCACGGAAGGGACTCGCCCGAGGGCCGAGCGCTCCGCTCTCTAAGGGAGATTCGCGTGGGTGCTTCACCCTCGTGGGACGACGCTCGGACGAATGTGATGTTTTACTTCATTCGAACCGGCGAACCCGATGAGTTCACTCAAGACCAGTGGGTTAGGTTTCTTGAAACGTGGCTTGGTCTGATTCCCGCCGACGGCCGCTTCGGAGAGGTCGAAGGACTGGTGACAACGTTGGAGGGCCTAACCGCAGCAGACTATGTCGCCAGCGACCCGCTCGACTTAGACCACCTCTCTGCGTGATTCAGATCTCTTTCAGGCGTCCAGCCGCGTACTTGCGAAGGAGACTCGAAATCAGAGTCTGGTACGGCAACCCTTCGGCAAGAGCCCTCTTCTGAATCGCCTCAAGA
>JABFSA010000120.1 GCA_013140775.1 Acidobacteriota bacterium | reverse complement strand
AGCACGCGATGGAGAGCTACGGTTACCGGTTCGATACGGCGGATCGCAGCATCGTCATCTCCGGTGACACGAACCCGACTCAGGAGACTATAGACGCGTGCCGAGGCTGCGATGTCTTGGTTCACGAGACACAACGGAGTCTCGCGGCCCGGTCGGAGATCGCCAGGCAATTTGGCGCGAAATACCACACGAGCCCGGATCAGATGGCTGAATTGGCCCGACAGGCCAAGCCACGCTTGCTGATCCTTTATCACCAAGGTGCTGACCAGGAAGGGTTGTTCAACGATATGCGCGCGCGGTATGCCGGACTGTTCGCTATCGCGCGAGATCTGGATGTCTATTGAAAGGGTGGCGAGAGGAATCGAACCGACGGCGAGGCCGATGCGGTCCCCACAATCGGGGCCGCATTTGGCGGCTTGAAACTCGGTGGCGTGTTTCTGCTCGCGCCGTCCTGGCTGGTGCCGTGGCTGGTTCGCGCGATGCTCGCCGTCGTCTCCTAGGAACAATCGAGAGCACCGGGGCGCAGGCCGGGGTGCGGCCCGAACCCCTGCGACTAACCTCAAGGTCGGACTCCTGCCTCCAGTGGCACCACGGCGGCGGCAACGCGGCCTGACGTCGCGATCTACCATGACGTGAGCATCCCGGGCCTGTCCGCATGATCGAACTGGCGTCCTACGATTCGACGTGGCCGGCGCGCTTCGCTGAAGAGGCCGCGCGGCTCTGGAATGCCTGCGGCCCCGGCGTGCGTCGAATCGACCACGTCGGTTCCACCAGCGTTCCCGGCCTCGAGGCGAAGCCCATCATTGATGTGCAGATCACCGTCGGCGTCGTGGCTCCCTTGGCCGACTGGGTGGATCGGCTCGCGCGGATCGGCTACACGCACCATCCGTCGCCGGACGACGTCGAGTACCCGTTCTTCCATCAGCCAGCCGGATGGGCGCACACGCATCACGTCCACCTGTGCGCGCCTGAAAGCGTCATCGGGCGCGCCACCCTCGCGTTGCGTGACTACCTCCGAGAGCACCCGGCTGAGCGCGACGCGTACGCGATCGAGAAGCACCGATTGGCCGCTCTCTATGTGGGCGACACTGCCGATCGGCGCGAAGCGTACGCCTCGGCGAAGTCGCCGTTTCTCGATCCGCTGATCGCTCGCGCGCTCCAGCTCGGCTATCCGCGCGGGTAGGCAACGGTTGGAGCGGCCCTCCGGGCGAGGGCTGCGGGAACGACTTCGCCGCTCAGTACTCGCTGCGGCATACGCGAAGACGCGCCGCTTCGAGCGCTGTCCTACTTGTGGATCGTCGCCGTCCAGTTGAGGACGACGGTCAAGGGCGCCGCGCCGCTGGACGTCTGTGGCGTCGTGGTGACGAGGAAGCGCTGCCCGTCTGTGGTCACGGCGTACACCTGGTTCGCCGTGAGTCTCCATGCGTTGCTCGAAAAGAGGGCCCGCGGCGGTCCCGCTTCGAACGAACGTCCCGCGCCGACCGGGACCGCCATCATCGTCCCATCGGCGGCGAGATAGAACAACTCACGACCGTCCGCCCGCCATACCGGATGGGTCCCACCGTTTCTCGACACCTGAGCCTTCGCGCCCGGTCCGGGAAACGACTGCACGTAGACGTCTATCTGGCCACCTTCGTTGCTCGTGTAGGCGATCCATGGGCCATCCGGCGAAAAGACCGCCGATGCTTCGATGAACGGGGTCTCCGCGAACGCGAACGGCTTCTTATCGCCGAGCAACGGAAGGATCCACACGTTCGATCCCCGGGTGGTATACGCGATGAACTGTCCGTCGGACGACCAGCCGCTCGGAGTCATCGTGAAATTGCGCGGCCCCTCCAGGAGCAGTTCGTCTGCGCCTGCTCCATCGCTCGACGTCTGACGCATGGCGATCGGCTGTTGCGCTCGTGATGATTGGAACACGATCCGCTTGCTGTCGGGCGACCACACCGGAGACACGTCCCGTCCCGGATCAACCGTCAGACGGGACGTGATGTTCCGGGCGATGTCGATCAGCCAGATGTCGACGTTGTCCTGGCTGCCGGTTTCCAGCGTCACCGCCACGCGGCGGTCGTCCGGCGACAGTGCAAGGCCGGCGTAGGGAGCCGCCTCACTCAGGGTGCCGAGTATTCGGCCGGTGCGATCGAACCAGGTCAGCCGCCGTGCCGCGTCGGGGACGGCCTGTCCGTACACCAAGGTGCCGTTCTCGGACACGGACGCGCCGACGTACCGGCTTGGCTCTCTGGCGACACGCGCGGCCAGCGGGAAGGCCTCGCCATGTAGCTGACGTGTCTCCAGATCGAACGGCCGCGCCATGAGGCTCTCGCCGTGCGCGAATATCGCATGACCTGAGGCGTATGACATCGATGACTCGGCCTGCAAGAAGGTGACATCGTCACCCGGCCGGTCGAGCGAGCCGATTCTGATCGCGGACGGCGTCGAGGCGGGACAGCAGGGGCCGGTCACGGCCGTGTAGAAGAAGTGCCGGCCATCGGGCAGAAAGTGCGGCCACCGGTGGACGTCCTCTCCGGCAGTCCGATCGAGGGTTGTGGCGACCGTCGGACTCCCGCCGGTGCTCGACACCCGCAACAGGCCGGTTTGCGAGGGCCCCGGCGCAAACAGAATCACGTTGTCGCGGCTCCAACTCCCGCCGCTCCCGAACGGGGCGTCGGCCACCACGACCGGAGGGCCGCCGACAATCTGAACGGTCTTCAGCTTGCCGTCCGCGAAAAACCCGATGGCACGGCTGTCAGGCGACCAGAACGGGAAGCTCCCGCCGTCGGTTCCCGGAATCGGCGTCGCGTCCAGCGTGGCAACCGGTCGCAGCCAGATCTGAAACGCGGTGCCGGCGTGCGCCACGAAAACGATGTGCCGGCCGTCAGGCGACACGGCCAGCTGCGTGGCGGTGCCGGTGCCACCACGGCTCGGACCGCCAAACGACGCATGCTCCGGCGGAGCGATGGTGAACTGCACCGGATCAGCGGCTGAGGCGAGGCCGCGGTCACGGCTCAGGGTGATGACCGCGGTCGCGGCCAATGCAGCGGCGAGCGCACCGGCGACCAGCCATGGGAGGCGGCTCGACGGAGGCGGCGGTGACCCTGTGGCTGCCCTGGCCTCGCTTCCGTCGCCCGATTCGGGCGGCTCCGGAACGGGTGCCGCGTCACCGGGATCGGTCACCGGCTCCGCGTCACCGCAGAACGCATACCCGAAGCCGTGCACCGTGCGCACGAACGTGGGAGCACGGGCCGGGTCGCCGAGGGCCGCCCGAATCTCGGCCACGAGGTTGGAGAGGTTGGCTTCGGCGACGAATGTGCCGGGCCAGAGCCGTTCCTGAAGCTCTGCTTTCGAGAGCGCCTTCGGCCGCTCGAGCACCAGCGCCGACAACAGCTCGAACGCCTTCGGCTCGAGATGGATGTCCTCGCCGGCGTTGGTCAGCTGCCTGCGCTCGAAATCGAGCGTGAACGGGCCGAAGCGAATGCGCACTACGGATCCTTGGATGAGAGCTGCAGGATCCCTGTGAATTCACCGGGAATCCCCTGGGACATACCCGCCGCGTGGTGGCTATTTTACCCGTGCGAGTCCACGCGACCGGAGGGTCTTCTATGCGCAGGTGTCTGACGCTCGTGACCGTCGTCTTCGCTCTTGCCGTCGTGCACGGACAGGCGCCTCAGCCAGGCCCGACAATCGTTCACACGCAGTCCGGGCCTGTGCGAGGTAGCGGGACGGACATCAGGGCCTTCAAGGGTATTCCGTACGCCGCGCCTCCAACCGGCGACCGTCGATGGCGGCCACCGGCGGCGGCTGAACCGTGGACGGAGGTGCGAGATGCGACCCGGTTCGGACCCCGATGTCCAGGAACACTCCCCGCGCGCGCGAGTGGTTTTGGCTTGGACGGGCTCGCCAGCGAAGACTGCCTCACACTCAACCTTTGGACCCCGGCGACCTCCAGCGAGGATCGGCTCCCTGTCATGGTGTGGATCCACGGTGGCGGATTCACCGCAGGGTCGGTCACGTTGCCCCGCGTCGATGGGACGAACCTGGCCCGTCGTGGCGTGGTCGTCGTGAGTCTCAACTACCGGCTGGGAGCGCTCGGGTTCCTGGCACACCCCGCGCTATCGCGCGAGTCCGAACACCAGGTCTCCGGCAACTACGGGCTGCTCGATCAGATCGCCGCGCTTCGCTGGGTTCGCGCGAATATCGCGGCGTTCGGCGGCAATCCGGAGCAGGTGACGCTGTTCGGATCGTCAGCTGGCGCCTCCAGCCAGGCATTCCTCCTGGTCTCGCCGCTCGCGCGGGGGCTGTTCCACCGCGCCATTGCGCAGAGCCTCGGGTCGACCGCAGCGGGGCCGAAGCCGCGACTGCGCGTGCCGTTCTATGGCTTCGCGGCAGCGGAGGCGCACGGGCTCTCGATCGCACCAGACATCGCGACCCTCCGCGCGTTGAGCGCAGACGAGGTCCTCGCACGAGTGCCGAGCAGAAGTGAAACATCGGCCCACGACACACGACTGGGCTTGGCCTACGTTCCGCTCGTGGACGGGTATGTCGTACCGGATGATCCCGCCGTACTCTTGGGCACGAACAGCCAGCTGAGAGTGCCGCTCCTCATTGGTCACAACGCCGACGAGGGTCTCTTCTATGCCAGGGACTTGCCCAAGACGCTTGAGGACTATCGCGCGTTCGTCCGCGCGAGGTTTCCCCCCTCGCTCGTCGAGGCCGTGCTCGCGAAGTATCCAGCCGCGACGGACGCCGACGTCTTAGCGGCGGCGCCATTGCTGGACGGCGAGTCACGACTCGTCGCGCCGACGGTACTGACCGCTCGCGCGGTCTCGAAGGTCAGCGACGTCTACATGTATCGGTTCTCGCGTGTCGCGCCGTCCAGCCGCTCGGCCTGGGGAGGTGCCGCGCATACCTCCGAGACCGCGTACGTGTTCGACAATACGCGTGGGGACGCCTCACAATTCGAGGACATCGATCGCAGGGTGTCGGGCGCGATGGCCGACGCGTGGGTGCGGTTCGCGAAGACCGGGAATCCAAATGGTGGAGGGCTGCCGCAGTGGCCTGCGTACCGCTCGCCTGACTATCGCTTACTCGACTTCGGTGACACCGTAACCATTCGCTCGAACGCGCGCAGTTCGGAGATCGACTTCTTTCGGCGAGCCTTTGACACGATGCGCACGCAAGGTGTGATGCCCACTGCTCCGAAGTAGCGCCCCGTGCGCGCCACCCATTCCTCCGTGTGAGGTGTGTTCTGCGCTGGATCCGTAGCCTGACCGATGGACCTCTGCCGCCCCGCCGCACCTAGCGGACGGCGCGCGATCGGGCCGGCGGAGACTGACCGCGATCGGGTCTGAACGCCGCGTGCACACTCACGTCATTCTTTGAGATGGTGCTGCACGGCCCGCTTGACTTGCAACTTCGAAGGCGGTGAGATGAGCCTCCATGGGCCGTTCAGTTTCGCTTGGCTCGGTGGTGCTCGCGATTTGCGCGCTGGTGGCACTCGTGAGTGCGCCGCCAACGGCTCAGTCCGCCGCGGACGCCAGCTTTCTGGTCGTGAACGCGCGTGTGTTCGACGGCGATCGCCTGCTGGAGGGAACCGATGTGGCCGTCGAGAGCGGCATCATCCGCGCCGTGGGCCGCGATCTGACGGGATGGCAGCGACTGGCGCTGATCGACGGCGCCAACAGCACGATCATGCCGGGACTCATCGATGCACACGCGCACGTGGTCACCGTCGCCGATCCGCGGCAGGCGCTTCAGTTCGGTGTGACGACCGTGCTCGATCTCGGCGCGGCAAACGCACCTCAAGCGCAGGTGTTCGGGGTCCGCCAGGCGGCCAGAGTTGCCACCGACATGGCTGAGGTGTTCTCCGCTGGGTTTCTTGCCAGTACACGGCGACCGGCGGATTCGACCAGGCCTGTGGTGACGAGCGTGGACGAGGCAGTCCGGTTCGCCGATGCGCGCCGTGCCGACGGTGCTGACTATCTGAAGCTGCAGTTGAACGGCGCTCGCAGCGCCAGTCTGGGCGATCCCAACATGTCCGAGGCCATCGCCGGCGCGCTCGTTGCCCGGGCACATGCCAACGGTATGAAGGCGATTGCGCATGTCGAGACTCTGGCCGACGTGGACGTCGCGCTGGCCGCCGGCGTTGATGGCCTGGCGCACGTGTGGCGCAGAGGCGGAGCAAACGCCGACATCGCACGCCGGATCACGGAGCGCGGCGTCTTCGTGATTGCGACATTGGCAATTCCGGATGGGTTCCTGCAGGGGCGTTCACGCCTCCGCGACGACCCCAGATTCCAGGGTCGGCTGTCGGCGCCGCTTCTGGATCATTTGACGCGACCGTTCACCGCCCCACTCGCGGGCAATTCGTTTGAGGACCTGCGCGCGAATTACACCGCTCACCGTGAAGGTGTGCAGGGCCTCGTGCAGGCTGGCGCGACGCTTCTCGTCGGCACCGACGCCTCCGCAGCCGCCACTCCCGCCGCCCACGGTATCAGCATTCACCGCGAGATCGAGCTCTTGACCGAGGCGGGGCTGTCGCCGCTGCAAGTCTTGCGCGCTGCAACCTCCACGACTGCAGACGTGTTTTCGTTACCGGATCGTGGGCGGATTGTTGTCGGCCGCCGCGCGGATCTCGTCATGGTCCGGGGAAATCCGATCGACGACATCACCGCGACGCGCGACATCGTGCGGGTGTGGCGAGCGGGCGTCGCCCTTCGCTGAGGAGACCGAGAGTGTCGCGCCTACCGCACGCGAATCGGCAGAGTGGCCAGGAGGCCTTCCGCGGCGTTTCTCACTTCGAAGCGAATCTCGCCCTGGGCAGACGGCACGAAGTCGAAGTCGTAGGTCTCGCCGTTTCCCATCTGAACCTCGGCCGACCGGTCCGTCGCCTGGTCCTGCGGGAGGTCCCTGCCATCTTTCGCGACGGCCCGCCACGTGAGGATGTCCGAATCGCGCCGCATGCGCATCCACATGCCCGGCCTGTTGATGTGGGCGTTGATGAGACGTAGCCGGTAGTGCTGACCGACGTGCATCTCGCGGGGCACCGGACTCAACGAGCCGTTGATCAACACCTTCGCCGCCTCGGCACCCGTCCTGGGAACCGTCACGAGCATGACGAGGTCGTGTTCGGGGTCATGGCGCGCCGGGTCGTCGACCACCAGCAGCGCACCGGTCAAACCCGCCTGCTTCTGGCGGACCTCGTCGACGTGCGTGTGATAGATGAAGGTGCCCGACCGGGGCGGCGTGAAGCGCGCCTCGAACGACTGACCAGGAGCAATCGCGGGCGCGAGTCGCTGCCCGTCGCCAGCGAAACCGGGCACGCCGTCGTAGTAGCTCTCCAGCTCAATGCCGTGCCAGTGGACCGACGTCGCCTCCGGCAGCCGGTTCTCCACGGTGACGGTCACTGGCTCGTTGCGTTTCAGGATGAGCGTTGGACCGGGCAGAAAGGGTGCGGCGGCGGGCAGTGTCGGCTTACCCGGCTCGTCCAAGGTGTAACCCCACGCCGGCTCGGCCACCGTGCCTCCAGCGTCGACGCGCGCCACCAACCGCAGGCGCCGACGCTCTGACGCGGCATCTGGCGGGTCTTCGATACTCGCACCTGTCACCGCAATCCCCATCACCGGGCCCGCCATGCCTTCAAGGGCATGGTTCGTCACGTCATGGTGGTCGGGAGCCGGCGTCGGTTGCCCGGCCAGTGATCCACCCGGCAGGAGATGGACATCGTCGTGGCAGTGAAACAGCCAGTTCCCTGGACGGGTAGGCGTCCAGGTCAGGGTGAACGTGCGTCCGGGCACCAACCGTTCGGTCACGACCATGCGAGGAGACGCACCCGGTGGCTGAACGACATCCTGGCCTTCGTTGCCGCGGCTGTCCACATTGAAGTAGAACCCGTGCAGGTGCATGGGGTGTACGTTGGCGCCGGCATTGATCACTCGGACACGGACGGTGTCGCCGACGTTGTACGACAGCCGCTCAGTGTGAGGCCAGGACCGTCCGTTGATGACGAACCGGCGCAGCGAACTGCCCACCGGACCGCCATTGGGCAGAGGACTATTGGACCAGAAGCCCATCACGAGCACGCGATCGGTCTGACGCGGTCCGCCTCGCGGGTCGATAATTAGTGCGCCCGCGAGCTGCGACTCGGGTCCGAGCCGTTGATCCAGCGCGGTTGCCGCCGCGGCCGCGCCCCAGTAGTAGTACGTGCCTGCCTGCCCTGCCGTGAAACGCACGTCGCGGGTCTCGCCCGGAGGCACCGTGATTGGTACGTCCACGCTCGACGACGGGCCGGTGCGCGAATAGAGCCCGTGCATCACCAAGGGTTCTCCGGAAATGCCGTTATGAATGTAGGCGTGGATTTCTGTCCCCTCCGTCACTCGGATGATGGGCCCCGGAATCTGTAGCGGGCCACCGTTGACACCAAAGGCCTTGACCACGACTCCGGGGTCCGTGTCACGGTCGGGATGCCACTCGCCTACGCGTGCATCCAAGCGGACGGTCAGGGCACCACTGGTCAGGGCGCCTGCCGTGACCGTGTTGTCGCTGATCGAAATGCGCTCGGGAGGTTCAGCAGCAGCCGCGGTGGTCGCTGCAGCACACCCGCTGAACAGCAGGAGCACCGCAATGTGTCTCACATTGAGTCTCGGATACACGAGCATTTGGCTCTCCTTTGTCGGGCGACGACGCCGCTGCGGCCGACGCGACGGCGTGACGTCAGTGTCGGGCGCATGAACCGATCCCTTCCGAATCTTGAGTGGGCACACCTCTCCCGTCGCGGAGTGGGTGTTAGCGCTGCCGCGGCAGCGTCAGGGACGCCGCGCTCGACGTCGTGAACAGTAATGCGCGAAGCGATGGCAGATCGGTGAACATCCCCGATTCACACGCGCTGCGCCTGGAGCGACGGCTACAATGCGCTCAATGGCGTCCGTCCAGGTCACGGCGTTGCTGCACGCGTGGGGCGCGGGCGACGAGACGGCGCTGCACCAGCTCCTGCCCCTCGTGGAGTCCGAACTGCGACGGCTGGCCGGCGTCTATATGGCGCGCGAGCGACCCGGGCATACGCTGCAGCCGACGGCGCTCGTCAACGAAGCGTTTCTGCGGCTCGTCGATGCGCAGAGCGTGCGGTGGCACGGTCGAGCGCACTTCTTCGGTATCGCCGCTCGTCTGATGCGACGCGTGCTCGTGGACCACGCCCGAGCGCGCGGTTTCCAGAAGCGTGGGGGTGGGGCACAGGCCGTGCCGCTCGAGACGACGATTCTCGTGTCTCGTGCGCCGGACATCGGCCTGTTCGATCTCGACCACGCGTTGGACGCGTTGGCGGAGGTCGACGAGCGGAAGGCCAGGGTGGTCGAGATGCGCTTCTTTGGCGGCATGACCGTGGAGGAAACGGCCGGTGCGCTGGGCGTCTCCGCCGACACCGTGAAACGCGATTGGCGGTTGGCGAAGCTCTGGTTGCTAAAGACACTCGGGGAGCAGCCACGATGAAGGAGAGCACCACCCGCTGGCACCGCGTCGAGCAGATCTGTCAGGACGCGCTGGACCGTCCCGCCGCTGAACGCGCCGCCTTTCTCCTGGCTGCCTGCGGCGAGGATGCCCTCCTGCGGCACGAGGTGGAAGGCCTGCTGATGCAAGAGGCGGCTGGCTCCGCGTTTCTCGAGGCGCCCACGGGCGCGATTGCCGCGGCCGCGATGGAACCGGTGTCTGCCAGACTGAGCGGGCACCGAGTCGGAGTCTTCGAGGTAGGGCCGCTGCTCGGTGTCGGCGGAATGGGGGAGGTGTATCGGGCTCGAGACACCCGGTTGGAGCGCGACGTCGCGATCAAGATTCTGCCGGCGGCGTTTGCGCACGATGCGGAACGGCTGGCGCGCTTCCAACGTGAGGCGAAGATGCTCGCCTCACTGAACCATCCTCACATCGCCGCTATCTACGGGCTGGAGGAGAGCGCCGGCCTGAACCTTCTTGTGATGGAACTCGTCGAAGGCCACGACCTCTCGCAGCGCATCGCCCGCGGCCCCATCCCCACAGACGAAGCGCTTCCGATCGCGACGCAGGTCGCCGAGGCGCTCGAGGCCGCACACGAGAAAGGGATCGTCCATCGGGACCTGAAACCCGCGAACATCAAAGTGCGGGCGGACGGCACGGTGAAGGTGCTGGACTTCGGACTGGCGAAGGCGATGGAGCCCGCCGCCGCGTCGTCGCAGTCACCGACGATCGCATCGTCGGCGATGACGCAGGCCGGGATGATTCTCGGCACCGCGGCCTACATGTCGCCGGAGCAAGCGCGTGGCAAGACCGTGGATGCGCGCACCGACATCTGGGCGTTCGGCGCGATGCTGTTCGAGATGCTGACGGGCCAGCGCGCGTTTCCTGGCGAGGACGTCGCGGACACGCTCGGCGCGGTCGTCAAGCTGGATCCGACCTGGGACGTCCTCGGCGCGGACGTACCGGCGCGAGTGCGTCAAGTATTGCGCGTGTGCCTGCAGAAAGATCCGAGGCAGCGCGCGCAGGCCATGGGGGATGTGCGCCTGGCGCTCGCGGGCGCGTTCGAGACAGTCGCGCTGCCTGGCGAGGCACGTGTCCGTGCGGAAGCATCGTGGAAGCGCGCCACGCTCGTCGGTGCAGGCGCGCTGCTTCTCGGCGCCGCGCTGGCTGGCGGGGCGATGTGGATAGCGACACCAACCACTCCCCGCCACGCGAGGCATGTGGCGATGACGCTCCCTTCCGACCTGCCGCTGTCGCCGACGCCGATCGCGCTCTCGCCCGACGGCCTGACCCTGGCCATGAGTGCGGGCAACCAGATCGTGCTCCGTCGTCTCGATAACCCGAAGCCGACGGCGCTCCCAGGCACCGAGGGTGGCCACACGCCCTTCTTCTCGCCTGACGGCAACTGGATCGGTTTCGTCGCGGCTGAGGAACTGCGACGTATTCGCGTGGACGGCACGGGCCGTCAGACCATAGCCAAGTTGGGCCAGGCACCGCGGACGCCCCCCTCTTGGGCGGGCAATGACGCGATCTACTTTGGCGTTACCGGTCAGGGGCTCTATCGGGTCCTCGCCACCGGCGGGCCGCCCACGGCGTTGACCCAGCCACGCCGGGAGGCGGGCGAGATTACGCACGAGTCGCCCCAGGTGCTGGACGAGGGCCGCACGATTCTGTTTACGCTCGTCCGCGCAGACGGGCGCGTGCCAGCGCTCCTCAGCGTCGCGTCGGGCGAATGGCGCGTCGTCCCAAGCCTCAGCAGCGACTTTGCGCGCTACGCCCCGAGCGGTCGCTTGCTGTATCGACAAGGCGAGAGTGTCTTCGCGGTGACGATGTCGTTGGCATCCGGCACGACGACGGGGACACCCGAGGTGCTCTTCGACGGCGTGCTCGCCACCGAGAACAGTGCCTTGGCGCTGTCGGCGGACGGCACGCTGGCCTACCTCCCGAATTCGACCGCCACGGGTGGCCAGGGGCAGATCGTGATTGTCAGCCGACGTGGCACACCCACCAGCGTCGTGAATGACAGCGTCACCCTGGGGTCAGCGAGTTCGAGTCTGAGGTTCTCGCCAGACGCCAGCTCGATCATGGCCGCCGTGTCGTCTGCCCCAAACACGACCGACCTCTGGACCCACGACCTTGGCCGCAGCGCACGAACGAAGCTGACAGACCAAGGGCCGAACAATGCCGGTCCAACATGGTCGCCGGATGGAAAGCAGGTGGCATTCACATCCACGCGAGAGCCCGCAGGCATCTACGTCCAGTCTCTCGATGTACCCGGCTCGGCGAAACTCGTGCTCAGGAGAGGCCCTAGCTCTCAGACCCCAGGCGCGTGGTCTCCGGACGGTCAGACGCTGGTATTCATGGAGTTCCATGCGCGTACTGGTAGTGATTTGTGGACCCTGACGCTCGACGGCACGGCCGCGCCTCTGCTCGCCACGTCGGCTCAGGAACGGGACCCACGCCTCTCCCCTGACGGGCGCTGGATGGTCTATCAGTCCAACACCGCCGGCCGCGATGACGTGTACGTCGCGTCGTTCCCGTCCCTCGCCACCACCCAACTCGTCTCGATCGACGGCGGCACGTCGCCACGGTGGGCGGGCGCGCGGGAGATCGTCTACCGCCGTGGGCGTCAGGTAGTCTCCGTCCCCGTGACACCCTCCGAGAAGCTCACGCTCGGACGGCCGACCGTCCTGTTTGAATTGGACGATGTGAGTAGTCAGTATGATGTGTCGCCCGACGGCACGACGTTCCTGATGCTCCGCCGCGACGCCCCGGGAGCGGGAGCAGTGCCAGGGCAGGTGAACCTGGTACTCAACGTGTTCGAGGGATTGAAGCGCCTCGTGCAAACTAGGTGATCGAAACGCGGCCGTTCCGAGCTTGGAACAGCGGGCAAATCCTAGGTAGCGCAGCGTAGAGTCAGACGACCGAGCGCTTTTTGTCGGGCGCGCGCCGACCGGCACGAGCGGCGGCTATACTGAAATGCCCGTAAGTGATCGAGCCACATTAGGAGGTCTTACACAATTCGCGGTTCCTTCGCTTTTGTGTCTCCGTAAGTGGTTGATTCTAAAGGGAGAGATGGCCGAGTGGTTGAAGGCGCACGCTTGGAAAGCGAAACGATCGACGATCACCGAGCGATACTGAAACACCTCGTCGCGCAATCGGTTCAACGACTTACACTCGCCAGATGCTCCTCGATGTGACTCCGTAAACCTCTGTATTCGTCGCCGCTTTCGAGCCCACCTTACACAGTTCTTACACAGTTCCCAGCTTCACTTGTTCCAGTACGTCGCGACGTTCCTCGGTACGCTTCGGTGCGTCCATCGAACCCGCCGCTCCGATGTGGTCACCCGCGCGAGCTTCCCCGAGAATCGTTGCGAGGCCACGGCAATCCCGACTGCAAGTGGGCCGGTCAGTCGTGCATGTGTTCGAGGTAGATGCGCTCGAGATCGGCGTGGCCGAGGTCGCTCGTGTTCAAGGTCGCTACCAGCTTCCCGTGTTTCATGATGCCAACACGCGTTCCCGATTCCTTGGCGCGGAACAGGTCGTGAGTCGCCATCAGCACCGCTACGCCGGCCGCGCTCAGCGTGGTCAGGAGCGCCGAGAATTCGTTGGCGGCCTTCGGGTCGAGCCCTGAGGTCGGCTCGTCCAGGAGAAGCGCCTTCGCGTTCTTGGCCAGGGCGATCGCGATCCCCACCTTCTGGCGCATACCCTTCGAGTAGATGCCGACCCGGCGGTGCGCCGCATCGGCCGCGAGCCCGACGTCGTTGAAGAAGCCGAGCAGCTGTTCTCGCGTGTAATCGGGCCGCCCGGCGAGCGCGCTGAAGTACTCGAGGTTTTCGAGACCGGTCAGGTTGCGGTATAGCATCACCATCTCGGGGATGTAGGCGAGGTACTTCTTCGTTTCGAGCGGTTGCTCCACCACGTCGAGACCGTTGATGCGCGCGCTGCCTGTCGTTGGCGCAACGAAGTTGAGGAACAGGTTGATGGTCGTCGTCTTGCCGGCGCCGTTGGCGCCGAGCAGGCAGAACACCTCGCCCGCGGCGACCGACAGGTTGAGCGCGTCGAGCGCGGTGACACCGTTATAGCGCTTGGTGAGATTGGTGGCTTCGAGCATGGGTCATCCTGCGATGGGATATCTGCGGAGACGGTTGATGCCAATCGCGCCGAGTACGAGCCCGGCGCCGAGCAGCAGGAGTAGCGCAACGCCCGCGCGCACCACGACGGCCCCGAGCGGCTCGTCCTGGTAGGTGAAGTGGGGGATATCGTCGTACATCGCGGCCGACAATCTCTGCTTCTGGACGATCATTGAGGCGAACCGGGCCCGCCAGTCTCGATGGAACGCCTCGACACGCCTGACGAAGTGCGCGAATCGCGCCGAGCCGGTACCCGCCAGGTCGTTGAGTGCGTCCTGCGCCACAATCGCGGGCGACAGCAGGCGGAACCGGTCGACCAGCCCCTGCTGGCGCGCGAGCTGCGTGTCGTAGCGATCGACCACCGGTCGCACGCGCTCCTCGATCTCGTCGTCAATCGCCAGACGTGTGATCGCCACGTCATTGATCGCCTTCTCGATGTCGGAACCCGCCACGAACTCTGGGTGATCGCCGTAGTACTTCGCCAGCAGCGTATTGCCCTTTGCCGAGGCCTGGTCCGACGCCACGCGTACCGCGGCGATCATGTCGACGCGCGACGGCACCGGATAGAGCGCCGCCACGGCAGTGTTCAAGGTCGACGGCAGTACCACCACCAGCAGCAGCCACACGGTGGCGAGCGAGAGCGCATTGGTGGCGGAACTGCGTCCGAAGGAAGTCGCCAGCAGCACAACACCGAACCAGAACCCCCCGTACGCCGCCACCACGCCCGTCCAAACAGCCAGGCGCAGCAGCGTGCCGCCCGGGGTGACATCGACGCCGCCGACCGCGATGCCGGTGATCGAGAACATCACGACGAGTAGGACGACGAGCGCCGCGCGCACACCGATCTTCCCGGCCACATACGTGCTGAGGGGCACCGGCTGCGACAGCAGCAGCGCCAGCGTGCCCTGCTCCTTCTCCAAGGAGAGCAGGTTGTAGCTCAAGCCGATGATCAGCAGCGGAAACAGGTAGATGATGACGAACGAGAGATCGAAGCGGCCGTGCAGCAGACGATGGGGATTCTCGATTTCGTTGGTGGTGAGCACCGACTCCCGCGAGGCCGTTGAGACCTTGAAGTAGTACGGCAAAACGTCGCTCTGGCCAATCGACAGCGCCGCGAGCGGCAAGGGTGGCATGGCCGCGTATCTCGGTGCCAGCCGTCCCCCGGCCATGTCGGGCATCCTTGGGTCCGCGAACGGCGCGCGCATCTGCCCCGACTCGATCGCCGTCACCTGCTGCTTCAGGCCGATGTACCGCTCCGCCTCTTCGTCAAGAGCCTTCTCGATCGTGGCCACCTGAAACGACGTCCAGTTCAGGCCGTTCAGCACCGCGTATCCAGTCGACGCCGCCAGCAGGGCGGCGACAACCCACGGCGCGTGCTCGGCAAAGAGCATCCGCCATTCGTGTCGCGCAATCCGTCGCAGCATTCCAGCCCCGCCCGTCAGGCCTCGATGCGATTCGCCGCGACGAACGCGGCGAGGAGTGTGGCCGCCAGCCATCCCGATAGAAGGACGGTGCTGGTGATGTAGTGGCCCAGGGCCCAGGAAGCGCTCGGCGCCTCGTACTCGAACGGCGGCACCTTCTGCCATAAATCGCTGCCAGCCAGATACTCCTCGCCGTCTTTGACCGGATGCACCAGGATGTCCTGGTTCATGTAACGGATGATCGTCCGTCGGTAGTCTTCCGCGGCCGTCGTGAAATGCCGGTGGTGCGCGAAGTCGGTGCCGGCGAGCCCCATCGACAACGACCTGACGGCCAGCAGCGGTGCCGCAAGGCTGCCCCACTGGTAGACGGCGTTCTGGCCGTCGAAGCTATCGAAGACGTCGCCGTAATGCTTCTCGAAGATGGTGTAGCCGTGGTCTTCCGCCTCCTGCAGCGAGATTCCGCGGAAATTGACTGGAAGGGCGTCGAGCTTCTGCACACCGTACTTCTGGAACAGGCCCTGCTTGATCTGCTCCAGGCGTGCGTTGAGCGCGGTCGAGTTCGCGAGGTCGGCCTGTAGGGCCTTGTCGAACTCCACCTCTGACGGTGTCGGGTGGAGGTAGCCCGCCAGGTCCGAGAAGGCTCGCGTTGCGACCAGTCCATTGACGATCCAGAACGCCAGCAGCGCCACTAGCGCAAAGCGCGAGGATCGGGCGAGCGCCGAGATGGCGAGCGACAAGGCAAGAAAGATCGCGAAGTACGCGCCGTAAGTCCCGACCATCAGCAGCGTGCGCGACACGTCCACCGCAAGCAGGCCCGTCGTCGAGGTGAACGCGAGCGTGCCGACGCCAACGAGCGTCGCCGGCACCAGCACCACGGCCAGCGCGCCGGCGACCCCGAGCGCTTTGCCGGCGGCCAGCCGTCCGCGGCCGATGCCGAGGCTCAACACCTGGCGCATCGTTCCCTGTTCGCGCTCGCCGGCAAACGCCGAAAACGTCAGCAGGACGATCAGCAGCGGAATCAGCAACTGCAGAACGGTGGCCGCCGTCAGCTCGCCGAAGCGCTGAATCGAAGTCGACGCGTCCTGCGCCGGCCGGAACTTGAACTCGTTCTGCTTGTGCGCCTCGAGGTACACCGCGACGCCGACATACGGATCGACGCCGGTGTCGACCATCGAGAGCTGACTCTTGGGCTTGAAGGCGTAGACGCCGTAATGCGCGCCCTGGTGAGGATTCTTCGGCTTCTGACCCAGCCAGTTCGCGCGCTCTGCACGCTGAGCGGTCTCATGCTGCGTCTTGAGATCGGCGTACTGCTTCCATCCCGCCGCCAGCGAGGCGAGCAGCAGGACCCCAATGATTCCCGCGGCCAGGTGAAACCGGCCGTCGCGGAACATCTCGACCATCTCTTTGCGAGCGATTCGAGCAATCACGCATCTACTCCCCTGCACCTTGTACCCGGCGGATGCTATGAGAACCGAGAGAACGGGGGAAGGCGACACCCCTCCAATGAACAGTCGGAATCCGCCGGTGAATGGCGTTCCGATGCGGTAGTTCCCACCAGCCGGGCGACATCGTCCACCTGTCAGATGATCCGTGCACCTCGTTGAATACCTGCCGCGCGGACGTGTGGTCGATGTCAGCGTATCGCCCAATGTCCTTACTCCGCCGCGGCTCAGACCTGTTCTTCGTCCTTCTTGCCTTCGTCGCCCCGGCGTCGGCGCAAGTCCCCACCGGCACGCTGACTGGTACGGTCGTGGATCCATCTGGCGGCGCCATTCAAGGCGCGGCCGTCGAGGCCCTCGACGCCACGACCCGAGCGCTGGTCGCGATGACGACTACCAACGGCGATGGCGTGTACACACTCGTCGCTCCGGCCGGCGCCTACGACGTGCGCGTGCGCGTCACCGGGTTCGCGGACGGGCAGCGGCCCTGGCGCTCCGTCATCGGCGAGACGATGCGGGCGGATATGACCCTTGCGATTGCGGAGCTTGCCGAGCGGACGTCGGTCACCGCGACCGTGCCGCAGCCGCGTCCCTCAGACCTGAGCGTCGAAAGCACCGGCCTTCCCACCGGCGTCACGGTGATCACTTATGAGGAGCTCGAACGCACCAACGTCGAGCGCGACATCGCCAACGTGGTGCGGCGGGTGCCTGGCGTGATGCCGCACAACCTCAACCAAGGCGATACCGGCAACGCGATCCACATGCGCGGCTTCCTGTCGTCCACCCACGGCGCCGACGCCGCCGTCTACATCGACGGCATCCCGCAGAACGTGCCGTCGGCGGCGATCAACCACGGCATGAACGACATGTCGTGGCTGACGCCCGAAATGATCGAGCGGATTGAAGTGATCAAGGGGCCGTTCTCCGCCTTGTACGGCGATCAGAACCGGTCGGGGGCAATCAATATCATTACGCGATCGAGCGCGCGAAACAGCGTGGCTGGGACGCTTGGAAGCTATGGCAACCGGCACGGCTCCGCGGTGCTGTCAGGGACGCGTGGCTCGATGCAGGGTCTGGTCATCGCCGATCTGTTCCGGAACGGTGGATACCGCGCCAACGCCGATCAGACCCGCAACAACTTCTTCGCGAAGGGCTCGATGGTGCAGGGCGGGTCGCGGCTCGCACTGCGAACCGTCTATCAGGACGCCGACTGGGATGCGCCTGGATTCCTCATCCTCGACAGAGTCGTGAACGGGAGCATCTTGCCGAGGGAACGCGATCCACTGGTGCCGCCTTTGTGGGGCAAGGGACATCGCTCCAGCGTCGTCTTCACGCGCACGCCGGCGAAAGGCGAGACGGGCCTCCACGTGTCGGCCGCGTTCGAGGACTACGCGAGGACGCGCGCGCTCGGAGCGACGCAGAACGATCTCAACGTGCAGGACGACGACCGACGCATCTTGCAGGCCCGCGCCGTCGAGAACGTCATATTCGGCGGCATGGCCGCGGTGTCGGTCGGCGCCGAGCTTCGGCGCGACCGCGGCGATGCCATTCACCACCGATGGATCGGCACGACCACGCCCGGTCCGAACTACACGTTCAATCAAGACCTGAATCTGCTGACCTATGGCGCGTTCGCCCAGGGACAGATCAAGCCGGCTCGATATCTCAAGGTCCTCGGCGGCGCGCGCGTCGACTGGTTCGACTACGACATTGCCAACCGCAAGCTGCCGGCGGCCTCCGCCAAGTACACGCAGTCAGTCGTGACTCCGCGCGCGGGCGTTGTCGTGACTCCTGTCAAAGCGATCGATGTGTTCGCCAATATCGGCCACGGGTTTCGATCACCGAATCAAAGCGAAATCAGCCCGAGTGGGGCGGTCGGTTCGCTCGGCGCGCCGGGCGGCCGGCCGTTCCCTGACCTCAAGGTGCCGAAGGTCAAGTCCTACGACTTCGGCGTCACCGCGACCGCCAGCACGCGATGGCGGATCTCGCTCGCAAAGTACCACACGCTCAACGAGAACGAGATCGTCCAAGTGGCGCCGTTCGTCTTCGACTCGGTTGGCAACACGTCGCGCGACGGGTGGGAGGTTGAATCCAATGTCGTGGCGACCAACGAGCTGAGCATGTATGGCAGCTACGGGCGGATCACCAAGGCGACAATCAATAACCCGCTGCCGAACACCGCGTTCCTGCTGTCGGTGCCGGAGCACGTCGCCAAGGGCGGCGCCGCCTACACGACCTCCGTCGCTGCCGGCCGGCTAATGCTCAACGCCGACGCCTTCTACATCTCCGGCATCCCGTACTTCGCGGGCACTCCTCTTCTCTCACTACGTTACGCCAACGCCTACGCGCGCTATGACGTCCGCGGCACCTACGAGGTGCGCAACGTGCAGTTCACACTGTTCGGAGTCTTCCAGCCGAGCGACTTCATCAGCGAGGTCGCAGTGGGTTCGGCAGCCGGTCTGACCTACGATCCACGTCCGTCCGTTGAAGCGGGAATGTCGGTGCGCTATCTCTTCTGAGCGCCGCCCAACGCCCTATTTACAGCTTCAGCAATGTGTCACGCAGGGCGCGCGACTGGATGCGGCTGACCTGCAGTTCCTGCCCGTTTGACAGCGTCGCGATGTAGGTGCCGCCCGGCATCGGGCTGACACGCGCGACCATTTCGATGTTTGCCAGGATGCCACGGCTCAGGCGGACGAACCTGCGCGGATCCAGGCGCGACTCCAAGGCGTGCAATCGATGGGTGATCGTGTAGTGCTCGTTATTGCTCGTTGTGACGTGCAGAAGTTCGCCTTCGGCGACAACTGACGCGATCAATCTCACTGGCAGAATGATTACCGCATCGCGCACCCGAACTGGAATCCGCTCTGCGTAGCGGCGTCGTGCCGAGCGTTCGTACGCTAGCGACGCGCTGGCCAATGCGGCGGCGCGCCGATCCGCGGGTTCAGCCAGGCGGATCCGCTCGCGCGCGCGCGCCAGAGTGTCGCCGAGACGTTGGCGCTGAACCGGCTTCAACAGATAGTCGATGGCGTTGAGTTCGAAGGCTTCAATCGCGTAGTCGTCGAACGCCGTGACGAAAGCCACGAGCGGGAGTGCCGCCTTTGGCAGGCGCCGAACGACGTCCAGTCCGCCAATCTCCGGCATCTGCAGATCGAGCAGTGCCAGGTGCGGCCGTTCGGCTTCGATCAGGGCAATCGCTTCTTCTCCGGATGCCGCCTCGCCGACGACCTCGACGTCATCGCAGGTCTTGAGTAAACCGGTCAGGAATCGACGCGCGGGGCGCTCGTCGTCTGCCGTGATGACTTTGAGGGTCGTCATGCGCGCGCGTCCTGGGAGAGGGTGACCGGTACCGCGCTGTCCTCAAGGTCGGGAACAGGCAACAACAGCTCGACGCGGGTGACACCGTCCGGATCCGTCTTCAGCGTGAGCCTCGCGTCGTCGCCGAAATGGCACTCGAGACGGCGACGTACATTCTGTAGTCCGATGCCGTGTGGCGACGGGGACGGTGCCATCGAGGCACCCGTGTTCAGGACCGTGATGCGTAGACGGCGCGTGGGACTTGCGTGGTCCCAACCAGCCGTAACCGAAACCATCCCACCATGCAGCGCTTTGGCAATCCCATGCTTGATCGCGTTCTCCACCAGCGGCTGAAGAATTAGCGACGGAATCGGGAAATCGGCGAGCTCGTCACGGATGTCGAGTCGAGTCTCGAGACGCTCTTCGAATCGTTCCCGCTCGATCCTGAGATAGCTGTCGATGAGCTCCCGCTCGTGGCCGAGCGTGGTGAACTCACCTTCTGACCGCAGCACTCCACGCAACAGCGTGGTCAGTCGCATCAATGTGTCGAACGCTCGGGGAGGCGCGTTCTGAATGAGGTAGCCGATCGTCGTTAGCGCGTTGAACAAAAAATGCGGATTGATCTGCGCCCGCAGCGCGCGCAACTCTGCTTGCGCAGCCAGCGTTCCAATCTCGCGTTCCCGCAGCATCTGCTCATAGCGCTCGTCGCTGAGCCGCAACGCGTCGATCCGTCGCGCGGCGAGCAGTGCTGCGCGGTCGAGCATGGTGCGATCATCCGAGAGCAGCCGTCGTCCCCCTTCCAGTCGCTCGACGCGCAGAGAGTAGTGGGGCGGTTCTGCCGTTGGTACAACGATGTCATCGCCCGTCGAGAACGCCGCCGGCGATTCGCGCCAGGTCAGCGCGTGGGCGTTGATGGCTGGCGCCAGCGTTGCACAGGCATGATCGAGCACGGACTCAACCCGGTCGCACTGCTGCACGGTGGACGTCAGTTCATCAAGAAGGCGTCGATAGTTGGCGCGTCTGAGCACGATGCGATCGACAAAGGTAGAGATCGCGCGCTGCAGCCATGGAGCCACCAATGTTGTGGCCACCCACGCCGCTAAGAGAGCCGTGACCGCCTCCCCCTGAACGATGCGCTCGCTCAGGATCGGTGCCAGCGCCGACCACGTGACAAACACGAGACAAACGAGGGCCAGCACGGTCAGCGCGCGTTTGAGAAAGAGGTCCGCGAGAGCGAAACGGTAGTCCTGATACAGGATGGCGAAGGCGAGCGGGATCGACGCGTGGTGGCCGAGCAGTTCAGTGGTCCAGCCCTCCGACGTGCCGTGAAATCCAATGAGGTGCAGCGCCGAGACCGTAAAGAGCGCCAGCGCCACCATCCAGATCGCACGCCGGCTGTGTGGCTGACGGCGTGTGGTAACGACGAGCGCAGCGGCCAACGCCGCGAGTCCTAATGTCAACACGACCAGTGCGGCTGACCAGGGGAGAGGGCGGCTGCTCATGGCCGCGAAGAGCTGCATCGCGGCGGCCACCCCGGCGCAGGCATAGGCAGCGGTTGGAATCGCCCGCGCCCACGAGTGGTGTGCTCGACCGTCGCCGGCTCGGCCCCGTCCCGCCGAATGGACAACGACCGCGGCCAGTAGGCCAAGGGCGCCGTATGAGACCGCGGTCAGCCAGTTGCGCGCGAAGGGCTGGCCCAAGGTGTCGAGCACATGCGTCGCCAACTCGCCCAGATTCCATGTCAGGCCGAGCAGGGCCGTTCCCACGGTCAAGCGGTCACCTGTACTGTCACGCCGCGCCGCCATCGCGAGGAGCATCGCGTAGAGCAGCCCGCCCGTCAGGTAGCCGACGATGTGGAGAAGCTCTGGGGCGCTAGCCGTCAGCATGAAGTCTTCATTCTCGTCCAACCTGTGTCATCGGAGACAGTACGCAGCGAACAGCTGTTTCTGACGATGGCAACTGGTGAACGGCCGGATTATGCAAACGACCAGTCGATTTACTTCGATGACCGGCGAGGCGGCAGCAGGAATCCACTCATTTGCACGCCGTATCCGCCAACACGTCGCGGGCGACCATTCATTGAACCAGCGTAGCGGCCCTCGGCGAGTGTCCGCACACTGCGCCGATGAGCCTAGACCTTTTCCACCCGTTTCATCGTCTCAGATACCTCGTCCTCGTCGTCGCTGCCGTCTTGAGTGTCGCGTCTGGTGTCGCTGCGCAGACGCTTTCCGTTGAAGGCACGGTCCGAGACACGACCGGTGCCGCTCTTCCCAACGCTCAAGTTGAGGCCAGGAGCGATGGCCCCGTGAAAACCGCGACGGCCAACGAGGCCGGCCAATACCGCATCGATGGGCTCGCGCCCGGGCGATACACGGTGACAGCTGCCTTCGAGGGCTTTGTCCCGACCGCCGCGACTGTCGATCTCGGGCGTCCACTGACATCGGTTGATCTGACGTTCACGAGTCTGACGATGTCGGAGTCGCTGACCGTGACGGCGGCACTCGGCCGCCGTGAGCTGGATTCGCCCACACCTGCGGGCAGTCGCCTCGGACTGACGCCGCGGGAGACGCCGGCCACGGTGGACGTCATCACGTTCACTGAAGCGCAGGAGCGTGGGTTGCGCACGGCGCTCGAGGCGCTCAGTAGCGTGCCAGCGGTCACGGCGGCCTTCCTTCCCAGCGCGCAGGGCATTACGACCATTCGCGGGTTCAGTGGTGGCGCGGTCTCCCAGCTGTTCGATGGCACCAGAGTCACGACCTCGACGATCGTCGCCAGGAACTACGACAGCTGGAGTTTCGATCGCATCGAAGTCCTCAAAGGACCCGCCTCGGTGCTCTATGGTGAGGGGGCGCTGGCCGGCGCGGTGAATTTCGTGCCGAAGCGTCCCGATTTCGGCACCCGCCGCGGAGAGGCCCTGATCTCGTACGGCTCGCTGGGTACGGGCCGCTTCGCCGCCGGTACGACTGGTCCGCTGGCCAATGGTCGCGCCGCCTATCGTGCGGACGTGGTGTTCAATCGCACGGCCGGCTACGTCCAGGACTCCACGTCCGACAATCTGCAACTTGACGGTGCGATCGACGTCAAGCTTGGGCGGACTGCGACGCTCGGGATCGCGGTAGACCATTTCCGCGACGATTACGGGTCGGCCTACTTCGGCACGCCGATCGTGCCTCGCGCCTTTGCACGACAGCCATCAGACATCGTCACCGACAGCCGAGGCTGGGTGCTCGATGAGTCGCTGCGCGACGTCAACTACAACGTCAACGACGCCGTGGTGGACGTGCGGACGACGTGGGTGCGCTCGAAGCTGGATTGGCAGATTGCTCCGACTTGGAAGCTGGCCAACGAGCTGTTCTTCTACGACAAGCTCGGTAAGTGGCGCGGTTCAGAGGTCTATGGCTTCGACACCGCCAGCGCGTTGATGACGCGATCGACCGTTGGCATTACCCACGACCACCAGTTCTATGGGAACCGTCTGACTGTCGCCTCGGATCGACGGTTCGGGACGCGCCGCAATCGGTTCACTGTCGGCTTTGAAGCGAACCGCAACGATTTCCTCGGCCCCCGCCGTTTCGGGGTGACGACTTCGGTGGATCCGTTTGCGCCGAGTCGCGGGAGCTTCCCGGCTGACGAGACCGCCGCGAATTTTCCAGGTGCCGGCAATCGGACGGACTTCACCGCCAAAGTGAATCTTGTGTCGGCGTTCGTCGAGGACGCCTTCTCGGTGGCCCCACGGGTGACGGTCGTCGCCGGCGCTCGCCGCGACGGGCTGTCGATTGACCGCGGCGTCAACGACCTCAACACCGGTGTGCAGGCCGCATTCGTCCGCGACTTCGATCCGGTCTCGTGGCGGACGGGCGTCGTCGTTGACGCGCTGCCGCGCACACAGCTGTTTGGCCAGTACACCTCGGCGGTGGCTCCTGTCGCGACGATCCTGCTGATCTCGCAAGGCAACGCAGCGTTCAACCTTACCAACGGATGGTCGTGGGAAGGCGGCGTCAAGAGCACGCTGGCGAGCGGACGCCTCGACGCAACCGCGTCCGTGTTCAAGATTCAGCAGGATGACATCATCACGCGCGACCCCAACAACTTCAACGTGAGCATTCAAGGCGGTGCACAGGCCAGCACCGGCGTCGAGTTCTCAGTCTCTGCCGATCCCTTGCGCGGTCTGAGACTGAATGCCAGTGCGGCTGTCATGGACGCGCGGTTTGTGACACTCCTCGAAGCGGGCGGCGTGAATCGCGCCGGCAACGTGCCGCCGAACACTCCCGAGCGCACCGCCGGGTTCTGGGCGTCCTATACGTTGCCCAACCTGCCGATGACATTAGTCAGCGGCGTGCGTTACCAGGGACGCTTCTTCACCAACAACGCCAACAGCACCGAAGTGGCTGGCGTCACGCTGCTCGATGCGCAGGCGATCTGGCGCCTGAAGTCCGGAGACGTCACACTGCGCGGACGCAACCTGACGGATGCGCTCTATGCCGACTGGACCGGCGCCAGCGCGAACCAGGTGCAACTCGGGGCGCCGCGCACGGTGGACCTCTCTTATCACGTGAGGTTCTGATGCTGGCGCGGCTTGTCCGGCTCGAGATCCTGAGACTGCTGCGGGAACGCAGCCTCGCGGCGGCGATGGGCGTGTTCGCCGCGGTGCTGCTGCTGTCCGCGCTGGCATCCTGGATCGGCGTCCGTCAGGATGCCGGCGTCAAGGCGGCGGTCGCCGCGGAGGAGCGCCAGCGATGGCTGGGCCAGGGCACGAAGAACCCGCACACGGCGGCGCACTATTCGGTGTACGCGTTCAAGCCGGCGCAGCCGCTGCAGGCGGTCGACGCTGGCGTCAGTCCGTTCGTCGGCGAGGCGGTCTGGCTCGAGGCGCATCTACAGAACGATCTGCTGTTTCGACCGCAACAGGACGCCCACGTATTCGAGCGGCTCGGACTGATCGACCCGGCTGGTCTGCTGATTCGCTTTGGACCGCTGGCTGTGTTCCTCCTCGCGTTCGCCGCTGCCGCGCGCGAGCGCGAGCACGGTGTCCTTGGTCTCGCCCTCGGCACCACCGCGGCGCGCGGCACCTACGGCGGGGCAAAGCTGGCCGCAGTGGCCGTGCTGTCCACTGCAACCCTGGTAGTGCCGATCGCGTTGGTCGGTGTGCTCGCGATCAGTGACAGCAGTGCACCAGCGGACGACGTCCTCCGGCTGGCCGGTTGGACGTTGGGCGCCGTAACGTACATCGCCATCCTCGCCGCTATTGCGGTCTCCGTCTGTGTCGCTGCGCGATCCGCGCAGGTGGCGTTCGGAGGACTGCTCGTGGCGTGGCTGCTTATCGTGCTCGCGGCCTTGCCAGGCGCCAGCGCAGCCGCAGCGTGGCGAAGCCCGCTCCCATCCTTCGAGGCGGTGAAGTTAACCGTCGCCGCAGAAGCCCCCGCGTATTGGTCACCTGAAGTCGGCGCCGAGCAGATCGCGACGATCCTCCAGCGCTATGGCGTCACCCGAGAGGCGGACCTGGAGCAGCGCGTCAGCGTTCGTGGCGCCCAACTCGATGTGGCGGAGCGCCATTCTCACGCAGTGTTCGATCGCGAGATCGGCGGTTTCTACGACCGCGTGCAGGCGCAGGACCACAGCTACGCGCAGTTCGGATGGTTCTCGCCGGCCGTCGCTTTTCACGTCACATCGACGGCTCTTGCCGGCACGGACTTCTTCCACCACCGCCATTTCATCGATTTCGCCGAGCGCTACCGGCGCGCGCTGGTGAACCGGATGAATGCGGATCTCATCCCGCACCCTGAGACCGACGGACGCGAGTACACAAACGACATCGCACTCTGGGCCGAGGTGCCCGCATTCGACTATGCACAGCCGCCAGTGTCGCAGGCGCTCGGCGTGGCGAGGCCGGCCCTACTGGCGCTGGGTGGTTGGCTGCTTGGGGCGGTGGCAATGCTAGTGACGACGGCGGCGCGCGTCAAACCATGACGTCGGCCGCAACAGTGTGGATGCTGCTTGGCTACGAGTGGCGCCGCGTGCTTCGCGCGCCCATCGTGTGGATGGCGTTGGGGCTCCTCCTCACCGCCGGTGCGGCGGGAGCACTCAACGCGGCAAGGTTGCACGCGAATCAGACGGCCGACATCGCGCGGATGGCCGAGCAAGAGGGAACGTGGTACGCCGACGTGCGGGTGCGGGCCGCCAGATACGCCCAGCCATCGTCGACGCCGGTGCCGTACTGGCAAGACCCGACGGGCGCCTCGGGATTCAGCCGCTACTATCTGCGACGGTTCGCGGCCAAGCCGCACCTTCCGCTCTCCATGCTCGCCGTGGGCCAGAGTGATCTGCAGCCGTTCGCGGTGCCGCTGCGACTCGAGACGCTCTTCGGTGGCGACCGCGTCTACGACTACCAGCCGCCGCGGGCGCTGGCCACCGGTCTTTTCGATTTTAGCTTTGTCCTGGTCTTTGTGTTGCCGCTGTGTATTGGCGTGGTCGTGGCGGTCGTCGGTGCACACGAGCGCGATCAAGACGTTCTGTCGCTCGTGGCGGCCCAGCCGCTGACACCGAGGCGGTGGTGGTCGGCACGACTCATCGCCCTTGCCCTCGTCCTCGCCCCAGGCGTGGCGGTCGTGACGGTAATCGCCTTGGTGGTCGCGGGCGCGCCTGTACTCGGCGACGGCCGGGAGACACTGGCCGTCGCCGCCCTGGTCGCCGCCCATACCCTGCTGTGGCTCGCGCTGGGCGGTGCATGCCTGGCCCGAGGGCAAGGGGCTATCGCGACGGCGTCAGTGATAACCGGCGTCTGGCTGTGCCTGACCGCCGGGGTTCCACTTGCGGGATCGCTCGCCGTCCGGCTGGTCGCGGGGCCACCGACAGCCGTGGCCGACGTGAACGAGCTGCGTCGCACGACCGATGACGTTCAGAGCGGGGCGGATGCGGTGGTAGCGCGCCGGCTGGTTGCTCATCTCGGCCCGACAGCCGCATCCATCGATCCCGGATCCCTCGACTACTCAACGCGGCTGGTGTTGATTACCGAGGAGCTGGAAGAGCGGTTGGCGTCCCAGGAGCGTCGTCGCCAGGCGTACGCACGCACGTCCGCCGGTATTGCCGCCATTGTCGGCTGGTTGTCGCCGCAGGTCGCCGTTCAAACCGCGCTCGCCGATCTGGCGGGAACCGGCACGAGCCGGCATCAGCGCTTTCTAAGCGCCGTCCGCGATTTTCAGCTCGAGCTTCGGACGTTCATGAACCCGAGGGTGCTCGCGCCCGTCCGATCACCCGTGCGTCCCGCCTGCAATGGCTGCCCGGGTCGCCTCACGTTTACCGACTACGACGCGATCCCGCGCTTCACGCTGCAGGACGTGTCGGCCGATGCCCGCAGCGCCGCTGCGCTGGTCACCGCAGCGTGGCTCGGTGTCCTGGCCCTGGTCGTGGCCACTTGGGGAATCGGCGGAGGCACGTCGTGGCACCTCGGCTCGTAGGCCGCATTAATGCCGCGCTGACGCTCGTGCTCCTCGCAACAGCATCTCACCTTGGAGCACAGACCGTCTTTCCTCCACCTGCGGAGCCACCGCAGCTTGCGGCGACGCGAACCACCGGCCCGATTCAGGTGGATGGGGTCCTGGATGAAGGGGCGTGGTCCGGTGCTGTGGCTGTCGATCGCTTTGTGCAGGCGGAGCCGCAGCAAGGGCAGCCGGCCACCGAACCGACCGTGGTAAGGGTGTTGTTCGACGAGCGGTTCTTGTACTTCGGTGTGACGTGCACCGATTCGCGCGGAGCCGAGGACCTGCGCGTGCGCGATCTGCGGCGCGACTTCGACGAGACGACCGATGATTTCTTTGGCGTCGCGATCGACGGTGTGCGGGACGGCCGCAGCGCGCTCGTCTTCCGCGTCAATCCACGCGGCGCGCTGCGTGATCAGCAGACGGTCGACGGCGGCCTCGTCGATCTGGACTTCGACGCCGTGTGGACGGCACGGACGACACGCAGCCAGAACGGCTGGACTCTGGAGATGGCTATCCCCTGGGAGACGCTGCGCTACCGCGAGGGGCTGACCAGCTGGGGCATCAATTTTCAACGCGTGACACGCCGCCTGAACGAGAACAGTGGCTGGTCGCCGTGGCCGCGGGTGGTGGCGCCCTACCGCATGGACTATGCGGGCGTGCTGACCGGCATCGAGCCGCCGCCGCCCAGCCGCAACCTGCGGCTCCTGCCATATCTCGTCGGCGACCGCCGTGCGACTGGCGGACGACCCGCCGCGGCGACGGGTGACATCGGCGCCGATATCAAGTGGGCCGTGTCGCCGAGCGCGGTCCTCGACGTCACCGTCAACCCGGACTTCGGTCAGACCGATGTCGATCGGCAAGTGGTCAACCTGACCCGCTTCTCCGTCTTTTTTCCTGAGCGACGACAGTTCTTCCTCGAGAACCGCGCGCTGTTCTTCAGCGGCAACGGTCAGCGGTTCGAGCCGTTCTTCTCCAGGCGCATCGGTCTCGATACCGACGGCAATCCGATTCCGATCACGGCCGGCGGGCGGTTCTCGGTGCGCGGCCGATCGGGCGCGTTCGGCGCCTTGGCTGTGTCACAGCGCGGCGACACCGACGCGTCCGAGAGCCAGTTTGGTGTGCTTCGCTACGTCGCGAACTTCGGCGCGCAGAACAGGCTCGGCGGCCTGGTGACCACGCGCCGCGATGGTGACGGCACCACCAACGTCGTCGGCGGCATCGACGGCTTCTGGCGGCCGACGCCCACTGCGTTCGTGCGCGGCACCGTGACCGGCTCGACCACGGGCGGCCGCGGTGGAGAAGGTGTCGGCGCCTTCGTGTGGATCGCCAATGAGACGACCTGGGGTTATCTCGGGTATGTCAGCGAGCTGGTGACCGCCGGTTTCGATGCGCGCGCGGGGTTCATCGTGCGCAACGACTACGTGCGGATCAGCCCAGCCGTCATTCTCGACTGGCGGCCTCGGTGGCGGCCTCGGTGGATTCGCCGGTTCCAACCCGGCTTTGTGCTGGAACATTACGTCAGTCCGACGACCGGCGCGGTGCAGGAAGGCGTGCTCTCCCTGCGGCCGATGACCGTCGAGTTCCAGAACGGCGGGTTCCTTCGCTACGAGCTTCAACCGAGTTGGCAGCGGCCGTTGACGCAATTCCGGCCGCTTCCGGGCGTCTCCGTGGAGCCTGGCAAGTACGACTACCTGCGGCACAGCCTTGTCCTGCAGACCGATCCATCGGCACCGATGGCGCTCCGGCTCGAGGCGGCGACAGGCGGCTATTTCGACGGGGACCTGCACACGGTGCGTGCAGTCGTTCAGGCAACGCCCGATCCGCGATTTGCCGTGAGTGCGGACTATACGATCAATCGCCTCGCACGAGTCGGCCTTGCCGACGTGTCTCCAACCACGCATCTCCTCGGTGCCGAGACGAGGCTGGCCGCCAATCCACGGTTGCAGTTAGTGACCTTCGCGCAGTGGAACACAGCGACCCGACAGTTCACCGGCAATGCGCGACTGTCGTGGGAGTACCGGCCACTAGCTTTCTTTACCGTCGTCTACAACCACCGCGCGCCCGTGTCCGGTCTGGGGACGGCGGCGGCTCCCGTCGAATCGCGACAGCTCCTGCTGAAAGGCACCTGGCTGTTCCAGCTCTAGGAAACCCCATGGCTCATCTCTTGATGATCGAAAGCTGGGTCGGTGGCACCGGCCGTATCCTCCCCGAGGCGATCACGACGCGCGGCCACCGGTACACGTTCGTGACGCGTAACCGCCGGCACTATCTCGAGGCGAAGACACGAGAGATCCATCCGGTCCTCGAGCATGCCGAGCACGTCCTCACGGCCGAGACCAATCAGCTCCAGGCGCTGACCGAGTTTCTGCGAGGACAACACGAGCTGCTGCATTTCGACGGTGTCATCACCATCTGCGACTACTACGTGGACGCGGTAGCGCACGTCGCCAAGGCGCTCGGCCTGCCGCAAGCGTTTCCGGCCTCGATCGGCCTGGAACGGCGGAAGCACCTCGTTCGCCAGGCACTGGACCGCGCCGGTCTTCCGAACCCGGCGTATGCGGTGACCACCTCCTGGCCGGCGACGCGCGAGGCAGCCGAACGCATCGGCTATCCCGTCGTCGTCAAGCCGCCCGATCTGGCGTCGAGCGCATTCGTACGACTCGTCAAGGATGAGCGCGAACTCCATGACGCATTCTCATCGCTGGAGCGATTCTCCACGAACTTCCGCGAGCAGGCACGAGAGCCGCTATGGCTCTTGGAAGAATTCATGGCTGGCGACGAAGTCAGCGTCGAGGCGTGCACGTTTCAGGGAGAGACCACGGTGATCGGCATCACCGACAAGAGTCTCACCGGCTTCCCATACTTCATTGAAGACGGGCACATGTTTCCCGCGCGCCTCGACGCGCCGACGACGGAGGCGGTGACCGCGCTCGTGCGCGGCGCCCTCGACGCCGTGGGCCACGACCACGGCATCAGCCACACCGAGGTAAAGCTCACACCCGACGGCCCTCGCATCGTCGAGATCAATCCGAGACCTGGCGGTAACTACATCGTGGAACTCGTCGAACGTGTGACCGGTATAGACCTGCTGGCGGCACAGATCGATTTGGCCCTGGGCTGTGCTCCGAGTCTGGCGCGCAAGTCGACAGGGGTGGCGAGCGCGGCCATCGCATTCCTGGTTCCGCCTCGTGCCGGCCACGTCGCCAGCGTCGCCGGTGCCGACACATTGCCCGGGGATTCCCACGTCGCCCGCTGGACGCTAAATGCCATTGCCGGCACAGACGTGGCAGCGCCGGTCGACAACGCGTGCTATCAGGGCCATGTCGTCGCCGTGGATCCCGATGGCCTCGACGCCCGGCGTTACGCGGAGCGCGCACTGCGGCGGGTCATGCTGACCTATGCCGATGCGCCGGCATTGGCGATCGCGCCATGACGATCGACGGACTGATTGCGGAGGTACAGCACGGTCGGTGCGGACCCGATCCCGAGGGCTTGCCCGTCGTTGGCGCGTTCTGGGTGCGCCAGAGCACCCAGTTCCCGGGCACGCACCAGAAGTATCGCAACTACTATTTGCTCTTTCGGGTTGGTGCCAGCTTTGGCGCCTGTTGTGTCGAGCGCGATCAGCTCGATTCGGCGGTCGCCGAGGAGATGTCCGGACAGAGCGTCGGCGCATTGCTTCGCGATGACCGTCTGCCGGTCCGGATCGCGGCGCTCGACGCGTACTTCGCTGCGGTATATCCGCACGCCCACGCCGTCGCGGCGAGTGCGTTCATGTTGCCGCGAGGCACACCGGCCGATCGTGCCGTCGCCCGCGACGATGCCATTGCCAGTCTCCTGCCGATCGAGGCGGGGCAACGCGTCGGGTTGATTGGCGTCGTGAATCCACTCGTGGCGGCCATCCGACGCTGTGGCGGAACCTGCCTGCCGTGCGACTTCAATATGGGGCGTACGCTGGACGGGCAACCGGTCGCGAAAGACATGATGCCGATTCTGGAGGAAGCGGATCTCATCATCGCCACCGGCATGACGCTGAGCAACGGCTCGTTCGACCAGATCCTGACAGTCGTACGGCGGCGAGAGATCCCGCTGGTGATGTATGCGCAGACTGGGAGCGCCATCGCGGCGCGCTTTGTGGGGCAGGGCGTGTCGGCGCTGTCGGCCGAACCATTTCCATTCTCGCAGTTCAGCGCCGAGCCGACGCCCATTTATCTCTATCGAGCAGAGCAATGATAGCCAGCCGCGAGGCGGCGCCGGCCGATGAAACGCACCGTCGGGGCCTCGTCGCGTTGCTCGTCTACACGTTCTTCATGGTCATCGGCTTCACGATGGTGATGCCACTCGTCGCCGTGCACTTCGTCAACCAGACCGGGATGGCAGCCGCGTCGGTCGGGCTCGCGCTGGCCGTGCGTCAAGTCACGCAACAGGGACTGGCGCTTGCCGGAGGCATCCTGGCCGACCGGTTCGGCGCCACACGGATGATCTCGATCGGCGTGCTGTTGAGAGCCTGCGGATTTGCCAGTCTAGCGCTCGCCGACACGCTGCCGCTGCTGCTGATCGCGCTGGTGATTTCGGCGCTCGGGGGCGCGCTGTTTGAGGCGCCGTACCAAGCGTCCATCGCGGCGCTCACAACGGACGAGAATCGTCCCCGCTACTACTCGATCAGTAACGTCGTCAGCGGGGTGGCGACCACCCTTGGACCACTCGTTGGCGTCGTCTTGCTGCGTTTCGATTTCGAGATCGTCTGTCTTGCCGCCGCGGCCTGTTTCGCCCTGAACTTCTTTGTGACGCTGTGGCTGCCACCGATTCAGCTGTCGCCGTCCGCGCAGCCCCTGCGTCACGGGGTGAAGTTGGTCGCCCGCGATCGGCGGTTCGTTGCGCTGACCATCCTGATGATGGGTTACTGGTTCACGGCGGGGCAGATCAATCTCAGCTTTCCGCTGCTGGCCGCCCAGCTCGCCGGCTCGCAGGATGCCGTCGGCGTCATGTTCGCCCTCAACGCCGGAATGAACATGGTGCTGCAGTATTCGCTCATTCGCGTGATGGAACGGCGGCTCTCCTCGAGTCGCATTCTGGTGGTGGGCGTCGTCATCATGGCCGCCGGCACTGGCGCCATCGCCGTCGTTCACACGTTTTCGATGTTTCTTGCCTGTGTTGCCGTGTTTGCTCTTGGCGCGCTGCTGACGCGACCTACGCAGCAGACCCTCATCGCGTCGATGGCCAATCCGCAGGCGCTCGGGACATTCCTTGGCTTCAGCTCGTTGAGCATGGCCGTCGGCGGTGGTATCGGCAATGCCGCCGGGGGCTGGCTGATCGACGTCGCGCGCGTCCGGGACCTGCCGGCGCTGCCCTGGGCGATCTTCGCGGGCGTTGGTCTGCTCAGTGCGCTCGGGCTGCAACTTCTGACGCGATCGCGTCCACAGGCTGCTGCGCAGGATCTGGACGTCGGTCCCACGGCATCGCAGACCAGGGTAGGGTCAGCTCAGCCAGCGACGAAATGACCACGGGCGCGAGGGCGTCGAGTTCTCGCGCCTCGGTGTGCCTGGCGAACACGCTGTCGACGTAGCGGTGCCCGGTATCGGCGGCGATGAAGAGGATCGTCCGGTCCGGCCGCTGCGCCGCTTCGCGGGCTGCCACGACATAGCAGCAGCCGCTCGAGAGCCCGGCGAAGATCGCATGTCGGCGTAACAGCGCCACCGCGCCGGACAGGGCATAGTCGAATGAAACCCAGTGGATGACGTCGTACAGCTCGTGCCGAACGTTGCGAAAGGGAATGGCGCTGCCGATGCCGGCGATGATGATGCCGGGATCCTCGACGTGTTCGCTGCCGAACGTGACGCTGCCGAAGGGCTGGACTCCAATCAGTTCGACGTCGCCGTTCGCCGCGCGGAGTGACTGCACAAGCCCTCCGGTGGACGCGCCTGACCCGACGGCGCCGACGACCGTCAGCGCATCGCTACCCAGCGTGTCTCGCACGATCGCGGCCACGCCTTCGTAGCCCATATAGTGCACCGCGTCGTGATACTGCTGCATCCAATGGATGCTGGGGTCACGTTCAAGCAGCGCCTGGATACGCTGGACGCGGAGGCTCTGATCGAGCTTCAGCGTCGGCGACGGTTCCACCTGTTCCACGGTCGCGCCGAGAATCTGCAACTGCACCATCAGCGTCCTGTCCACCGTGCGCGAGGCGATGATGCGGCACTTCATCCCGTACTTGTGACAGGCAAGGGCCAGCGAGTAGGCGTAGAGACCGCTGGAGCTGTCGACGAGCGTGTCTCCAGGTTTCACGACACCTCGTCGCAGCAGGTGTTCCACGGCGGCGAGCGTGGAATACACCTTCATCGTTTCGAACCTGGCGATGTAGAGGTTCGTGTCGAGTCTGACGATGGCGGGTGCTTTGATGGCGTCGGTGATGTGCTCGAACATAGGCGTCAGAATCCCGTCTCGACGAACCGGCACTGGTAGCCGAGTCCGCGAAAGAACGCCGACAGCTCGCCGATCTCCGGCGGCGTTGGTCGTTGAATGTAGAGATAGCCGACGAGGCTGCCGGTGTGGGCCACCACGATCCCATCGGCTTTGTAGCGGGCCTGGCGGGCGGCGAGGACGTCCAAGGTGCGCTTCGGCAGCGCGTCCTGCGCGAGCAACGCGCTGCGTGTCGCGCACCGACAGATACCTGTCAAATCCGATGCCGAGAACGCGCCGATCGCTGCATGGAGATTGGCCAGGTAGTCCGTGAGACGTCGCTCGTAGTGCGCGAGCAACGCCGGTCCGGCCGCCTGGGTGTCGATCGGATCGCCCTCGTCGATGTAACACAGATGGAACCGCGGATTCGCAGAGAAGTGGTGAACGACTTCCTGCTGGGCGCTGAGGTACAGCGCATGTCCTTCGAGAAAGACGCTATCGGAGCGCTCGATGTCGCGCAGGATGCCAGCGATCAACTCCGGCGAGGAATGGACTCCGAAGATCGCGTCGAGACATCGGATAGTCGCGACCATGTCGGCGGTGGAGCTCGCCATGCCCTTTCCTTGAAGCAGCTCAGAGTCATAGCTCCACCGCCCGCATGGCAGTGACCGGCCATGCAAGGCCAGATAGATCTCCATGGCGCGCCGTGACTTTGGCTTGACGGCGAAATCGTCGTCGAGACGTGTGTCCTGGGCGGGCGCGAAGTGTACCCAGCTGTATCGACGCACCGGCAGCGAAATGATCGCGATATGCAGTCCGTCCTGCCGAACGAACGGCCCCTGAAGGAGCTCGCCAAGTGTTCCGTGGCATACGCCACTGTAGGTCGTCGTGGTCGCCGGCACGCGGCGCATGTCAACCGGGTCGATGGGATAGACGCTGCTCAAGGCGGCCTGACCTTACGTGAGGCGGCGGCAGCCTCGCATCCCTCTTCGAATCAATGGCGCCATGGCAACGGTGAGTGGAGGACCGCCGCACCATGCCCCCCACGGGCCGTTGGTAGGTAGTGTTCGACCATTCACCGCCTGCCGCTCGGGCGTGGGACAGACCGTCCGTTCATGGCGCGGATCCGTCCAGCCATCGATTTCGCGATGCGTCGACCTGTCAGCGTGGTGCAGGCTGTCCGGGCAGTCCCCGCATGGATTGCCTCCAACACTGCCAAGGCCCGGGGCGCTGCGGCGCTCCGGGCCGTCGTTTCTGTAACAGTCCACCTGCCGCCATTCGCCAACCAGTCATGGGTCGTTTTGTTCCATCCATCGGCTTGAGGTCGTTCGTACGGAGCAGCTCTAGTAGCGTGACGACTTGGAGTTGTCATGAAGATCAAGTGTGCGCTCGTGCTCTTATGCCTCGCCGCCCTGCCTTGGCAGGCGGCTGCTCAGCAATCAGCCGTGGTTGTTGGCGCGGTCACGAATACCCTGACCGGCGACCCCGTGCCGAACGCGGTAGTGCTGGTGCAGTCGACGACCTTTACGCGTCAGGTCGCCACCGACGCGGCCGGACAATATCGGATTCCCGACGTTCCCGCCGGGATGTACGACCTCGTCGTACGACAGAACTTGTTCCTGCCGTACCGGATGGACGTCACGGTCGCCGGGGGGGAGCAGACCATCAATGTCACTCTGAACCCGGAATTGCACTTCAGCGAAGTGACGTCCGTCAGCCCTGAAGGGCGCAGCCAGTTCGAGACGTTCCAGGCGACCGACGTGCTTGGCGGCCAGGAGCTGACCAAGGCGCTGCAGGGAACGCTGGGCGCAACGCTCGAGAACGAGCCGGGGATTGCCCTTCGTAGCTTCGGACCAGGCCCGGCGCGCCCGGTCATTCGCGGCCTTGATGGCGACCGCGTGCTGATCGTCGAAGACGGGCTGCGCATGGGCGATCTGTCGAGCCAGTCTGGTGATCACGGTGTGAATGTCAACCCGGCTTCGGCTTCAACGATTGAAGTCGTTCGCGGACCGGCCACGCTCCTGTACGGTGCAAATGCGATTGGCGGTCTGGTGAACGTCGTCACCAACGAGATCCCGAGAACGCCGGTTACCGGCGCCACCGGTTCGGTGACTCTGGACGCGTCATCGGCAGCTCCTGGCGGCGGTGCCGCTGGCGACGTGACCGTCGGAAACGGGAAGTTTGCCCTGCACCTCGCCGGCAGCGGCAGGCGGACGGACGACTTCAAGACACCCGATGGCACCATCGCCAATTCCTTCAATCGTGGTGGCGCAGCGGAAGTCGGCGCTGGCTATACGTCCGACCGCGGCTACTTCGGCGCCAGTTACGCCTGGGACAAGACGCACTACGGCATTCCGTTCGTCGAGGAAGGTGAGACCAATCTCAATCCACGGCGGCAGAACTTTACCGTTCGTGGTGAGCGTCGCAGCATGGGTGGGATCTTCGACGGCGTGCGCGGATCATTCGGTGTGCGCCGCTACAAGCACGACGAACTGGATGGGGAGGAGGTGGCGACGTCGTTCATCAACAACACCACCGAGCTGCAGTTGCTGCTGCACCACCGCCAGATTGGCCGTATGGATGGGTCGATCGGCGGCTCGTTTCTTACGCGCAACTTCTCGGCCTTGGGAGAAGAGGCCCTGTCACCGGAAGTCGATCAGCGAGGCGGCGCGTTCTATCTGTACGAAGAGGTTGCTGCAAGCCGGCATGCCCAGATTCAGTTCGGCGGTCGGGTCGAACACGCCTCTTTCGAGCCGCAAGCCGACGAACCGGCTCGTGATTTCACCAACGTATCCGGCTCGGTGGGCCTTCTCCTCCTTCCGACCGACCAAGTGACGGTCGCGTTCAGCCTGGCCAGCGCGGCGCGGAATCCCGCTCTCGAGGAGCTCTATTTTCATGGCCCACACCCCGGCAACAACGCCATCGAGAATGGCAATCCGGACCTCACGGCCGAACGGTCACTCGGGTTTGATGCATCACTGCGTTGGCGCGGGGCTGCCGCCGCTGGGGAGGTCACATTCTTCGTCAACCGCATCAACAACTTCATCTTCCGGGAATTCACCGGCGAGGTCGATGAGGAAGAGGGGTTGGCCGAAACCGTCTTCGCGCAGGCCGACGGACGCCTGGCCGGCATCGAGTCGCACATCGACGTGAAGGTCGCGCCGATCGTGTGGCTTGAGGGAGGCGTGGACTATGTCCGAGGGGAGCTGACGAGTATCGATACCTCGATGCCACGCATCCCCCCTCTTCGCGGGCGCGCCGGCATCCGCCTGCAGAAGAACGCGTTCCAGGCGGGCATCGATGGCACTTTCACGGCAAAGCAGGATCGTATCTACGCGTTGGGCTTCGGCGGCGCGGTTGTAGGCGAGACGCCGACCGACGGCTACAACCTCATGAAAGTCTTCGCGTCGTACACCTTTGGCTCAGCGCGCACGGCCAATACGATTACCGTGCGGCTCGACAACGCCACGAACGCTCTGTATCACAACCACCTGAATTACCTGAAGGACCTGGCTCCTGAGATGGGCCGCAACTTCGCGGTCGTCTACAGCGCCAAGTTCTGAACGCGTCCGGTGGCCGGCCCCGCAGACGACTGCGGCGGCCGGCTCGGCACGCCGATGGGCGGTCTCAGAATCTACCGCACGATCCGAACCGGTCGCCGCGTCTCGTCCCGTGAGCGAGCGCTGCACAGACGTCTGCGCCGGATGCGATTTCGCGACCACTTTCCCCTCCATATGTGGTTCCTGCTCGCTGCGCTGATCCTGGTGGGGCTGATGTTTCCGCGACTGGCCGAACTGCACGACCGGATGCACCATCCGCACGCGCGTCAACCTTAGATGGCTGGACGGAAGCCTCGGCCCCGCGGGCGCGACTTCGATTCAAGGTTGGATGAGGCGGGCAGTTGTCGGCTGCTCCCGAACGTACGTATCCCCCGTACTTCGCAACAGGTTCAGACGACGGTACATCTCTTCTTCGTCGTATGACTCGTCCTGTCCGTCGATCGGCAGAAGAGCGCCGTCGATCGCGCGCCAGCGCCGGATGACGTATCTGCCATCATCTCGCCGGTCGGCGACAATGTCACTGTCTTGCATGACGTCATCCTATCGTGCTCCTGTGCGATGCGCACTGACGGGCGACCATAGGGGAGGTTCCAGGACCTAGGCGCAAGACGTGGAACAGCCCCCCAAATAGCCTCTCTCTTGAGGGCTGCGCTTATACTGGAAGCGCTCGCACTGCGCGCCGGCATCGGCTCGCGTGGCCGTAAGTGATCGCGTCACATCCGGAGGTCTTACACAATTCACGATCTCCCACCCGAGTGGCGGGCGTAACTTGTTGATTCAAAATGGAGAGATGGCCGAGTGGTCGATGGCGCACGCTTGGAAAGTGCTTCTGGCGACCGGCACTGAGCGACACCCTCGCACCCCAACGCACAATCAAATCAGCAGGTTGCGGCCGGTTCGTGCTCCTCGAAGTGACGCCGTGTTCGTCCCGGTGCCTTGGGGTTTCCGGGCCTGTCTTACACAGTTTCTACACAATTCTTGAAGCGACTTGTCGGTGTACGCCGCCGTGTCGTTCGGTGTGCGTTGCTCTGCCGTCTCACCGGTGATACGCTAAGGCATGGCTGAAGTCACGGTCCGCGAGTTGCGCAATGACGGCGGGCGCGTGCTGGCTCGCGTCGAACGCGGGGAGTCTCTCACGGTGACTCGCGATGGGCATGCCATCGCCGAGCTCCGACCGTTGTCGCGGCGTCCGCTCCGGGCGTCTGCACTGCTGGGCCGGTGGCAACGCCTCGTGCCCGTCGATGCGGACCGGCTGAAGGCGGACATCGACGCGGCGCTGGATTCGTCGCTGTGACTCGACCGCGACTACGTCACGAGCGGGGCATCCTCGACACGAGCACGCTGATCCTGCTCACGAGGATCCAGGATGAGAGCCTCCTTCCCGTCGAGCCACTCATCACCACGGTGACCCTCGCCGAACTCTCGGTCGGACCTCTCGTGGCCACCACAGACGAGGAACGCGCGGCACGTCAGTCGCACGTACAACAGGCCGAGTCGGATTTCGAACCGCTTCCGTTCGATGTGGCCGCCGCACGGGCGTTTGGTCGCGCCGCCCTGGCGCTTCGACGGAGCGGGCGCGCTGTGAAGCCGCGTGCTTACGACGTCATGATCGCCGCGACCGCCCTGGCGAACGGATTGCCCTTGTACACATGCAACCCGAAAGACTTCGCGGGCATCGAGGGGCTGACAGTTGTTGCCGTCCCGGTTCCTGGTGGCCATGACCAGGAGCCGAAGGCCTCGCGCAAGCCGCGAGCGAAGCAGCGGTGAGGCAGCCACCACGTTCGACAGCCGGTGTGTTTCCCTGCGGCGTCAGCCCTCTACTCAGAGTCCAGAGACACACGAACTCTCGTGGCCGGCAGCACGTGGCGGCCGGCAGGCGACGCCACGGTGCGTTTCGGTTGAGCGTCCGGCGGCGGCCTACTCGTCGGTTGGCCCATAGGACAGGCGCATCGTTTCCTTGTCCACGTCGAGCGCGACCGGTGTCGGGGCCGCGGTCTTGATATAGACCGTCACGGCGGCGCCCTGCGTGGTCGAGTCGATCACCTCGATGTCCGAGCCGCCCGTGGTGTATCGGCCGCCCGGGCCCCAATCGGCGAGAAAGCGTTCGAATCGGTACTCGTCGCCGTCCCACATGGCGTGCGCCCGCCGATACTGCCCGGATGCCACGGCGCCAAGGAACCGCTCGACTTGCTGCTCTTCGCGGTAGTTGGCCCAGGTGTACAGCGCCCACGCGCCGCAGCCGACGCCCACGAGCACGACCGATGTGGCTCGCGCCGTCCACAGGGGCCCCGCCCACTGGCGCGCCGCGCCGGCTGGCGTGCGTACGACGGACCGTCTGACCTTGCGCGTCCACCACATGCCGACGCCGGCCACGACCAGCACCGCTGGTAACACACCGACCACGACCCACACGATCTGCACGGCGGCGCTGAAGCGGCCGAAGTGGAGGTACGTCAACCAGGTCAGCGCTTGGTATCCGATGCCCGACAGATCGTCGCCCGACACGACCCAAGCGGCCTCGTCGAACGGTTCGGGAAACGCGAGATAGATCCCGGAGACGACCCACACGAGCATCAGTCCCAGGCCCCACACTCCCAGTTGACGGTGCACGGCGGCGTTCGTCGACCGCACTGCCGACGGCCGCAACCGGCCGCTCCGGCGGCGGCTGAGCCATGTGGGCCACCACGTGATCACGCCGGTCACGACGACCAGTCCGACGAGCGCGCTCCCGATTCCGTTGAGCCTACGGCCCGTCTCGCCCAGCAACAGGTCGTCGTGCAGGCGCGCCAGCCAGGTCAACGTACGCATGACCGGCGACATCGCGTCGCCAAGGTCGGCGCCCGTGTAGGGATCGAAAAGGCGCTCGAGGAGGTCGTCACCCCGCTCGGGCTCTACCTCGTCATGCTCAGCCTCACCG
>JABFSA010000002.1 GCA_013140775.1 Acidobacteriota bacterium | reverse complement strand
CCGGGGACAGCACGACGATCACGGGTGAGTTGATAACGCCGGTGGCGATCGAGAAGGGGAGCCGCTTCGCGATTCGCGAGGGCGGCCGGACGGTCGGCGCCGGGACGATCACGGAAATCATTCAGTAGTAGGTCAGCCAGTAGCAGGTAGCCAGTAGCCCTTAGCGCTACCAGTAACCAGCTACCAGCTACCAGCTAGCAGGGACAGAACGATGGCGATGTTCAGCGACAAGATTCGGATCCGCTTGAAGGCGTACGACTCGCGGATTCTCGACCAGTCAACCGGCGAGATCGTCGATACCGCGAAGCGCACTGGCGCGCGGTTGGCCGGCCCGATTCCGTTGCCGACGTCGAAGAACAAGTGGACCGTGCTTCGCTCGCCGCACGTCGATAAGAAGTCGCGTGAGCAGTTCGAGATCCGGACGCACAAGCGTTTGATCGATATTTTCGAGCCCACGCCACAGACCGTTGACGCGCTGATGAAGCTCGATCTCCCGGCGGGTGTGGATGTCGAGATCAAGGCGTTCGGCAAGGAGCACGGGAAGTAACGGCTTTCGACTTTTGGCTTTCGGCTCCGGCAGCACACCGCCAGGCGCCCTCGAGAGCCCAGAGCCTAGAGCCCAGAGCCAGGATTGAACGCAATGGTGACAGGACTCATCGGTAAGAAGGTCGGCATGACGCAGCTGTTCACGGCGGACGGCACGGTTGTGCCGGCGACCGTGCTTAAGGCTGGCCCCTGCGTCGTGGTGCAGGCAAAGACGGTCCAGACAGACGGATACGAGGCGGTGCAGCTGGGCTTCGTGGACAGCCAGCCGACCAAAGAGAACAAACCCTCGCAGGGACACTTCAAGAAGGCGGGCGTCCCGGCGACGCGGATCCGTCGTGAGGTGAAGCTCAAGGCAGGCGGCGATCCCGCCAAGCCGGGCGATCAGGTGAACGTCTCGATCTTCGCCGACGGCGATCGGGTGGATGTCATCGGCACCAGCCGCGGCCGCGGGTTTCAGGGTGTGGTCAAGCGCCATCACTTCGCCGGCGGCGCGATGTCGCACGGCTCCATGTTCCACAGGGCGCCAGGCTCGATTGGCGCATCGTCGTATCCCTCGCGCGTCGTGAAGGGCATGCGCATGGGCGGCCACATGGGAAGCGCCCAGGTGACGGTGCGCAACCTCAAGGTCGTTCGCGTAGACGAGGGCAACAATCTGCTGCTGGTCGAAGGTGCCGTTCCGGGTGGTCCTAACGCCGTCGTCGTGATTCGGAAGGCGATTGCGGCCAAGCCAGTTCGAGTGGCGCAGGCGGAACCGGTGAAGAAGAAGGGCAAGAAGTAGCCGGTAGCCCGTAGCTTGTCGCTGGTAGCAAGAACTACCAGCCACCGGCCACCGTCTACCAGCTGGAAAACAGCCATGACAGTTGACGTAGTCAATCAGCAGAACGAAAAGGTCGGCTCGGTGGACCTGCGCGACGACGTGTTTGGCGGTCGGATCAAGGCCGACCTCATTCACGAGTCCGTGGTCAGAGCGAACGCCTCCGAACGACGCGGCACGCACGCGACGAAGACCCGCGCGATGGTGAGCGGCACGGGCAAGAAGCCGTGGCGGCAGAAGGGTACCGGCCGTGCGCGCGCAGGTGAGGCTCGCAATCCGCTGTGGCGCAAAGGCGGCACGACGTTCGGACCGCAGCCGCGCAGCTATGAGTATCAACTGCCCCGTAAGGTGGAGAAGGGTGCGTTGAAGGCAGCGCTTGCCCAGAAGCTGCGGGATGGGTCGGTGGTCGTCGTGGACGCGTTGTCCGTGAACGAGATCAAGACGAAGGTGGCTGCGCAGATGCTCCAGCGTCTTGGGGTCGAGCGCAAGGCGCTCCTCGTGGACGTGAAGCCTGGCGACAAGCTCGCGTTGTCGGTGCGCAATATCGAGGGAGTTCGCCTGTTGCCGAGCAACCAGGTGAGCGCTCGCGATGTGATGAATGCGCATCGCGTCGTGTTGACGCAGGCGGCGATCGAAAAGCTTCAGGAGGCGCTCGGCTGACCACGACGTGTGGTTGGAGACAGGGACAAGGATCATGAAACTCACTGAGGTCATCCGGCGCCCGATCACGACGGAGAAGACGACGGTCATTCGAGAGGATGGCCGCACGCTCGTGTTCCAGGTGGCGACCGAGGCCAACAAGATCGACATTCGGCGGGCCGTGGAGAAGCTGCTCGGCTCGAAGGTGCAAAGTGTTCGGACGTCTCTTGCGCACGGCAAGATGAAGCGGCAGGGCAAGCATGTCGGCCGGCGTTCGGACTGGAAGAAGGCGTACGTGAAACTGCGGGAAGGCGAGAAGCTGCCCGAGTTCCTGCAGGGAGCGTAAGACGATCATGCCGATTCGCAAATACAACCCGACGTCTCCTGGTGTGCGGGGAAAGACCTCGCTCACTTACGAAGAGATCACGACGAACGAGCCGTACGCGCCGCTCACCGAAACGCTGCAGCGTTCGGGTGGACGCAACAATCAAGGGCACCTCACGTCCTGGTGGCGTGGTGGCGGCCACAAGCGTCTCTACCGGATCATCGATTTCAAGCGGGACAAGAAGGACATTCCCGGAAAGATTTCGACGGTCGAGTACGACCCGAACCGCTCGGCGCGCATCGCGCTCGTCACCTATGCGGATGGTGAGAAGCGCTACATCCTGCAGCCCATGGGCGTGAAAGTGGGCGACACCGTGGTCGCCGGCGACACCGTGGATATCCTGCCGGGTAATTGCCTGCCTCTGAAGCGGATTCCCCTGGGCACGCAGATCCACAACGTGGAACTACGTCCGGGCAAGGGTGGACAGATTGCGCGGAGCGCCGGTTCGTCGGTGCAGCTCGTGGCCCGGGAAGGCGACTATGCGTCGGTTCGGATGCCGTCCGGCGAAATCCGGAAGATCCATGTCGAGTGCGTCGCCACCGTGGGCCAGATCGGCAATCTCGATCACGAGAACGTGTCTATCGGAAAGGCCGGACGCAACCGCTGGCTTGGCAAGAAGCCACACGTGCGCGGCGTCGCGATGAATCCTGTCGATCACCCGCTCGGTGGTGGTGAAGGCAAGACCTCAGGTGGGCGCCATCCAGTATCTCCGTGGGGACAGCCGACCAAGGGTTACAAGACGCGGCACCGCAAGAGCACCGATCGGTTCATTCTCCAGCGAAGAACGAAGTAGGGACGACACGGATCAGACATGAGCAGATCACTGAAGAAGGGCCCGTTCGTTGACACGTCGCTGCTCGAGAAGCTCGAGTCGCTGAACCGGGCCAATGAGAAGAAGGTCATCAAGACCTGGTCGCGGCGTTCGACCGTCATCCCGGATATGGTTGGTCATACCCTGGCCGTGCACAACGGGAAGAAGTTCATTCCCGTGTACGTGACGGAGAACATGGTGGGTCACAAGCTGGGCGAGTTCTCACCGACCCGCACGTTCAAGGGACACACGACGAAAACCGAGAAGGCGGCCTCCGCGGCGCCGGCTGCAGGCGCGGGCGCTGGTGGAGGGAAGTCATGATCGAAGCACAGGCCACCGCTCGCGGCATCCGGACATCGGCGCAAAAGGCCGGTCTTGTCTGTGAGCTGATCCGGGGTAAAGGGGTCAACCAGGCGCTGGCGACGCTGCAGTTCACGCGCAAGATCGTGGCGCGCGAGCTCGCGAAGGTTCTTCGATCGGCCGTTGCCAACGCGCAGCAGCAGGCAGGATTCGGCGGCGACGTCGAGCGTCTGTATGTTGCCGCGTGCTACGCGAATCAAGGGTCATCGATGAAGCGCGTGCGGCCTGCGCCCATGGGGCGTGCCTATCGCGTGACGAAGCGGACGGCGCATTTGACGGTCCACGTGGCGGAGCGCGCAATCAAGATTCCGCGCGTGCCTGCAGATGGTGACGCCGCGGCCAAGGCCAGGCCCGCGCGCGCGCGGAAGGCGCCGGCTCGCGCGGCGGCGGGGGCGTAGTGAGTAGGGGAATCACCACAGGCAGCGTCGGACGCGTTGCCGCAGTGAGCTTCGCGGTTAAGGACAGGAGATAACGTGGGCCAGAAGGTTCACCCGTACGGGTTTCGGCTTGGCTTCAACAAGACCTGGCGCTCGCGCTGGTACTCGGATCGGGATTACGCGAAGCTGCTCCATGAGGATCTGGCGCTTCGTCAGGATCTGAAGAAGCGCTTCTCTCATGCCGGTGTCTCGCGTATCGATACCGAGCGCGCGGCCAACAAGCTGAAGATCGACATCTACACCTCCCGGCCGGGCATCATCATCGGACGGAAGGGCACCGAGGTCGATAAGCTGAAGCAGGAAATTCAGAAGCGCACGAGCCGTGAGGTCTTCATCAACATCCAGGAGATCCAGAAGCCGGAGCTCGAGGCGCAGTTGATTTCTGAATCCGTGGCGGTGCAGCTCGAGAAGCGCGTGGCGTTCAGGCGCGCGATGCGGAAGGCCGTGGAGTCGGCGCTGCGCTTCGGCGCGCGCGGGATCAAGGTGCGTGTGTCCGGGCGGCTGAATGGCGCCGAGATCGCGCGTTCCGAGTGGTATCTGCACGGGCAGCTTCCGTTGCAGACGCTGCGGGCTGATATCGACTACGGGTTCGCCGAAGCCAGCACGACGTACGGCCAGATTGGCGTCAAGGTGTGGCTCTACAAGGGCGAGCGCCTGGTGCCACGGGTTGGACGAGACGAGGAGTATCGCGACCGCGCGCCGCGACGACCGGAACGCCGGCCGTAGTGGACGGAACCACGAAGACCTCTGTGGGGCTTCGTGATCTTCGTGGTTGAGGAAGCGAGTAGGGGCAAATCGTTATGTTGATGCCGAAGAAGGTCAAGTACAGGAAGCAGCAGCGCGGGCGGATGACCGGCAAGGCCTGGCGTGGATCGGACGTGTCGTTCGGCGACTACGGCCTGAAGGCGCTCGAGCCGTGCTGGATGACGGCGCGTCAGATCGAAGCGGCTCGCGTGGCGATGACCCGTTTCATCAAGCGCGGCGGAAAGATCTGGGTTCGCGTGTTTCCCGACAAGCCGATCACGAAGAAGCCGCAGGAAGTCCGCATGGGTAAAGGAAAGGGCGCGCCCGATCAGTGGGTGTGCGTCATCCGGCCCGGGCGTGTGATGTTTGAGATGGAAGGCGTCACGGAGGCCGAAGCGCGCAAGGCCATGCAGCTCGCGTCGGCCAAGCTGCCGATGAAGACGAAGTTCGCGACGCGCTTCTCACAGGAGAAAGCGTCATGAAGGCCGCCGAGATTCGTGAGTTGACCGTGGACGATCTGCGCGCGCGCGTGCAGGACCTCGACGATCAGATCTTCAGGCTCAGGATTCAGAAGTCGATGGGACAGCTCGAGGCACCCGCGAAGGTGCGCGAGGTCCGCCGCGACCTGGCGAGGATCAAGACGATCCTGCGCGAGAAGGAACAGGCATGAGCGTCAAAGCACAGCTGACCGGCACCGTCGTCAGCGACAAGATGGAAAAGACGGTGGTCGTCGCCGTCGAGCGTCAGGTGCGCCACGAGGTGTACGGCAAGAGCCAGCGCAAGACCTCGAAGTTTGTCGCCCACAACGAGAACAACGAAGCGCGCATGGGTGACACCGTTGCCATCGCGGAGTCCCGGCCGCTCAGTCGCCGGAAGCGGTGGGTCGTGATGCGCGTCGTGGCCAAGGCGCCGGTGGTATAGGAGAGCATCATGATTCAAATGCGCTCCATTCTGGACGTCGCGGATAACTCCGGCGCCAGAAAGATCTCGGTGATCAACCCGATCGGTGGTTCCACGGGACGCTATGCGCGGCTCGGAGACATCGTCACGGCGTCGGTCAAGGAAGCCTCTCCCGATGGGACCGTCAAGAAGGGACAGGTCGTCAAGGCGGTGATCGTGCGGACCGTCAAGGAACAACGACGCCGCGACGGCACCTACATCCGGTTCGACCGGAACGCCGCCGTCCTGGTCAACGACCAGAACGAGCCGATCGGCACGCGCGTGTTCGGTCCCGTGGCGCGCGAACTGCGCGAGCGCCGATTCATGAAGATTATTTCGCTCGCCCCAGAGGTGCTCTAGGAAGATGTCCAGACTGCAAACACCCATCCGGCGCAACGACACTGTCGTCGTGACCGCGGGCAAGGACAGCGGGAAGCGGGGACGCGTGCTCAAGGTGCTTCCGGTCAGGAACAGACTGATCGTTGAGGGCATCAACGTCATCAAACGGCACACGCGGCCCAACCCGCAGCGCAATATCAAAGGTGGCATCGTCGAGCGCGAGGCGTCCCTGCACGCGAGCAACGTGCAGTTGGTGTGCCCGGAGTGCAGCAAGATGACGCGCATCGGCCATCGCGTCCTGAACGACGGACGCAAGGTTCGGATCTGCCGCAAGTGCGAGGGAGTCGTCGACAAATGAACCGGCTGAGAGATCGGTACCAGAAAGAAGTCGCGCCCGCGCTCTCGAAGGAGTTCGGGTACAGCAACGTGATGGCGATCCCGAAGATTGAGAAGGTCGTCATCAATATGGGCCTGGGCGAGGCGACGCAGAACGCCAAAGTGGCCGATGTCGGCGCGGACGAGGTGGGACGCATCACCGGCCAGAAGCCCGTGGTTCGACGGTCCACCAAGTCGATCGCACAGTTCAAGCTCCGCGCGGGCATGCCCATCGGGGTCATGGTGACGCTCCGCGGCGAGCGGATGTACGAGTTCCTCGACCGGTTGTTCAGCATCGCGCTGCCGCGTGTGCGTGACTTCCGTGGTGTCTCGCCGAAGGGATTCGACGGACGGGGCAACTACACGCTGGGTCTGCGCGATCAGCTGCTCTTTCCGGAAATCGACTACATGAAGGTTGACAAGGCGCGCGGCATGAATGTGTCGGTGGTCACCACCGCACGCACCGACGAGGAAGCGCGAAAGCTTCTTCAGTTGATGGGCATGCCTTTCAGGACGAACTAACGCTATGGCTACTACCGCGAAAATTGCCAAGGAAGAGAAGACGCCAAAGTTCAAGATTCGCCTCCGGAACCGCTGCAAGCTGTGCGGCCGGCCGAGGGCGTTCATGCGCAAGTTCTCGATGTGCCGTCTCTGCTTCCGCAAGCTGGCGCTCGAGGGCGATGTGACGGGCGTCACGAAGAGCTCCTGGTAGTAAGCGCGGCATCGGGCCGGCCACCGGCCGCCCGCTGTCAGCAGGTCTGCTGTGCACTTGCAAGGATGAGATAACGATGACCGATCCGATTTCCGACATGCTCACGCGCATCCGCAACGCGGTAACCGCGAAGCACGCGCGCGTGGACATGCCCGCAAGCAAGCTGAAGGCTGAGATCGCGCGCATTCTGCAGGATGAGGGATACATCCAGGGCTTCCGGTTGATCGAGGAGCCAGCTGAGAAGGCGGGGCGTCAACCGCGACAGGTGATCCGCGTCGCGCTCAAGTACGGACCGCATGGTGAAAAGGTCATCAGCGGTATCCAGCGCATCAGCAGGCCTGGCCGTCGCGTCTACCTCGGTGTCGAGGATGTGCCTGTGGTCCTCGGTGGGCTCGGGACGAGCATCCTGACCACGTCGCGGGGCGTCATGACCGGACGCGCGGCGAAGAAGGCGGGCGTCGGCGGAGAAGTGCTGTGCAACGTGTGGTAGTGCCTGGAGACATCTGGTCTCCGGCTATCGAATCGCGCAACGGACGTGGTTGGCGAAGGCCCGAGGGTCTTCGCGGGATTGAGTGCAATGTCTCGAATTGGTAAGAAGCCCATTCCGATTCCGGCAGGCGTGACCGTCAGGATCGCGCCGGATGCGGTTGAGGTGCAGGGCCCCAAGGGCAAGCTTCGACAGAAACTTCCGCCGGGAGTCGTGTTCGCGCAGGAGAACGGCACGCTGGTGGCGACGCTCCAACGCGACGACAGCGAGCTGAAGAAGTTTCATGGCCTCGCCCGGAGCCTGGTCGCCAACGCCGTCAGCGGAGTGGCCGAAGGCTTCAAGAAAGAGCTCGACATCGTCGGCGTCGGATACCGCGCGGAGTTGAAGGGGAAGCAGGTGCACTTCGCGCTTGGGTACTCCCATCCGATCGTGTTCGACATTCCGACCGGCATCGATATCGCGATCGACAAGCAGACACACATCGTCGTGACGGGCGCCGATCGTCAGGCCGTGGGCCAGGTGGCGGCAAACATCAGACAGATGCGCAAGCCCGATCCCTACAAGCAAAAGGGTGTGCGCTACACGGGTGAAGCGCTGAAGAAGAAGGTCGGGAAGACCGGAGCGTAGAGCCCAGAGCCGAACGCCTGGAGCCTGGAGAGATCGACGATGAGGATCAAGACCAAAGAAGATCGCCGCGACCGGATCAAGTTCCGGATCCGCAAGCGAGTGCAGGGGACGGAGACGCGTCCGCGGCTGACCGTGTTTCGCAGTGTCGCCCATATCTACGTGCAGGTCGTGGATGACACCACCGGGCGGACGATCGCGTCCGCATCGAGCGTCGAGCCGTCGGTCAAGGGTGCGCTGGAGAAGTCGGCGCGCGGCGGCAACGTCGCGGGGGCCCAGGCGATCGGGCGAGCCATCGCACAGCGCCTCAAGGACAAAGGTGTGACGCGGGTGGTGTTCGACCGGAACGGCTTCCTCTATCACGGCCGTGTGAAGGCGGTTGCGGAGTCGGCTCGCGAAGCCGGTCTGGAGTTCTGACGTGGGAATGATGAATCGCGATCGCGAGAAGGTGGACGCCTCGCAGCTGGAGATCAAGGACACCGTCGTGTCCATCAACCGCGTGACGAAGGTCGTCAAGGGCGGCAAGAATCTCAGCTTCAGCGCGCTGGTGGTGGTGGGTGACGGACAGGGCGTTGTGGGCTTTGGCGTCGGAAAAGCCAAGGAAGTGCCGTCGGCGATCAAGAAGGGCATTGAGGCGGCAAAGAAGAACCTGATCCGCGTTCCGCTCAAGGGCACAACGATTCCCCACCAGGTGGTCGGTCGATTCGGAGCCGGGAGCGTGCTGCTGAAGCCGGCGCCCGAAGGCACCGGACTTATCGCCGGTGGCGCGGTGCGCGCGGTCGTGGAGGCGTGTGGGATTCAGAACGTGCTGACGAAGTCGCTGGGATCGGCGAACCCGCACAACGTCGTGCGCGCCACCTTCTCAGGGCTGATGGGTCTCAAGGACCCGGCACTCGTTGCCAGGTACCGCGGCAAGGAAGAAGCCGAGCTGGTCGGGGCGTAACATGGCAAAAAAGACAGCAACGCAGGCGACGCAGAAACTTCTCACAGTGACGCTGGTGCGAAGCCCCATTGGTTTCAACAGGACACAGGGCGCGACCGTCAAAGGAATGGGACTGCGTCGCATTCGCCATTCGGTGGAACTGCCGGACACCGTCGAGACGCGCGGCATGATTTTGAAGGTCCGTCACCTCGTGACGGTACAGGAATAACGATGGATCTCTCGAACCTCAAACCGTCGGACCGGTCGAAGTTCTCCAAGAAGCGCGTCGGCCGCGGCCATGGGTCCGGCAACGGCACGCAGGCGGGACGCGGCCACAAGGGCGCGAAGTCGCGCTCCGGTTTCAAATTCAAGCGCGGATTCGAAGGCGGCCAGATGCCGCTTCACCGCCGTATCCCCAAGCGTGGATTCCACAACCTGGGTCGCATTGAATACGCTGTGGTGAACCTCGACGATCTCGCGAACCGTTTCGAGTCTGGAACGGTTGTCACGCCGGCGTTGCTGCGGGAGAGCGGACTCGTCCGCACCAGCCGCCAGCGCATCAAGGTGCTGGCGCGTGGCGATGTGGCGAAGAAGCTCACCGTACAGGCGCATCGGTTCAGTGGGAAGGCGGCCGAGAAGATCGCGGCTGCTGGTGGACTGGCTGAGGTGCTGGGGGCCTAAATGGAAAGCGCGCTGAAAAATCTGTTCGCCGTCACCGACCTGCGCAACCGCGTGTTGTTCACGCTGGCGCTCCTCGGCGTGTACCGCGTGGGGAGTCACATCCCGACGCCGGGGGTGAACACGGCAGCGCTGGCCATCCTGGCTGAGCAGACCCGCAACACGATGTTCGGGCTGTACGACATGTTCTCGGGCGGCAACCTGTCGCAGGTGACGATCTTCGCGCTTGGCGTCATGCCGTACATCAGCGCGTCGATCATCTTGCAGTTGCTGACGGTGGTGTGGCCGACCCTCGAGCGTATCTCGAAGGAAGGCGAGCTGGGCCGCCGCAAGATCACGCAGTACACACGGTATCTGACGCTGGTGCTGGCCTTCGTGCAGTCCCTCGGGATCGCGATCTTCCTCGAAGGACAGACGCAGATCGCCGGCGGCCTGCCGCTCGTGTACAACCCGGGCTGGGGCTTCCGCCTGATGTGCGTGCTCACGCTGACGACGGGCACGATGTTCATCATGTGGCTTGGCGAACAGATCACCGAGCGCGGGATCGGCAACGGCATGTCGCTGTTGATCTATGCCGGGATTGTCGTGGGTCTGCCGACAGCGGTCCTGACCACGTTCGACCAGATGAGGACCGGCCAGATCAGCCTGCTCCGCATCGTGTTCCTGATCGTGATGATGGCTGTCGTCGTGGCCGCAATCATCTTCGTCGAGCGCGGGCACCGGCGGATCACCGTGCAATACGCGAAGCGGGTGGTCGGCCGACGGCAGTACGGTGGCTCCAGCACGCACATCCCCTTGAAGGTCAATACGGGCGGCGTCATCCCCGTGATCTTCGCGTCGTCGATTCTGGCGTTTCCGGCGACGGTGGCCCAGATGTTCGAAAGCGGGAGCTGGGGGCGGGCCGTGGTCGATCAGCTGGCGTACGGCATGCCGTTGTACAACCTGCTGTACGTCACGGGGATTATTTTCTTCTGCTACTTCTATACGGCCATCATCTTCAATCCTGATGACGTCGCCGAGAACATGCGGAAATACGGCGGGTTCATCCCGGGCATCCGCCCCGGCAAGCGGACGGCCGAGCACATCGACACGATCCTGGCGCGTCTGACACTGGTCGGCGCACTGTATCTGGCGGCGATTGCGCTGTTGCCTGAATTTCTACTGACTGGTTTCCGTGTCGCCCCGATTCCGTTCATCGGTGAGCAGCTCGACACGTTGCTGCCGCAGTGGATCACGCAGGGTATGGGCGTGACGTTCTTCTTTGGCGGCACATCGCTGCTGATCGTGGTCGGCGTCGCGATGGACACAGTGAACCAGGTCGAGTCGCAGTTGATCATGAGGCACTACGACGGGTTCATGAAGAAGACGCGTATCAGGGGACGCCGCGGGTAAGGATGGGGCTCAACATCATCATGCTCGGGGCCCCGGGAGCCGGGAAGGGCACGCAGGCGGACGTGCTCGCGGGCAAGCGCGGCCTTCCCAAGATTTCCACCGGGGATATCCTGCGGCAGGGGATCAAGGATCAGCTGCCGGTCGCGTTGGTGGCGAAGGCCAAGATGGACCGCGGCGAGCTCGTGGACGACGACACGATGATCGCGATCGTGCGGGAGCGCCTGAGCCGGCCCGACGTGAACGCGGGGTTCATCCTGGATGGCTTTCCCCGGACCGTGGATCAGGCGCGCGCGCTCGATCGGTTGATTGACGAGCTTGGCAAGGGGCCGCTCCTCGTGATCGACCTCGTGGTTCCCGAAGAGGACCTCGTGCGCCGGCTGGCAGGGCGGCGGATCTGCTCGAAGTGTGGTGAGAACGCCGGTCCCGATGACGGTCCGGCGTGTCGTCGGTGCGGCGGCGAGTTGACGCAGCGGCCGGATGACCGTGAAGAGGTCGTCCGCGAGCGGCTGAACGTCTACGTGCGGAGCACCAAGCCCCTGGTGGACTTCTACCGGGCGCGGCCGACGTTCCGCACGGTCAATGGTGCACAGGCGCCGGACCTTGTGGCGCGGGAGCTTGATGTCACCATCGACGATGCCGCGAGCGTAGGTTCGCGCGCGGGGATGGGGGCATAGGAACTGGTACGCCGATGATCGTGTGTCGATCGAGCGCCGAGATCGAGAAGCTGCGACGGGTCAACCAGCTCGTCGCCCGGATTCTCGCCGAGCTGCGCGCGATGGTGCGGCCTGGCGTCACGACGCAGGAGATTGATGCCGCCGCTGAGTCGCTGGTGCGTGCGGCCGGCGCCGAGCCGGCGTTCAAGGGCTATCACGGGTACCCGGCGACAGTGTGTGCGTCGGTGAACGAGCAGGTGGTTCACGGAATCCCATCGACGCGAAAGCTTGCGGAAGGTGACGTGCTGTCGCTCGACATGGGCGCCAAGCTCGGGGGGTATTTCGGCGATTCTGCGGTGACGGTGGCGGTTGGCTCGGTGTCTGCCGATGCACGCCAGTTGCTGAAGGTGACGGAAGAGGCGCTGTTCCGGGGCATAGACGCCGTCAAGCCGGGCGCACGGGTTTCGGATATTGGAGCGGCCGTGCAGGCACACGTCGAGGCTCATGGCTATTCCGTTGTTCGAGAGTTCGTCGGGCATGGGATCGGCACCGAACTGCACGAGGAGCCGCAGATCGCGAACTATGGTCCTGGTGGCCGCGGACCGCGTCTGTCGGAAGGCATGGTGCTCGCAATCGAGCCCATGGTGAATGTTGGGGGGCCGGAGACGAGGATTCTCGGCGACCACTGGACGGCAGTGACGAAGGACGGTTCGTTGTCGGCACACTTCGAACACACCGTCGTCGTGGCCTCAGGCGGATGCGAGATTCTCACGTTGCTCGCGGGAGATGCGGCACGTGACGCGGAGTTGGAGAACGCTGCCCGCACGTGAGCGGCGGGATTGATCGGCAGATCGAGGGCGTGGTCGAGGCCCAGTTGCCGAGCGGGTTGTATCGGATCGGAGTCGACGGAGACAGGCACATTACGGCCCACGCCGGCGGCGGTCTTGAGAAGAACTTTGTCAGGCTGCTGGTTGGTGACCGGGTCGTGGTGGAGTTGACAGCGCGGGACCTGAGCCGCGGCCGGATACTGAAGGTAGTACGAGGGACGACATGAAGGTACGAGCGTCAGTCAAGAAGATGTGTGACAAGTGCAAAGTCGTCCGCCGCCGGGGCGTAGTCCGGGTCATTTGCACGAACGCGAAGCACAAGCAGCGGCAGGGCTAGCAGCGTCGAGCGTCAGTCAGCGAAGAGGAAGAGAGAACAGATGGCACGCATAGCAGGCGTCGATCTTCCGCGAACGAAGCGGATCGAGATCGGTCTCACCTATATCTACGGTCTTGGGCGGAAGCGCTCCAACGACGTCCTTGGAGCCGCAGGCGTGAGCCCGGACATCCGGGTCAAGGATCTCTCCGAAGAGGACGTCCGCAAGATCAGCCGTGTGCTCGAGGATGTCGGCGGCGTCGAGGGCGACCTCCGCAAGGAGATCTCGATGAACATCAAGCGGCTGATGGAAATCGGCTGCTATCGAGGCCTCCGCCATCGCCGGAATCTCCCGGTGCACGGCCAGCGGACCAAGACCAACGCGCGCACCCGCAAAGGCCCCCGGAAGGGCGCGGTCGCGAAGAAGAAGACGGTGTAATCGATGGCCAAGACTGACGCGGCAGAGACAGATAAGAAAGCCGAGGGAGGCAAGAAGCCACCTCGCAAGGCCTTCAAGAAGCGTGGAGAGAAGCGTGTCGTCCATCATGGATACGCGCACATTCACGCGTCGTTCAACAACACGCACATCACGATCACGGATACGGAAGGCAACGTGATTTCGTGGTCCAGTGCGGGCGGCATCGGCTTCAAAGGTTCCCGCAAGGGGACGCCGTTCGCGGCGACCCAGGCGGCGATGAATGCCGGCAACGCCGCAAAGACCTATGGGTTGCGGTCGGTGGAGGTGCGGGTCAAGGGGCCGGGCTCTGGCCGCGAGTCGGCGATTCGCGCGCTTCAGACCGTGGGCATCGAGGTGAAGTCGATCCGCGACGTGACACCGATACCGCACAACGGCTGCCGCCCCACCAAGCGTCGTCGCGTCTAGGAGAGGATTAGAAGGAATGGCTCGATATATCGGACCTGTCTGCCGCCTGTGCCGCCGTGAGGGAATGAAGTTGTTCCTCAAGGGCGAGCGCTGCTACACGGAGAAGTGCGCCATCGAAAAGCGCAACTTTGCGCCAGGGCAGCACGGGAAGTCCCGGAAGTCGAAGATGCTGGGCTACGGCATTCAGCTGCGCGAGAAGCAGAAGGTCAAGCGCATCTACGGTGTGCTGGAAGATCAGTTCCGGCGGTATTTCGAACAGGCTGAACGGACGCGCGGCATCACGGGTGAGACGCTGCTGCAGTTGCTCGAGCGCCGCCTCGACAACGTGGCGTACCGCGTCGGGTTCGCGACCTCGCGGGCGGCTGCGCGCCAGCTCGTGCGCCATGGTCACTTCACGGTGAATGGCCGCAAGGTGGACATCCCGTCGTTCTCGGTGAAGCCCGGCGATATCGTGTCGGTCAGAGCCATCAGCCGGAAGAGTGCGGCGATTCTGCACGCCCTCGAAGAGGTCAAGGGCCGCGGCGTGCCTGAGTGGCTCCAGTTCGAAGGCGAAGGCATGTCGGCCAAGGTCGGATCGATCCCGAACCGCCAGCAGATCAATCTGCCCGTTCAGGAGCAGCTGATCGTCGAGTTGTATTCGAAGTAGTTGGTAGCCAGTAGCCAGTAGCTGGTAGCACGAACGGTAGTGGTAGCGTCGGTTCGCTACGAGCTACCGGCTACAAGCTACGAGCTGGCTTATCGCACCCGTCGGCCCGCAGCCTTTCTGACCTGCGGCGGGAGGCCGGCGGCATGACATGCAGGTCTGGAGGCCGGAGCTGCCGGCCCGTTAGCGAAAGGACACACGATGCTCTGGAAGGGTTTTCAACGACCGAAGCGCCTGGAATTCGAGCGCGACACGCTGACCGATCGGTTCGGGCGGTTCTACGCCCAGCCGTTCGAACGTGGATTTGGCACGACCGTCGGCAACGCACTTCGGCGTGTCCTGCTGTCCTCGATCGAGGGAGCGGCCATTACCGCCGTGAAGATCGACGGTGTGCTGCATGAGTTTTCGCCGATCCCCGGCGTAGTCGAGGACGCGACGGACATCATCCTGAACCTGAAGCAGATTCCGCTCAAGCTTCACGTCGATCACACCAAGACGCTCTACCTCAAGGTGGAGAAGCCTGGCATCGTGCGGGCGAAGGACATCCAGGCGGACGCCGACCTGGAAATTCTCGAGCCCGAAGCGCACATCGCCACGGTGTCGGCTGGCGGCAAGATCAACATGGAGCTTCGAATCAAGCGCGGCCGCGGCTACGTCTCGGCCGACAAGAACTTTGATGAGGATCTGGGCATCGGCTGGATTCCCGTGGACTCGGTGCACTCGCCGGTCAAGAAGGTGAACTATCTGGTCGAGGCGGCTCGTCTGGGCCAGACCACGGACTACGACAAGCTCACCATCGATGTCTGGACCAATGGCTCCGTTACGGCGCAGGATTCGGTCTCGCTGGCCGCCAAACTGATCCGCGACCACCTCAACATCTTCATCAATCTCGATGATGCGAGCGACCAGTCGCCGGAAGCGCAGGCCGACCAGCCACGCACGGGTGCCGCGAACGAGAACCTCGACAAGAGCGTCGAAGAGCTCGAGCTGTCGGTCCGTTCGTACAACTGCCTCAAGAACGCAAACATCCGCACGATTCGCGAGCTGGTGCAGAAGACGGAAGCCGAGATGCTTCGGACCAAGAATTTCGGACGCAAATCGCTCAACGAGATCAAAGAGATCCTCCACACGATGGGACTGAGCCTCGGCATGCGTCTGGATCAGTCGTCGGCGTCGGGGCAGGAGTAAGCGATCGGTTCAGTCTCTCGTTGTTGGTCTTTAGTGCGTCCGGTTGGCCTTGGGCCTACCGAGTGAGGGGCGCGCTACTAGAGACTAAAGACTAGAGACCACAGGTTTCACTATGAGACACAACGTTGCACATCGAAAACTAGGTCGCGTGACGGAGCATCGCGTGGCGATGCTCCGCAATCAGGCGATGGCTCTCCTTCGGCACGAGCGGATCGAGACCACGATGCCGAAGGCCAAGGAGCTTCGCCCCTTTGTTGAGAAGCTCATCACCGTCGCCAAGCGCGGGGTAGCCGCTTCTGCTATTCAGGGGAAGACTCTGCACGCGCGGCGGATGGTGCTCTCCGAGCTGCCTGACAAGGACGTGGTCGGCAAGCTGTTCGACACGCTCGTTCCGCGATTCGCGGATCGTCCCGGCGGCTACACCCGTATTTTGCGTGCCGGTTTCAGGCGCGGCGATTCCGCTGAGGTGGCCCAGGTGGAACTTGTCGGGAGCGAGTATGACCCGAAGAAGGCCGCCGAAGAGACTGCCGAGAAGGAAGCCGCGAAGCCCAAGAGCAAGGGTGTCGGCGATCGGCTCAAGGCGGCTGCCCGCAGGCTCCGGGGTGACAAGGGCGACACGCCCGCATCGAAGGGACAGGCCAAGGGTCAGACGCGAGGTGGCCGGAAGTCTACGACCCCGCGGAAGGCCGGCGGTTCGTAGGGACTGGTCGTGCGGCGAGCGAATCGCCGCGAAGAGTCTGGGTATGACAAAAAGGGCCGGCACGCGCCGGCCCTTTTTCTTTTTCTTCTTTTTCAATCGAACGCGTTCAGGCTTCCTCGACGACCTCGTGTCCGCGCTGAGCCTTCGCGGCACTGATGATCTTCGTCTGCAGCTCGTGCGGCACTTCTTCGTAGTGTGAGTATTCCATGTGATACGAGCCTCGCCCGCCGGTAGCTGAGGTCAAATGCTGTTCATAGGTCAGCATCTCGGCCATCGGAACCTGCGCTCGAATCACCGTCATGCTTCCTCTGGTGTCCATGCCGCCGATGCGGCCACGGCGCCCGTTGAGATCACCCATCAAATCGCCGGCGAAATCATTCGGCGCATAGACCTCGACGTGCATGATGGGTTCGAGGATGGTCGGCCTCGCCCGCGACATGGCGTCCTTGAAAGCCAGCGAGCCCGCCATCTTGAACGAGAGCTCGTTCGAGTCCACGGCGTGATACGAACCGTCGAACACCGTGGCTTTGAAGTCCACCATCGGAAAGCCGGCGAGGAATCCGCGGGCGCGCGCGTCCTGGATGCCTTTCTCGACAGCCGGCACGAACTGCCGCGGAATCGCCCCTCCGAAGATGTCGTCTTCGAACTGAAAGTCGCTGCCTCTCGGCAGCGGCGCCACGCGGATCTTGCAATCACCGAACTGGCCGTGTCCGCCCGTCTGCTTCTTGTGTCGTCCGTGTGCTTCGGTGGCGGCGGTGATGGTTTCCCGGTACGGGATCCTTGGTGGCTTCAGGTTGACCTCGACGCCGAACCGCCGCTTCAGCTTGGCGACCGTGACGCCGATGTGCAGCTGTCCCTGTCCGGCGAGCAGCAGCTCGTGTGTCTGCGGGTCGCGTGAGTATCCGATGCTGGGATCCTCCTCGCGCAGGCGCTGCATCGCCGTGCTGATCTTGTCCTCGTCGCTGCGGCTCCGGGGTTCGATGGCATAGGCGAGCACCGGCTCCGGAAACGTGATGCTGGCAAACGTCACCGTCGCCGCTTTGTCGCACAGCACGTCGTCTGTATGTGTGTCCTTCAGTTTGGCGACGGCGCCGATGTCGCCAGCCCGCAGTTCAGGCACCTGCGTCTGCGTCTTGCCCTGGAGGGCCAGCAGGTGACCCAGGCGCTCCTGCGCATCACGCGTGCGGTTGTAGACCGTCGTGTCCGAGGCGATTGCGCCGGACACGACTCTCAACATGGTGATGCGCCCCGCAAACGGGTCGGCGATGGTCTTCCAGACGCGCGCCATGTAGGGAACGCCGTTGGCGGCTTGTACGCCGGTCTCCTCTCCTGCCCGCGTGAGCGCAGGGTATTCGCGCGCCGCAGGCGAGGGCACGTAGCTGACGATGACGTCCAGAAGTGGCTGGGCGGCCACCATGTGAAGACCCGACGTGCACACCAGCGGAAACAGGCGCCCGGCAGCGGTGGCCGTGCGGAGCCCCGTGAGCAACTGGTCCTGCGTCAACGTGCCTTCGGCAAAGAAGGCTTCCATCAACGCCTCGTCGGCTTCGGCTACGGACTCGATGAGCCGTTCTCTCGCCTCGTTGGCGCTGGCGGCCAGCGCCTCCGGAACGTCTGCCTCGGTCATCTTTCCGCTGTCATCGGTGGCGAAGGTCAGCGCCCGCATGCGCACGAGGTCTACGACGCCCACGAAACTGCGTTCCTCGCCCATCGGTATCTGGATCGGGACGATCTCGCGTGCACAGTCGCGGCGTAGCGATTCCAGCGTGCGTTCGAGGCTCGCGCGCTCCCGATCCATCCGCGTCAGCACAACGATGCGCGGAAGGTTCAGGCCGGCTGCTTCGGCCCACAGCTTCTCGGTCTGGACTTCGACACCTGAGACGGCATCGACCGCGACGAGAGCGGTCTCGACCACCCGGAGCGCCGAGCGGGCGTCCGTCATGAAGTTGGCGAACCCGGGGGTGTCGATGATGTTGATTTTGGTTCGTTGCCACTCAGCGTGGGCCAGGCTGGCGGCGAGGGTGTGCTTGCGGGCGATGGATTCTTCGTCGAAATCGGTAACGGTCGAGCCGTCGTCAACCTTCCCTAGGCGGTTGACGGCGCCGGCGGCAAAGAGCATCGCCGACACCAGCTGGGTCTTACCGCATCCGCTGTGGCCGACAATGGCCACATTCCGGATGTCGGCTGCGTCGAACACCTTCATACGGGTAACCCTCCTGCCTCACCTGGAGTCCCATAAGCGGTCGAGGTGTGCGAATCATAGTCCCGGGGTGCCGCGGTCGCAAGATCGGTCTGATCCGCCTCCTGAACCGGTTCTCATTACCCTCTCAATTCGTGAATACTGACATTTCTGTCCTGGTGGTACGGCCACTAGACGAATATGTCGAGATCTGGTCCAGCCGTCTGATCCTGCCCGAGGATGCGCCGTGCGTGATCCCCGAGGCCCCCGGGCCGCGTGCAATCACGATCCACACAATTTTGTTTCCTGGCTATACCAGCTAGACAGGAATGTTGGCTTATGCCGGATCGGCAGCGTTGCGCCGATCGAAGGGATCGCTCGGAAAATCGAAGGATTCATGCCTGATCATGCCTCTTCTCAGATTGGAACCACTCTTGCGTAAGCGTGTGCAACAACCCGTGATACTGGGCACCGCAATCTCGCTAGCTCACGTCGAGCACGCGACTTTTTCTTCTCCGAGGTGAGGAATGAATCAAGCTGACACAGCATGGATGCTGATCTCCACAGCGCTGGTGCTTTTGATGACCCCAGCGCTGGCGTTCTTTTACGGCGGGCTGGTTCGCTCCAAGAACGCGCTCAACACCATGATGATGAGTTTCATCTCACTGGGATTCGTGAGCGTGCTCTGGGCGATCGTGGGGTATTCGCTGGCCTTGACTCCTGGCAGCAACTGGCTGGGCGACATGTCACTCGCATTCCTGAACGGCGTCGGACTTGCCGAGACGGGCGCGATCGTGCCGCTGACGATTCCTCACATGCTCTACATGGCGTTTCAGGCGACGTTCTGCATCATCACGGCCGCGCTGATCTCGGGTGCCATCGTCGAGCGGATGCGGTTCTCGGCGTATCTCCTCTTCATCTCGATCTGGTCCGTCGTCGTCTACGCTCCGCTCGCGCACTGGGTATGGGGCGGCGGCTGGCTCGCGGACATGGGTGCGTGGGATTTCGCCGGCGGCACGGTGGTGCACGTGAACGCGGCCGCTGCGGCGCTCGTGGCCGCCCTCGTGGTCGGTAAGCGGCAGGAATACCCCTCATCGTCGCTCGTCCCGCATAGTGTTCCGCTGACATTGCTCGGCGCGGGCCTGCTCTGGTTCGGGTGGTTCGGTTTCAACGCCGGCAGCGCGCTGGCCGCGAGTCCCATCGCAAGCCTCGCGTTCGTGACGACGATGATTGCGCCTGCCGGAACGCTGGTGGTGTGGACGTTCCTTGATCTGGCGCGGACCGGGAAGCCGACAGCTGTTGGGTGCGCGACGGCCATCGTGGTCGGCCTCGTGGCTATCACTCCGGCGGCGGGCTTCATCAGCCCCATGAACGCATTGCTGCTCGGCGGAATCGCCGCAGTGCCCAGCTACTTCGCCCTGATCATTCGTGCCAAGACGTCGCTGGACGATTCGCTGGACGTGGTCGCGGCGCACGGCGTTGGCGGTACGGTTGGCGCCCTCCTGACTGGTGTGTTTGCAGAGAAGAGCCTGAACGGTCTGTTTGACGGCGCGCTCTACGGCAATCCGGGTCAGGTCCTCATCCAGGCGACGGCCGTGGGTGCCGCGATGGTTTACAGCGGTGTCATGAGCTTCGTTCTCCTGAAGGTCATCGGCCTGATCACGCCGCTTCGAGCGTCGAGCGAAGAAGAGAGCGTGGGTCTCGACATCACACAGCACAGCGAAGAGGCGTACCTGCACACGACCGGTGGCTCACCCGTGACCCACATGACTGCGACGCCCGAGCCACACCGGATGCTCAAGCCAATCAAGCACGAAGCGTAGGAACGACGAAGGGTCAGCGGCAATACCGGCGGCGCTCCACTCCTACGAGGGGCGCCGCACTTCTCAACAACCCCGAGGGAGGCTAGTTACATGTCTTGTATTCGCGCAGTGTGTTTCGGATTGTCAGCAATGGTTCTTGGGCTGGGGCTCACCGCGTCGCCCGCGTTGGCTCAGGACCCACCCGTGGTCGTCGTCACTGGCGGCCTGGATGTTGTGAACCAGTACAACTTCCGAGGCATTCGCCAGAACTCCGAAGGCGTGTCCATCTGGCCGTACGTGGACTTCGGATTCACGCCGTTCCGAGGTGAGGGGGGGCTCAAGACCGCCACGCTGAACGTCGGAAGCTGGAACGCGATCAACAGCCAGATCAACGAGGACGACTTCGGCACCGGCAACAAATGGTACGAGTCGGACTTCTACGCCACGCTCGGTTTTGGCTTCAGCAAGGCGAGCCTGGGGTTCACCTATACCTCCTACACGAGCCCGGCAGACCTCTTCGCGCATGTGAAGGAGCTGGCGGTGAAGGTGGGCGTCGATGACAGCGCGGCGCTCGGCAAGGGTGCACTCAAGCCCTACGCACTCGTGGCATTCGAGCTCACCGACGACGGACAGGCGGATGCAGGGGCGGCCAAGGGCACATATCTCGAACTTGGCGTCGCACCGGGGTATGCAGGTTCGAAGGCCTCACTCGCCGTTCCGATCAAGGTCGGTCTGAGCGCAAGCGATTACTACGAGTTCGGCGGCGACGACGAAAAGTTCGGGTACTTCAGCATCGCGGGGATTGTCACGGTGCCACTCGGAGCTCATGCCAATATTCACGGCGGTGTGGAGTTCCAGACGTTCGGCGATTCAGTGAAGGTGTATAACGATCAGGACTCGGTCGGGATTGCCTCGATCGGTCTCGGTTTCTCCTTCTAGTTGCAGTCGAGCGGAGAGGCCGACGATCATGGCTGGCGTCGGCTTCTCTGTCATGACACTGCCACCTGAACCCGGAGATACTCGCTTCATGTCCATGACGCAGCCGGGCGGCAATTCCGAGCATCCTCACGGCCTTCCGATCAAGGCCGCGCTGGAGGCAGCCCGAGACGAGCTGCGCAAGGACACGGCAGAGGGCGCAGGCGGCCGCGCCGCCGTTGAGCGGCACGCCGCACGAGTGGACGCGCTGCTGCACCAGCTCTTCGTCGATGCGGGCGGCCCGAGCCAACCCGTGGCCATCATCGCCCTGGGCGGGTACGGCCGGCGGCACCTGAGCCTCCACTCCGACATCGATTTGCTGCTCCTGTTTGGATGGCGCATCGGTCCAGCGGAAGAGCGGTTCCTGCATGCCTTCCTCAACCCGATTTGGGACCTCGGGGTAGTGGTCGGTCACCAGGTGAGAGAGATTGAAGAGTTCGCTGATCTCGAGATCGACAACCCGGAGTTCCTGCTGGCCCTGCTCGACGCCCGGCTCGTCGCCGGTGCCGGCAGTCTCTTCGATCGGTTGGGCACGGCGTTTCATCGTGCAAGCACGCATGCCTACATCCTTCGATCATTGCTGCAGCTCGTCGAGGAACGTCACGCGACGTTCAACGGAACGTTGTATCAGCTCGAGCCTGACGTGAAGGAAGCACCGGGAGCACTCCGCGACGTCATGGCCGCCCGCACGATTGCGGCTCTCAGCGATCCGCTCCTGCTGACTCGCGGACCTTCCGACATCGGGCGTCTCGAAGAGGCAGAGGAGTTTCTGTTGCGCGTCCGCTCCGTCCTGCACTGGGAGTACGGGCGCAATCAGAACGTGCTGAGCCACGAATTACAGGAACGTACGGCGGACGTACTCGGATATCCAGGCGTCGAGCCGCGCCAGCGTGTCGAGCGGCTGATGAGCGACTACTTCAGGCACGCTCGCACGGTGAGTCGTTCGCTTGAATGGGCGCGGCGGGCGGCTCCGATACCAGTCGGCGAGAATCTCGGACTCACGCGTGACGGCATCAGGTTTCTCGATCCCGTCAAGGCCGCCAAAGCCCCGGAGTCCTGGGTCAGCGCGTTTCAGGCGGCCATCGATGCGGACACCGAGGTGACCGACGAGGCGCTCTCCTGTATCCGTCAGCACGTCGCTGGCCGTACTCCAGACGATCTTCTGCCCGAGCCTCGGCACCGAACCGCTCTTCTGCGATTGTTCCGGCCGCGTCCAGGTCTCTATGCGCGGCTTTCGGAGATGCACGACTGCGGTTTGCTCGACAGCCTGTTTCCCGAGTTCCAGGCGATCTCGTGGCGGGTGGTGCGTGACTTCTACCACAAGTACACGGTTGACGAGCACACGCTCCTGGCCATTCGAAACTTCGAGCGGCTCGCGAATACCGACGAGCCGAACCGCCTGCGTTTCAAGCGCATCGCGGATGGCCTCGCTGCCCCCGAGCTGCTGGCCCTCTCGCTCCTGCTCCACGACGTCGGCAAATGGCGAGACGACGAGCACGCGCTCGAGAGCGAGCGGATGGCCGTTGCGGTTCTCGATCGACTCGAGCTGGCCGCCGAACCGCGGGAGACGGTCCTGTTCCTGATCCGTCATCATCTGCGCATGTCGCTGGCCGCATTCCGGCGCGACACCGAAGACCCGCAGATCGTCAAGGAGGTCGCGAATCTCGTTGGCAGCGAGGAGCGCCTGAAGATGCTCTGCCTGCTGACACTCGCAGACATCGAAGCCGTCAGCCCGGACACGCTCACGCCCTGGAAAGAGGAGCTGATCTGGCGCTTGTACGTGGACACGTACAACCACCTGACGCAGCGCTACGCCGACGAGCTGATCGATCGAAATCAGGCTGGCCTGGTCGAACTTCTCGCTAATCGGCCTGCCGATCTCCCGGACTGGGAGATCACCCGCTTCGTCGAGGGACTACCTCAACGGTATCTGCAGCTGTTTTCGCGCGACGCCATCTACCGGCACGTGCGTCTTGCACGCGACATCCGTCCGGACGAAGTGCACCTGTCGCTCGAGCGCTCCGACACCGTGTGGACGCTTGCGGTTGTCACGCTCGACAAGCCATTCCTGTTCTCGAACATCTGCGGTGTCCTGTCGTCATTCGGCATGAACATCCTGCGAGGACACGCGCTGACCAATCCGAACGGTCTGGTGCTGGACATCTTTCACTTCACGGATGACGAGAGGTTTCTTGCGCTTAACCAGGACGCGCATGAACAGGTGCTGCACGAGCTGCAGGAAGTTGTATCCGGGCGTTCGGACGTGGCCGAGCTCCTGCGCGGCCGCGAGCAGAGTGTGGTGCAGTGGCGGGGAAATCCACGGGTGGCTCCTGTTGTGCACACGGACAATGAAGCATCGGAACATTTCACGATTCTCGACATCGTCGCCGGCAATGCGCTGGGATTGCTGTATCGAATCAGCCGTGTGATCTCGAGGCACGGCTGCGACGTTGATCTCGTGTTGATCTCAACGGAGGGGGAGCGGGCGATCGACGTGTTTCACATCACCAAGGCAGGGGTCAAACTCACCGAGGCGGAGCAGTTGGGGCTGACCTCCGACCTGCAAGGCACATTGGAGGGAACGCTATGAAGTTGATCAAGAGTATTGTCCGCCCGAACAAAGTGGACGACGTCAAGGACGCGCTGGCCAAGATGGGGATTGCCGGCATGACGGTGACTGAAGTCCGTGGGCACGGGAAGCAGAAGGGCCACACGGCCATCTATCGTGGCAAGGAGTACAACGTCAGCCTGCTGCCGAAGATGGAGATCGAGGTGGTCGTACCGGACTCGAGTGCGAACGATGCCATCAAGGCGATCATCGAGGCCGCCAGGACCGGTGAAATCGGTGACGGCCGCGTGTTCGTGCTGCCGGTACTCGAGAGCTACAGGATCCGGACGGGCGAGAAGGAAGCGTAGGTTCGATTCGTTCGGGGCGTTCGGGTCGCGGGACCCGAACGCGAACGGACGCTATTCGTGACGGAGTGCTTCGATCGGGTCCAGGCGCGCTGCGCGCACGGCAGGTACCATTCCGAAGAAGATCCCCACGGCCGCTGAGAATCCCAGTCCGATCGCAAAAGACCACCACGGGAGCGAGACCGGAAAGCCCGTGGCGAGGCTGACAGTGATCCCCAGGGTGCTCCCGAGGAGGATGCCGAGGATTCCGCCGAAAGACGTGAGCGCCACGGCTTCGGCGAGGAACTGAAAGAGGATGTCTTTGCGTCTGGCGCCGAGCGCCTTGCGCAGCCCGATTTCGCGCGTACGCTCCGTGACCGAGATTGTCATGATCGCCATGACGCCGATGCCGCCGACCATGAGCGCGATCGAAGAAATGGTCACGAGGGCGAGAAACGTCGCCTGACTGACTTGTTCCCACACATCGAGCGCCGCGTCCTGGGTGACGAGATCGAAGTCGTTGGGCTCGTCCAGCGTCAGCCCGTGACGGATGCGCATGATCTCTTCGACCTCTGTCAGGAGCGCCGCCCGCGCATTGTCGCTTCGCGGCGCCACGGCAATCAGCACGCTCTGGTGCTGCACGTTGCCGCGGCTGAAGATCTGAATCCCGAACTGCTTGCGGTAGGTGGTTTCCGGGATGACGACGAAGTCGTCCTGTCCCAGGTCGAACCCTCCCGTCGAAGGCCGCTTCCCGACGACACCGACCACCATGTACTGGGCTGATCCGATGCGAACGGATTTGCCCACCGGATCGAGGGAGGACTCGCCGAAGAGGGCCTGGTACGGTGTCTGACCGAGCACCACGACGTTCCGCCTTCGCGAGACTTCGCTTCCCGTGAAGAACCGTCCCTCGTGCAGATCGAGAAAGTTGACGCTCGCGAAGTTCTCCGTGGCGCCGAGCACGGCCAGAAGCTTGGTCCGTTCGCCTCTGTAGAAGACGCGGGTCTGCGTCGGCGGTCCACCGGCGCCGAGCCAGATATCGACGGTACCGGCCGATGGCGCAAGCTTTTCGATTGCCGTCTTGTCCTCGACGGTGAGATTGGGCCGACGGAGGAGCTCAGTGAAGTCGTTACCAGCCGCGAGGCTGACCCCACTGAATTTCGCCACGAAGATCGTGTTTGGGCCAAGCTCGCGGATGCTGTCCCGCAGTGACTGGTCGAACCCGCGGATCAGGGCGGTCATGCCGACGATGGCCGTGACGCCAATGACCACGCCGAGAATCGTCAACGCCGAGCGGAGTTTGTTGGCGCGAATCGCGTCGATCGCAAGCGGTAGAATATCGCGCCAGAGCGCAACCGTCACGGATGCCTCCTCTACTCCCGCCTGAGTGCTTCCACAGGATCGAGCCGGGCCGCGCGTGCGGCAGGGTAGGCGCCGAAGAACAGCCCGACAGTGGCGGCGATGCCGACCCCAAGAAACACCGACCATGGTTCGAGCCGCGCCGGGAGCGGCGTCAGGGCGGCGATGATCTGCGCGGCGATGAAGCCCAGCAGGATGCCGATGATGCCGCCGGTGGTTGAGAGCGTCACCGACTCCGTGAGCACCTGCGACATGATGTCTCGACGACGGGCGCCGAGCGCCTTCCGCAGGCCAATCTCGCGTGTGCGATCGGTCACGACCATCAGCATGATGTTCATGATCACGATCCCGCCGACGAGCAGCGAGAGCGCAACCACTCCGACGAGCACCGTAAAGATGCCGGCCGTCGCCTGTCGATACACACCGAGCAGTGTGTCTGACGTGAAGATGCCGAAGTTGTCCGGATCCCGTGGCTTCAAGCGTCGCGCCACCCGCAGCGCCACGGTGGCATCGTCCATGGCGACGGGCAGCAGCGCGGGAGAGGCTGGCTTGATCATCAGGGACAGCGACTGGCGGGCGCCAAAGAGCTTCAGGTGGCTGCCGACCGGTATCACGGCGAAGCCGTCCATCGAGGCGCCAAACGCGCCGCCTTTTCGTTCGCTCACGCCAACGACGCGGAAGTGGACGCCTTGAATCTTGATCAGGTGATCGAGCGGGTTGGATTCGCCGAACAGCGAATCAGCGACGTCCCAGCCGAGAAGCACGACCGGTCGGTTCCGTTCCACTTCGACGGCGCTCATCATCCGGCCGCGCTCGGCGTCAAAGGTTGAGAAGTTCAGATACGAAGGCGTGACACCCTGAATCTGCACGTTCTCCAGCACCCGGTCGAGGTACGCAATCGTGCCGCGTTGCTGCGCCTGTGCCATGACAGAGGAGATGGACGAACTGAACCGTTCGACCAGGGCGGCCTCCTCCAGTGTGAGCCGGGGATTGTTGCGTGTCTGCTCTTCGTCCTCGGCTGTCCGCACCGGCGGCAGTCGCTGAATCGTGAACGAGTCCGCCCCCACATCCGTGACGATGGCGCGTGAGACCAGCGCGTTCATGCCCTGAATGAGCGAGACAACCGTCACGATCGACGCAACAGCCACGATGTTGCCAAGCACCGTCATGAACGAGCGGAGCTTGTTCGCCCAGATGGCCTGCAACGCGATGGCGATCGACTCGAAGAGCTGGTGCACGGCTATCGTGTGGGAACGGGGTCTTGCAGCCGGACCTCCGCACCGTCGGCCAGGGCTCGTACGGAATTGAACGGCCCCGTGATGATCTGGTCGTTCTCGGTCACACCGGAGAGCACTTCGAAATAGCGCTCACCGGCAATGCCCACCTTGATGGGCACGAACACCGCGCGGCCGTCTCGAAGCACAAAAACGCCCTCGGTCTCTCTTCGCGTCTGACCGGGCGGCGGCTCTGGAGGCCCGGCGGTTGTATCAACCTCCCCTCGTCGGGCCAGTTGAAAGCGGCTCAGTCGGGGCGGTGGCGGTTCATGGATGAGGGTTCCGGAGGTGTCGTACAGCATGTCGCGGACGGTGACCGCCTGAATGGGGACCGACACCGCGGCTTTGCGCGTGGATGTCGTGATCTCCGCTGTGCAGCTGAATCCGGGACGGATGTCGGGAATCGCCTCGTCCAGTGTGATGACGACCTTGAAGTTCGTGGCACGTGGCGTTGCGGCGTCGGCGCCTGTCGTCTGGATCGGGCTGTTGCCAATCTCGGTCACATGTCCGCGAAACGTGCGATCGGGCACGGCGTCAATCGTAATCCTGGCCTCCTGCCCGAGGGTCACGGTCGGAATGTCTGTCTCATCGACCTCCACCTCGGCCTCGACGATAGACATGTCGGCAATCGTGAGGAGCACCGTGCCGGCGTTGTTCATGGTGCCGACCATGACGTTCTCGCCTTCTTCGATGTTCCGTCTCGTCACGATCCCTTCCATCGGGGACGAGATGATCACCTGGCTCAGGTTGTAGCGGGTGGTCGCCAGCCCCGCCTGCTCCTGTTTGATCTGTTCCTCGCGCGTCTGGATTTCCTGCTGCCGTGTTCGCAGTTCCACTTCGCGAACGGTGACTTCACTTTGCGCCCGCTCGAGTGACTCGCGCGTCGTCAGGCCATCCTTCCATAGCTCCTCCTGACGGTTCAGGTTCTGCCGTGCAAGATCGAGTGTCGCTCGCGCCTGTTCCACAGTGGTTCTGGTCTGCTGCAGGGACGAGCGTGCGGCAGCGACACTGGCTTCCCCGCGTTGGAGCTGGCCTTCGAGCGACCGCGGATCGATCTCGAGCAGGAACTGACCCGCGCGGACGCGTTCGCCTTCCTGGACGGCAAGGCGCGTCACGCGTCCCATCGTATTGGCCGAGACGTTCACCTGCCGCTTGGGCTGAATCTTGCCCGAGGCCGACACCAGTGCGTCGAGGTCCCGCCGCCGCAGTGTTTCCACGGTCACTGCCGGGACGTCCGGGGGACGTGACAGGTAGACCCCGGCGCCGGCCGCACACGCGACAAGCACACCCACACCGATCAGAATGGCCGTGCGGCGTTTCATTGCGTGCCTCCTGTGACTGCCATCGTCGTCACGAGGATGACGACCATCGCAACGTATACGCCAAAAAGGCGCACCGCCAGCCCCCGCGCAGGACGCCGGTAGAGAACGGAAAGACCAATGGCGAGCACCACTATCCACCACAGCACGAACATATCGATACCGCTGGCGAAACGCGCAAACGTCGAGCCTTCGTCGAGCCCCGATAACATCAGGCGCAGAGTCAGTGGGCTTCCAAGCGCGCCGCGAACATACGTGATCGGCGCCGCCACTACCTCTCGCAGCGCCAGAATCACCCCGGCGTGGGCAACGACGGCGAGCACCTGGGAGTAGGCGACTCGTTCGACGCCGCTCGACAGCGGCCTCAATGCCAAAACGAGAAGTCCCGATAACACGACAGCCAGGAGTGGGCCGGCAGCAAATGCGACGGCCACAGCGTAGATCGCCCCGCGTTCGCTGGCTGTCTCAAGAGCCGCGTAGCGGTCGTCGTCTACCGTCTGGCCAAACGCGATCGCCGAGGATTCCCACCGATCCATCAGGGCAAAGCGGCCGACCGGGGTCTGGAACACCACCGCCCAGACGCCGGCGTTCACCAGGAAGGTGAGGGCAAGCACACCCAGCCAGTCCGGGGCTCTTGCGATCGTACGGAACGTGGACTTCGGCGCAATGAAGATGCCGAGGATCCTGGCGGAGAACGACTTAGAGTGAGGAATGAGAGGAACGGGCAACTCGGCCCCGGAAGTCATGGACATGGATGTGACGAAGGAAAGCGCAGGTCGTTCGATGTCGATTCAGGTTATCAGGATGGCGCTGTTGTGCCTATTGGTGACTGTTCCCGCACACGCTCAGATCGTCGAGACCGTCGGAAGCCGGGCTCTCGGGATGGGCGGTGCGTTCGTCGCGGTGGCATCCGATAGCAGCGCCACCTGGTGGAACCCCGCGGGCCTGGCTGCCGGCCCCTTTGTGGATGTTGCCTGGGGAAAAGGCGTGATCGAAACGACCCCCGGCCTCCCTGCCGTCCGATACCGGCCATCGTGGGTGGCGCTGGCAACCCCGCCTTTGGGAATGAGCGTTTACCGCTTTCGCATCACGGATATACAGCGCTTTACCCCTATTGACGCTTCTTCGGACGGCCGACAAGACAGTGGGGCTGGAGTGTTTGGGCGATCGCTGTCGGTCACGCAGGTTGGCGCAACGGTTCTGCGCACGGTCGCTCAAGGAATCCACGTCGGCGCCACTCTGAAATACGTCCGTGGAACAGTGAGGACACGTGGGCTCGGTCGTGAGTCCGATCCTGGGGAACTGCTGGATTCCGGAGAAGAACTCGAAGGTGGTTCAGCGGAAAGCCGCTTCGATCTCGACCTTGGGCTTTTGAGTGTGGCCGGGCCCTTTCGAATCGGGGCGCTCGTGCGAAATGTCAGGGAGCCCAGGTTTGGAAGCGTCGCGTTGCCAGGTGCGTCGAGTGATCAGGTGCGGTTGCCGCGTCAGTTCAGGGTGGGGATGGCCTTCAGTCCCGATGACTCGGCGGTGCCGACTGTCGCGTTGGACGCGGACCTGCGACCGTACGACACCCCCGCGGGTGAGCGACAGGTTGTGGCGGTCGGCGCAGAGCAGTGGTTCGGGACAAGGCGATTTGGCGTGCGGGCCGGCGGACGGCTCAACACGCGAGGGGCTCGCGAGCGAACGGCAACCATCGGTGGGACCGTGGCATTGCGAGGTGGACTTTTCATCGATGGGCACGCGGCGGGTGGCGGAGCATCGAGTGAAGAAGGGTGGGGCGTGGCGGCCCGTGTGTCGTTTTGACGGATTGGACTATGACGTTGCCGGTCGGGCGAACGATCCGACACGCGGTGTGCCTGAGGGAGATGGGACCTCAGGCTGCCGGTTACGTCCAGGTGTGCGTTCCCCCATCAGGCGTGTAGTCGCAAGATGGCCCTCCAAGTAGGCGAACTGCTTCTCAAAGAGAAGCGCATCACGTCGGACCAGCTGAAGGAGGCCCTGAACCATCAGCGCCAGAACGGGGGCAAGCTCGGTCTGCACCTGATCACGCTCGGCTTCGTGAAGGAAGACGAGCTCACGTCGCTTCTCAGCAAACAGTACGGAGTGCCCTCGATCACCCTCGGCACCTTCGAGATCGACCCGTCGGTCGTGAAGCTGGTGCCCGCCGAAACGGCCGCAAAGTATCAGGTCATTCCGGTCACACGGTCGGGCGCCACGCTGACGCTCGCGATGACCGACCCGACGAATGTCTTCGCGATGGACGACATCCGGTTCATGACTGGATACAACGTGGAGCCGGTCGTCGCCTCCGAGCGCTCGGTGCTCGAAGCCGTCGCCAGGTACTACGGAAGGGCCGTCGGAAACGGCTCCAACGGCGGGTCCAATGGGTCCGGCTCAGGCGCCAGTGCGCTCGACATCGCGAGCAGGGCGCTCGAGGAGATGCCCGAGCTCGCGGGGCACGCGGAGGACGTCGAGGTCCTCGAGGAGCTGGAAGAGATCAACGCGGAGACGCTGGCGAAACAGGGTGAAGACGCCCCGATCATCAGGCTCGTCAACGTATTGCTGATGGGCGCCATCCAGAAGGGCGCCAGCGACATCCATATCGAGCCGTACGAAAAGGAAGTCCGCGTCCGGTACCGCATTGACGGGCTGCTCTACAACATCATGTCGCCGCCCTTGAAATTCCGCGATGCGGTGACGTCGCGTATCAAGATCATGTCCAAGCTGGACATTGCGGAAAAGCGGTTGCCGCAGGACGGCCGCATCAAGATCCGCTTCCAGGACGACGGAAAGCAGAAGGAAATCGACTTCCGCGTGTCGTGTCTCCCGACGCTCTTCGGCGAGAAGATCGTCATGCGTCTCCTGGACAGCTCCAAGCTGATGCTCGACATGACGAAGCTCGGGTTTGAATCCGAGTCTCTCAAGAAGTTCGAGCACGCGATCGAGAAGCCGTGGGGCATGGTCCTCGTCACGGGTCCAACAGGATCCGGTAAGACCAATACGCTCTACTCCTCGATTTCAAAGATCAACAAGTCCGACACCAACATCATGACCGCCGAGGACCCGGTTGAGTTCAACATGATCGGCGTCAACCAGGTGCAGGTTCGCGAGAACATCGGGCTGACGTTCGCCGCAACCCTTCGAAGCTTCCTCCGCCAGGACCCGAACACCATTCTCGTCGGCGAGATCCGCGATTTTGAAACAGCTGAGATTGCCGTGAAGGCCGCGCTGACCGGACACCTCGTCCTGTCGACCCTTCACACGAACGATGCTCCAAGCACGATCAGCCGTTTGATGAATATGGGCATCGAGCCTTTCCTGGTGGCGAGCTCGCTCAACCTCGTCTGCGCCCAGCGGCTGGTGCGTCGTCTTTGCAAGCACTGCTCCGAGAAGCATCCCGTGCCGGCGGCCGCGCTCGCACAGGCTGGATTCTCGCCGGAGGATGCCAAGACCGTGATCCCGAATCGCGGGAAGGGCTGCGAGAAGTGCAACAACACCGGTTTCAAGGGCCGGGTCGGTCTGTACGAAGTCATGGAAATCACCGAGGACCTCCGGGAACTGATTCTCGTCGGCGCCTCAGCGATGGAGCTGCGGCGCAAGGCGGTCGAGGGCGGAATGATCACGCTCCGGCAGAGTGGTCTTCGGAAGGTCAAGGAAGGCGTCACGACGATCGATGAGGTCGTCAGGGAGACGGTGAAGTAATGCTGACATTGCCAGAGCTACTGCAGAAGGTCGTCGAGCTTCAGGGGTCGGACCTGCACCTTGCGACGAAAACGCCGCCCCAAATCCGCGTGCACGGTCACCTGCAACGCATCGACGCGCCGGAGCTGACCGCCTCCGAAACGAAGCAACTGGCATACAGCGCGTTGACGGACGCGCAGAAGAAGCGCTTCGAAGAGACGCAGGAGCTCGACTTCTCCTTCGGTATCCAGGGGTTGGCGCGGTTCCGTTGCAACATGTTCCAGCAGCGCGGCGCCATCGGCGCCGTCTACCGGCTCATTCCCGAAAAGATTCGCTCGTTTCAGGACCTTGGTCTCCCGCCCGTCCTCGCGACGCTGGCCGAGAAGCCGCGCGGCCTGATTCTGGTCACCGGTCCGACGGGCAGCGGTAAGTCGACGACGCTCGCCGCGATGGTAGACAAGATCAACAGGGAACGGCACGACCACATCCTGACGATCGAAGACCCGATCGAGTTCGTGCACCAGCACCAAGGCTGCCTGGTCAATCAGCGTGAGGTGCACGCCGACACGAAGAGCTTCGGCAATGCGTTGCGCGCGGCACTCCGTGAAGACCCGGACATCGTGCTGATTGGCGAAATGCGCGACCTCGAAACGGTTGAAGCCGCGCTGCGTATCGCTGAAACCGGACACTTGACGTTCGGAACACTTCACACGAATTCAGCAGCGCAGACGATCAACCGCATCATCGATATTTTTCCGTCGCATCAGCAGAGCCAGATCCGGACACAGCTGTCGCTCGTGCTCGAGGGCATCGTGTGTCAGTCGTTGTGTCCGAAGATCGGCGGCGGTCGTGTCGTGTCGCTCGAGATCATGATTCCCACGCCCGGCATTCGAAACCTGATCCGTGAAGACAAGGTGCACCAGATCTACTCGGCGATGCAGACCGGCCAGGACAAGTTCGGGATGCAGACCGCCAATCAGTCGCTGGCGACCCTGTATTTGAGGAAACAGATCACGCTCGAGAGCGCGCTGGAGAAGTCGTCGAACAAGGAAGAGCTCCAGGAAATGATCAACCGCGGTGTCGGCGTTGTGGCAGGTGCGGGGCTCGGAAGACCTGGCGCGCCGGCGCATCGGACGATGGTCGGACGATAGGCGCGGTCGGATAGAGGAAACGCATGGCGACATTTGCATACAGTGGACGCTCTCGCGCCGGGCAGTCAGTGGCCGGGGAACGCGTGGCCGACTCGATGGAGGCCGCGATCAGCGCGCTGCGGCGCGATCAAATCAGGGTCACCCAGATCACGCCTGTCAAGGAGAAGACCGCCAAGAAGACGAAAGAGAAGGCCGCGAGCGCCAAGGATCTGGCGGTGTTCACTCGTCAGTTCTCCGTGATGATCGGCGCCGGTCTTCCCCTCGTGCAGTGTCTCGACATTCTCGGTACGCAGGCCGAAGACAGGAACTTTGGCGCGGTCATCCTCACGGTGCGGTCTGACGTCGAGAACGGCATGTCGCTGGCCGATGCGATGAAGAGGCACCCGAAGACGTTCGACTCGCTGTTCACCAACATGATTGCGGCTGGTGAAGCGGGCGGTATTCTCGACGCGATTCTGAAGCGGCTTGCGACCTACATCGAGAAGGCCGTCAAGCTGAAGGGGCAGGTGAAGTCGGCGATGATCTATCCCATCGCCGTCGTCGTGATCGCCACGCTCGTGGTGAGCGTCATTCTCTGGAAGGTCATTCCCACGTTCGCGTCGTTGTTCGCCGGGCTCGGCGCCGAGCTCCCGTTGCCGACACGCATCGTCATCGCGATGAGCAATGGCCTGGTTCGATACGGGCTCTTCATCATTGCAGGCCTCGTGGCGCTGGGTTTTGCCTTCCGCTCGTACTACGCGTCGGAGAACGGCCGGAAGGTCGTTGACCGAATCGTTCTTCGGATTCCGATTCTCGGACTGCTGATGCGCAAGATCGCGGTGGCGCGATTCTGCCGCACGCTATCGACGCTCCTGTCTTCTGGTGTCTCCATCCTGGAGGCGCTCGATATTACGGCCAAGACCGCCGGAAACGCCGTCGTCGAAGAGGCGATCTACACCACCAGGAAGAGTATCGAAGGTGGTGAAACGATTGCCGCGCCGCTGGCGCAGACCGCTGTATTCCCGCCCATGGTGGTGCAGATGATCGGCGTCGGCGAGGCAACAGGCGCGCTCGATACGATGCTGGGCAAGATCGCGGACTTCTATGAAGAGGAAGTTGACGTTGCCGTTGCGGGCCTGCTGACGCTGTTGGAGCCGATCATGATTGCCCTTCTCGGCGGAGTCGTCGGCGGAATCGTGATCGCGATGTATCTGCCCATCTTCGCCCTGGTGAGCCAGCTGACGGGCGGGTAATACATGGACCTCCGCTCGCGCCTGCAGGCGCTCATTGCGGCGAGGGTGATCGTCGGCACGCTGCTGCTCGGCTCAGCGTTCCTCGTCCAGTTGAGCCGCCCGGGCGCGTTCCCGTTCGATCCGTTCTTTGTGCTGATCGCGATTGTCTACGCGCTCAGTCTCGTCTATCGCGCGACACTCCATCTGATCGACCGCCATACGTGGCTGGTCGATCTGCAGCTGTGCACGGATGCGCTGCTGGTGGCCGGATTCATTGGCCTCACAGGTGGAATCGTCAGCTACTTCTCATCCCTCTTCGTCATGCCCATCATCGCCGCGAGCATGATCCGGTTCCGTCGAGGAGCCGTTCAGGTCGCGACGCTGAGTGCGCTTCTGTACATGGCGCTGGCAGTGTCCCAATATCTACGTGCCTTTCCATATTGGCTGGGGGAGTTCGACCTGCCGACGGGACGATTCGCGCAGTACACGATCGGCATCAACGTGTGCGGATTCATTGCGGTGGCGCTCCTGTCGGGCTCGCTGGCCAATCGCCTCCGGTCCGCGGATGCCAGACTCGCACACACCTCGTTGCAACTGGATGATCTCCGCGCGTTGAACGAATACGTGATCGACGGATTGCTGAGCGGCCTGGTCACCACCGACACGAACGCACGGATCCTCACATTCAACCGCGCGGCAGCGGGGATCACTGGAATGTCGCCGGAGCAGGCGGTGGGGCAGGACGCGCGTCTGATTCTTCAACTCCCCGAGGTGACGCGCGGACAGCTTGGGCCACTCGTGGAGACGGGGAGTCTGCGAGCGGATTTTGAGTTTCGAAGCGCCTCGGGCCGGCTCCTCGATCTCGGCTTGATGGCGACGATGCTGACGTTCCCGAATGGGCGGAGTGGGTATCTCTTTACGTTCCAGGATGTCACCGAGCTCAGGCGCCTCGAACGCAATGCACGACTCCAGCAGCGGCTGGTGGCTGTCGGTGAAATGGCCGCTGGCATCGCACATGAGATCCGGAACCCGCTGGCCTCCATGTCAGGCTCGATTCAGGTGCTCCGGCAGGAGCTGTCCCTCAGCGAGGAGCAGGGCCAGCTCATGGACATCGTTCTTCGCGAATCCGAGCGGTTGAACGACACCATTCGATCCTTCCTGGCCTACGCGCGTCCGCAGAAGTTCGTGGTGGCGCCGCTCGATCTCGCGAAAGTGGTGCGTGACACGGTAATGCTCATCAGAAACAGCGCTGAAGCGAGAGATACGCACACGGTTGACGTGGAGGCGCCGCCGGAAGCGGTCTGGCTGGATGCCGATGAAAACCAGATCCGGCAAGTCGTCTGGAACATTGCCAGCAATGGCTTGCGGGCAATGTCTTCGGGAGGCCGGCTCGTGCTGTCGGTCGGGCGTGAGGTGGTGGATGGGCACGAAGAGGTGGTCCTGGGTGTCAGCGACACCGGCCGTGGTATTCCGGCGGACGAGATCGACGGCATCTTTCAGCCGTTCAAGAGCTCTTTCGATCGTGGCACAGGGCTCGGTCTCGCCATCGTCCACCGGATTGTCACGGACTACGGAGGGGAGATCCAGGTGGCATCCACCGTTGGCGTTGGTACGACGATGCGCGTTCGATTCCCCGTTCGCGCCATGCCGATGACGCTGGAGCCGGCTGTGGCGCCCATGCCTGCGGAGGTCTCGTTGTGATGTCTGCATCGGTCAGTCGAGGGGCGGCCGCGGCGCCGGAGTCTCCAGTGCAGCCGGCGCCGGCAGGGAAGCTTCGAATCCTCGTCGTCGATGACGAGCCGTCGATGCGGGAGATGCTGCGCATCGTGCTGCGGCGGGATGGATACGACGTCGCATTGGCTCAGAACGGCCACGAGGCGATTCAGCAACTCCAAGCCGGGCCCTTCGACATGTTGCTTTCAGACATTCGCATGCCGGACATGAGCGGAGTGGATGTGCTTCGAACAGCCAAGTCGCTGGACCCGCAGATCGTCGCGTTCATGATGACCGCGTTTGCGTCCACGGAGACCGCCGTCGAGGCCATGCGACTGGGGGCTCTGGACTACTTCACGAAGCCGTTCAACATGGACGAGCTGCGGCTGAAGGTGCGGCAACATCTCGAGACGCGTCACCTGAAGCGCGAGAACCTGCTGCTCAAGCGTGCGCTCAAGAGCCGCCACGAGTTCGCCAGCATCCTCGGACGCAGCGACGCGATGCAGGTCGTGTTCTCGACTATCGAGACTGTGGCGAATACGACGAGCACTGTGCTCGTGAGCGGGGAGTCCGGGACCGGCAAGGAGCTCGTTGCCCGGGCGGTGCACTTCAACTCCCTTCGACGCGATCGCCCGTTTGTCGCGGTGAACTGCGGCGCGATGCCGGAAAACCTCCTCGAGTCAGAGCTCTTTGGGCATGTGCGCGGGGCCTTCACCGGTGCGCATGCGAGCAAGAAGGGGTTGATGGAAGTTGCCGAAGGCGGAAGCATCTTCCTCGACGAGATCGGCGAGATGCCGACCACGATGCAGGTGAAGCTGCTGCGCGTGCTGCAGGACCGGCGATTCAGACGATTGGGCGGCACTGACGAGGTTCAGGCCGACGTCAGAGTGATTGCCGCGACGAACCAGGACCTGCCCAGGATGGTGTCGGAAGGGCGGTTTCGGGAGGACCTTTTCTATCGTCTGAACGTGCTGTCCATCCAGGTTCCGCCGCTTCGCGAGCGAGCAGAGGACATTCAGCTTCTCGCCGAACACTTCCTCGCGCAGTTTGCGGCACAGATGGGCAAGTCTGTTCGGGCTATATCGGGCCCAGCCCTTCAGCTTCTATTGGATCACCAGTGGCGGGGCAACGTTCGGGAGCTGCAGAACGCGATTGAGCGTGCGGTGGCCCTCGAGCGGACCGAAACGATACTCCCCGAGAGCCTGCCGGATGAAGTGCGTTTGGGACGTTCGCCCACTGCACCGGCCGCCTCCGCCGCCCCCACTGGGGAGATGCCGGCGCTCGGCGACGGCTTCGACCTTGAAGCCCGCGGCGAGGACTTTTACCGGCATTACATCGCCCTGGCGCTCGAGCGGGCAGGCGGGGTTCAGGTCAAAGCGGCCGAGCTGCTGGGCATGAGCTTTCGATCGTTTCGCTATTACGTGAAGAAGTACAATTTGAAGTGAAACTGCCCGTCAATTATTGGCATCTGAAGTTGACGGAATTTGTCAGCTGACGAAGAGTGGCCGACACCTCAGCACGGCCCACCTGAATTCAGAGTCAGTCGTAACTTATTGTCGATGAGCCGGTTGCCAGCCTGAACGAACACCCTGACCGCAGCGGCACGACGGTTGCTCTAAGGATGGCCATGGTGAGTTTCGCTGCCGGTGCCTCAGCGGCATGTTACGGCGGCCCGGTTCAACCGAGCAAACTGAGGAGAGCAACTCAAATGAAGAAGATGCAGGACAACAAAGGGTTCACGCTTATCGAACTGCTGATCGTCGTGGCGATCATCGGCATCATCGCCGCGATCGCGATTCCGGGTCTGCTGCGCGCCCGCATGTCGGGCAACGAGGCGTCGGCGATTGGTTCCGTCCGCGCGGTCAGCAGCGGTGAGGCAACCTTCGCGGCCAGCTGCGGTGGCGGTGGCTATGCGCAGTCGCTGGAAGACCTGTATGCGGTTCCGTCCGGCGGCGTGCCTTTCATCAGCCCGGACCTCGCCAGTAACGGCGTGACCAAGAGCGGCTATCTCGTGAATCTCGATCCGGGGCCGGACACCACGGTTGTCGTGGACGCGGCGGACACGTGTAACGGTGCGACGGATGACGCGATTGCCACGTTCTACGCGCACGCCGAGCCCTCGGCGGTTGGCAGCACGGGTCAGCGTTCGTTCGCGACCGACCAGCGCGGCACGCTCTATCAGAAGGCCGACGGTACCGCCATCGCGGACGACATGAGCGACGGCACCTTCCTCCAGTAAGGTTCGAGGTGAGTCTCTGGGCCAGTCGTTAGTCTCTAGTCTTTAGTCTCTAGGGGGTCTCGGGTCAGGGCTTGGGTTCCAGCGCAGCGCTGGGGCTCAGGCCAGGGCCCGAGACCTTTTTTGTTGTAGGATGCGGCAGGATCGAATCCTATGAAAACACACGCCCGCACGCTGATTATTGGACTCGCGGCCCTGGGCTTGGCCGCGTCCGTCGCATCGCTCTACGTGCACTACCAGATTCTGGCGGATCCCTCGTATGTGAGCTTCTGCGACGTGAGCGAGACGGTCAGCTGCGAGTCCGTGTTGACCAGCCAGTACGGCAAGGTCTTCGGGATCCCTGTGGCCGTGGGCGGCGCTCTGTGGTCGGCCCTCGTGCTGATGCTGGGCGTGATGGGCATGAAGCCGGCGGGGTCCGAAAAGGCCGGTCGAGTCGCGGGCTACGTGTTCGTGCTATCGACGATCGGTCTGGCGGGCGTCCTGTACCTTGGTTATGCCTCGTTCTTCCTCCTCCGCCAGATGTGCCCACTGTGTCTCACGATGTACGTCGCGGTCATAGGTCTGTTCGCCGCGTCAGGTGCGGCGGCGTCCAGCCTGACCACGCTCGCGGGGCGACTTGGCGATGATCTGAAGACAGCTATCGCCAATCCGATGGTCGCCACGCTGGGGGTGCTGTGGGTCGTCGCCGCACTGGGACTGGTGGCGTTCTTCCCCAGCGAAACGGAGTTGGCGAGTTCCACGCCGGTATCGGTTCCACCTCCTCCGACCGAGGTTCTTGGCGCCGACGAGGTCGCTCAGTTCACCGCCTGGATGGACGCACAGCCGCGCGTGGAGCTGGGTGTTCCGTCGAACGGCGCCAGGGTGGTCGTGGTGAAGTTCAACGATTACCAATGTCCGGCCTGCCGGCAGGCACACCTCGCGTATCGGGGAATTCAGCAGAAGTACGCGACGGCGTACCCGGGTCAGGTGGCGTTCGTCAGCCTGGACTATCCCCTTGAAGCGGAGTGCAACCAGGGCGGTATCCACGCGTCCGCGTGCGAGGCGGCCGTGGCGGTTCGCCTGGCGCGCGCGAAAAACCGTGGACCTGAAATGGAGGAGTGGCTCTTCGCCAACCAGGACACGCTCACGCGAGACCGCGTGAAGGAGGGCCTGAACGAGGTCGCCCAGGTCACTGACTTCGACGACAAGTACGACGCGACGCTCGTGGCGGTTCGGACGGACGCGCAACTCGGGCAGAAGCTGCAGATATCAGGCACGCCAACGTTCTTCATCAACGGCATTCGGATTGGTTCGACGCTGCGTCCGGCCTATTTCGACGCCGCGATTGCGCATGAGCTCGAGAAGAGCCCCGCGCCCAAGCCGCAGGCCACCGGGCCGCAGGATGCGGCGGATCTCGCGGCAAGGCCCTGACCTGGCTGGACCTGAAGCCCGATAAGGGGTTTAGGTCTCGTCATCATGGACGCGATTTCGACCGAGTCACTCACCAAGCACTATCACGTCGGCTTCTGGCGACCGCGCCCGTATCTGGCGCTCGACGGCCTCTCGTTGAGCGTCCGGCAGGGTGAGGTCTTCGGTTTTCTCGGGCCCAACGGCGCGGGCAAGACGACCACGCTCAAGCTGCTCATGCAGCTGATCTATCCGACGTCTGGCCGCGCTGAAATTCTGGGCAAGCCCGTCGGAGACGTGGGCGTGAAACGCCGTATTGGATACCTCCCGGAGAATCCTTACTTTTACGATCACCTCACCGCTGAGGAACTGCTCGAGTACTTTGCCGGGCTGTTCGGCTACAGCGGACAGGACCGGCGCCGGCGGATTGAGATGCTCCTGGATGAGGTTGGCATCGGCCCCGAACGGCGGCTGCAGCTCCGCAAGTTCTCCAAGGGGATGTTGCAGCGCGTCGGCATCGCCCAGTCGCTCATCAACGACCCGGAGGTGGTTTTCTTCGACGAGCCGATGTCGGGTCTCGATCCACTCGGCCGACGGGAGATTCGGCACCTGATTCTCAAGCTCCGCGATCGAGGCTGCACGGTCTTCTTCAGTTCGCACGTGCTGTCCGACGCTGAGACGCTCTGCAGCCGCGTAGCCGTCCTGGCAGGCGGGCGGCTCGTGGCGGCTGGCGATCTCTCGGAGCTGCTGGCGTTTCAGGTTCGCGGCTGGGAGATCGTGGTCGTCGGGCTGACCGACTCGGACCTCGAGAAGTTGAAGACCGACGGCGTGGTGACCCACGCGATCCCGCTTGGGCCTCAGCGGTTCGCTCTCGATCTGCCACTCACGGTGGAACCCGCCCGGCTGGCCACGAGTCTCACAGCACAGGGCGTACAACTCGTGTCCATCAATCCAGTTCGAGAAACGCTCGAGGACTTCTTCGTGCGCCAGATCGGGACGGCGCCGAAGGATCGGGGGCTTGGGACGGTCGCGCGATGAGGACCATCCGTCACGTCGCCGTGAACGTCTTCAAGGAATGCGTACGCGACAAGGTGCTGTACAACCTCGTGGCCTTCGCGTCGTTGCTCATCGCGGTGTCGTACCTGCTGGGGCAGCTCACGGCCGGCCAGGACGTGAAGATCGTGAAGGATCTCGGGCTGGCTGCGATCGCGATTTTTGGGCTCCTCATCTCGGTGTTCATCGGGATCGGATTGGTCTGGAAGGAAGTCGAGCGCCGCAGCATCTACGGCCTCTTGTCGAAACCGATTCGCCGTTCTGAGTTCATCATCGGCAAGTACGCGGGACTTGCGTTGACGTTGTTCGTCAACGTGGCGGTGATGACCGTGGTGTTTTATGCCGTGCTCGCATACTTGAACACGCAGTTTCCGGAGGTGGTCCGCACGGCGTGGCCGGCGCCAGCCACCGACCCGGGAATGCTCCGGGCCATCGTCTTGATTTTTGTGGAGCTGCTCCTGGTCACGGCAATTGCGCTGTTCTTTTCAACGTTCTCCAGCCCGTTCCTGTCGGCGGCACTGACGTGTGGGCTCTGGGTGATCGGTCACTTCAATGCCGACCTGAGAAATTTCGAGGCCGTGGTCGAGTCTCGGCCGGCCGCGCTCCTCGCGCGTGGGCTCTATTACATCCTGCCCAACTTTGCGGCCTTTGATATCAAGAACCAGGTCGTTCATGCGCTGCCCGTGCCGGCTGGGTACGTGGTGACCACGGCGTTGTACGGTTGTGTCTACATTGCACTCCTCATCACCGGCGCTGTGGCGATCTTTTCGAGGCGCGACTTCAAATGAAGGCTCGAGTGGTCGCGTTGTGCGTCGTGCTGATGGGGGGCGTCGTGGGTTTGCAGGCGCTTCACGAGCACCGCGGTGGTCCACCTGCCTCGACGAGCACGAACCTGCTGTACGTGCGTTCACCTGAAGCCATGCGACGGCTGGCACTCTCCTATGACGCGCTGCTCGCCGATACCTACTGGATTCGTGCGGTGCAGCATTTTGGAGAGACTCGGCGATCCACAGAATCGACCAACCGGTACGACCTGCTGTTTCCACTTCTCGACCTGACGGTATCCCTCGATCCGTACTTCAATGTGCCGTATCAGTTCGGAGCCATCTTTCTGGCAGAGGAGCCACCCGGAGGACCGGGTCGGCCCGACCTGGCGATTGCCTTGCTGGAGAAGGGGCTGAAAGCGCAACCGGAGAAGTGGGAGTTCGCGCAGGCGATCGGATTCGTCCACTACTGGTCGCGACAGGATTATCCGGAGGCGGCTGCGTGGTTCGCGAAAGCTGCCAGGTTTCCGAATGCCCCTAACTGGATGGCGCCACTCGCCGCGACAACACTGGCGGTTGGAGGCAGTCGCGAGTCGTCGCGACAGCTCTGGCGTCAGGTTGCAGAGTCGGAAGATGCGGGTGACTGGTTCCGTCGTGAGGCGGGCCGCCGGCTCCAGCAACTCGACGCCATGGATCAGATCGACCAGCTACAGCGTGCCGTTTCGTCCTATGCCGCCCGCACGGGCCGGCAGGCGTCTGGATGGGGTGAGTTGAATCAAGCTGGCTATCTTCGCGGCAACCCGGTTGATCCGACAGGCGTACCGTATCGGATCGACGCCGGCGTCGTCGGTCTCGATCGCCAGTCCCGGCTGAACCCGCTGCCGACGGCTGGGGTCAAGATCGGACTCCCGCAATGACCCCTTTCCTCGTCGTCATCATCTGCGCACTGTTCGGGCTGCTCATCGGCAGTTTTCTCAACGTGTGCATCTACCGCCTTCCTCAGAACGCGTCGGTGACATGGCCGGCGTCACACTGCACGGCGTGCCGGCGTCCGCTCTCATGGTACGAGAATATTCCCGTCCTGAGCTGGGCGGTGCTGGGCGGACGATGTCGCACGTGCCGTGCGCCAATCTCGGCAATGTATCCCCTCGTCGAGCTGACGACCGCCATCGTCTTTGCAGGCGGGGTCATGGTCTACGGCCTCTCAGCGCTGCTCGTCGTTCGTCTGGTGTTTGCGTGCGCGCTGATCGTGCTGTTTGCGATTGACCTGCGGCACAGGATTCTGCCGAACGTCATCACGCTCCCCGGCATTGCCGTGGGATTTGTGGCGAGCTGGTTCTTCCCGCCGGGATGGGTCTCGTCGTTCTTCGGGATTCTTGCCGGCGGCGGTGTCCTCCTGGGGATTGCCGAGGCCTATTCGCGCATCCGGGGCCAGGAAGGCCTCGGCATGGGCGATGTGAAGATGCTCGCGATGATCGGGGCGTTTCTCGGCTGGCCGCTCATGGTGCTGACGCTCGTGATCGCGTCCTTCACCGGGTCGATTGTCGGAGTCGGGTTGATGGCGTCCGGGCGCGGTGACATGCAGGCCGCGCTGCCGTTTGGCACGTTCCTGGCCGTTGGCGCCCTGGTCGCGGCCGTGGCCGGCGATCCAATCCTCGCCTGGTACCTCGCCTTCTACCCATGAATCAGTACGGCTACGCGCTCTTGGGGCTCGCCGCCATCATGGCCATGCTGGTGGGTGTCCTGATGATCGCCTTGCTGAAGCTCGCCTCCAGCACTCGCCGCACCAGACGCCCTGCTGCGGGCGGAGACGACACCACGCTTCTCTCGAGCGCGCTACAGGACGCGATGACCCGGCTTCAGGCGCAGGAGCGGGCGATGAACGCGCGCGCCGTCGCATCAGAGCAGTTGAACGGGCAAATCGTCGAGAGCCTGACGGCGGGCTTGCTTGTCGTGGACGACGCCGGCCGGGTGGAGATCCTGAATCCCGCTGGCCGAGGCCTCCTTGATGTGTCGGAGGTGTCGCCAAGCGCAGATTACAGGGAATTACTCGCCCGGGCGGTGCCGCTGAGGGATGCGGTGGCCGAGTGTCTCGCAACCGGGCACCCCATCGTGCGACGGACCCTCGAGATTCAAGGTGCGGGTCGATCGTCACACTTCGGTGTCTCGGTATCGCCGCTCGGCGCTAATCGCTCGGGTGTCATTTGCCTGTTCGCGGATCTGACGAACGTCGTCGAACTCGAGGAGCAGCTGCGGCTCAAGGAGGCGCTCGCCAGACTCGGAGAGCTGACAGCAGGCATCGCCCATGAGTTCAGGAACGGTCTGGCGACGATCCACGGCTATAGCCGCCTGTTGGCACCCGACACGCTGCCCGCCGCGTATCGCCCGTACGTGGAAGGCATCAGGAACGAGACCGAAGCGCTCGGTCAGGTGGTCACCAACTTCCTGAAGTTCGCGCGGCCCGAAACCGTGTCGTTTGCGCCGGTCGCCCTCGGGCCGCTCGTGAGGCGCGCCAGCGACGACCTGCAGCACGAGCTGCCGGCGGGCACGGTGATCGAAACGAGCGGAGAGTTTGGCGAGATTCAGGGTGACGACGTCCTGTTGAAGCAGCTGTTCGGAAATCTGCTTCGCAACGCCGCCGAGGCGTGCGAAACGGCTGGAGTGCAGCCGGTGATCGCGATCGCCGGGGATGTTGACCGAAAGCGGGGCAGTTGTGGGGTGTCCGTTACCGACAACGGGCCGGGCATTCCGGAGTCCGCACGGCATCGGGTCTTCCAGCCATTCTTCACCACGCGGTCACGCGGTACCGGACTGGGATTGGCCATCGTGCAGAAGATCGTGGTCACCCACAATGGCCGGGTCACCGTCGGAGTGTCTTCTGGCGGTGGTGCGAGGATCGACCTGACGTTTCCACTCGTGTCGTCCTGAACGCGCACGCTCAAGCGTGCAATGATGCGAATGTACAGGTATGGTTCGACCTACCGCACGGTGACGCCGGTCATGGCTGGCTCGAAGTAGGCGTTTCGTTCGCGTCAAGACTTCCGCCACGCGCGCGCCCACATCGCTTCCATTGACTTGTGCCAACTGCCGCTCAGCTCCCGTGCGACGAGATTGTCGAGGTCGGAAGCCAGGTCCGGTGAGGCAGCCGGCTCCGGCTGCCTCACCGCCTCCGGAGGGTCGTGTGGATTCGAGCCCGTCCCGGGCTCGAGTCTCGAGCAGCAGACTGCTATTCGTCCGGCCGCAAAATCTGCCGGAATGTCAGCGTATTGATGTCACGGAACATCGGCGTGCCCGGCGGTAGCAGTGTCGGCGTGAGGAAGTCGGTATCGAATGTGAAATTGCGATCACCGAAGTCGTAGACGTTGGTGTTGTACTTGAAGGGACCGATGGCCTGACGACTGATGTGCAGCGACACAACCGATCCTCTGTAGTTGATCGACACGCCTCCGATGTTCCAGTTTTCCAGCAGCCGAAGGAAGTTGCCGACCCCGCCGTCAGTGCCGAACAGGAATCCCGGGCTGCCGCACGTAGCGCCACAGTGGTTGAAGGAGAGGCCCTTGCCGGCGACCACCCCGAAACGGTAGCCGGTTACGGTGGCGTCGCGTTCCGATCGTGCATTGGGAACCTCGAACGACAGCGAGTCCTTCCAGTTGTTCGAGAGGACCGTGACGGCATCGGCAATGACGGCTGCCGGCACATTGGGTTCCGCGGTCGGCGAGGTCGTCGCGTTGTAGTTGCCCTGCACGTAGACAGGATTCTCAGCCGCCACCGTCAGGCCCGCGGTGGGCAGGTTGTTGACGCCGCCGCTGATGCCTCCATTGACGAGCTTCAACGCGCGGCGGAACAGTACTACCTTGTTCACGCGGGCCATGCCGGCACCAACGACCGGAGCGGCTCCCGTGCCGCTGTTGCCGATCGGGATGACCGTGTGCGGCGTACCGGCGGTGCTGTAGGGGGCGGCGGCGCCGGCCGGTATGTTGGCCGCGTCGTTCCACGGTGTGCGGCCGTACAGCTGCTGCGTGCCGTTGCCATTCATGTCCTCGCCCGTTTGGAGCACATTGTCAGGCGTGCCCGCCGCCGTTGTCGGGTTCACTCTGTCCTCGAAGCCGTACTCCGCGGTCTCGATGTTGGCGGTCGTGGCACCCTCGTTGTGGTCGCCACGCCGATCGGAGAAGTACACGATGTACCCGTTGTTGTTCCAGGCCGCAGTACCCGTTGTCCCGATGGCTCCGGAGAACCATCGCTTGAGGTTGCCCACATCCAGGGAGATGTACTGCATCACGCCGCCGAGCATCATGGGCGAGGTCGTGGCGATGTCCCGGAAGTTCCCCTCCCTCGTGTCGTAGAGCGTGTTCGGCCACCAGTCCCATGCGTTCGTGCTGGCGGCGTAGGTGCAGGCGGTGCCGCCATTGTCACGCAGTCGCTGAATGCGGATGACAGCGGTCGTGTTCGGGTCGGCGCACAACGTGCCGCCCTGGTTCGGCGCACCGATGCCGAGGTTCAGGATCTCCATGGTCACGTCGGTCCAGACGCCGGACGAGCTCTGCTTTTCGATCTTGATGTAGCCGCCGATCGTTCCGGTGTTCTGGTTCGCCAGAGCCGACGTCGTGATGACGAGGCCAGAGGCTGGCGCCGCCGTCAGGCCGGTGCAGTCGATGAACCGGCGCGGGCTCACGTCCGTGTAGCCAATGCAGGTGACAGGGACGGCAGTATTCGCAACCGTGGCGCCGGACTTGTTGATCCAGATGAGATTGGGTGAATAAGGCGCCGTGTCGTTGGCCGCGACCGTGATGGTGGCACCGCCGGCTGTCGTCGCAACCGTCACGTTTTTCGTCACCGTCCCGCCAGATGGCAGTGTCGCGACAACCGTGATAGGCAACGCCCGAGCCAGATTGCCAGTGCATCCGGTGAACTGCGTGGCGGTCTTGCCCGTGCACGTCACAGGAACATCGGCAAACCCGGCCTTCCTGACGATCAGCGGCGGAAGCTTGTATACGGCGGGAATGCCTGCTGCGGTGTCCGTGACGCGGATTTGCGAGAGAGAACCCGCGTGGGTGCTGCCCGCCACGGTCTGTGTGCTCCCGGGACCGATCGACCGCGCGATTGGAGGATGCGTGGCGTCCACGGGGCCGTAGCCGGCGGGGGGGGCGGTGTTCCAGGCGCCGTCGAGGAGCACCGGTGCCGACGCCGTGACTGTCGGAAGGGTGGTGAAATCGGCCACGCGATCGGACAGCAGGATGCGCAGGCTCGCCTGTGCGAAGTACCGCTGACCGAACACGGGTGCGTTCGACGTGTGCTCATTCGAGCCGAGCGCCGGCCGGCGGATCAGGTCGAACGGCTCCGCGCCCTGCGACACGAGAGGCAAGTCGAGCCTTCTCGCGCCGGTGGTGCCATTGCGGAGGTAGCCGTTGTAGGTGGTGACGACCCCCGGCCAGAGTCCATTCGCCGCCGAACCGGGCATCCCGGTCACGCTGCCCTCGTTGGGTGACTGCCGCAAGTTTCGCGGTGTACCGGGAGCGGTCAGGATGTTGACGTCACCATTGCACCCGTTCGATGCCGCAGCGAGACCATTGGAGAAGAAATTATGGACGACATCTCCGAACGCCGTGATACGGTCCGAGAACGTCATCGTCCCTGCGAACTCGCAGACGAACAGGCTTCCGTTCGTGTGGACTCGGCCGCCGAAATCGAAGTCGTCGCCGGCGTAGAAGGTCAGGTCGGTCTCGGAGAACACGCCGAACTGGAAGACGGGTACGGCAACCGTTTGAAACTCCCGCCGCAGCCGCACTTCGGTGCCAAGAGAGTCTGACGCCGCGGTCGAGGTCACGACGTAGGGTGTGACGAGCCCCTGGAACCCTTCGAACGGTCCCGACGTGATCGTCTTGGTCTGGGAGGCCGGATTGCCATCCGCGTCTGGCGTAAACGAGATCGCGTACCCCGATCCCTCTGCCCCCCCGGGCGTGGTGAACGTCGACCCTGGAATGGTCGGCGGCGTTGCTACGATAGCCGTGACCTGAGCCGCGCTTGGACTGAAGTCTTGCGCGAACAGGGCTGCCAGGCCTGCGGTGGCCTTTTCGATTCCGGCATGCGCGGCCGCGTACGCCGTGGTCTGGTCGCGCGCCAACACCTGCGAGCGCAAGTCTGTGGAGAGTGCGGCGAACATGCCGACCATCAGCGCGCTCATCAACATCACGATCAGAAGCGCCGTGATGAGTGCGACTCCGGATTCATCCGCGTACCGTCGTGCTCGTGCCATAGACTGCTCCCTGTCTCCTGTCGTCCGTCTCATTACTGGTACTCGTTGATGAACGCCATCCCTCGGAGACTGACCTGCGACGTCAGCGTGTTGTGAAAGACGGTAGCTGTCGGATTGGCGCCGTTGCTCGAGCGGGCTGTCAGGAGGATGTTCACTTTCCGAATCTGGTTCGGCGAACAGGCGCTCGGCGCACAGGAGCCGCCCACGCCGAGATCGGTGGCCGTCATCCGCACAGCCGAGGGGTTCGTCGCGCCGTCGATGAGGTCGTAGCTGAATCTGAGGTTCTCGATGTCCATGCCGATGACGGTCCCCAGGTTGTTGTCGAACGTGGTCGGGTGACCGTTGTTCACGCGCCGTACCAGCCGTGGACGCGCCGGATCGATCGTGGCGTCGAGATAGTAGGTGAGCATCCTTACGCGGCTGATCCACGTGTTCGCCGGCGAGCTCGCCGGGGCGGTGGCATTGAGCGCGGCGAGGTTGCCGAACGCCGCGGCCGTTTGATTGAGGTTGAGCGAATCGCCGGTCGCGAAAGTCAGTTGCCGCGTCGACGTGTTGACGGCCGTGACTTGTACCAGCGTGGTCGTCGATCCCTTCGAGATCATCATCAGCTGTCCGGGTGAGACACGGGTGGCCCCTACGGTGAGGCTGGGGCCGGCCGCGATATCGACGCTGGTGCTCGTCACCGCCGAGAGGGCGATATTGACGAACGACGTATCGACCATGAGCACGGTCAAGACGTCGGTCGCGTTGCCGTTGATCACCGGTCCAGCACCCGGGCGCGGTATCACAGCTGCTATGTTGACGGCCGTGCTTGTGAAGGCCGTACCAGGGGGACCAGGGAGGCGGATAGCTGTTGAGCCTGCTCCCGATGGCACGAGGACGACGTGGCTCAGCGGAAGTCCCGCAGCCGTTCCGAGCAGGTCGCGCTCGATCAGGTCCATTCCGGAGCCGAGGGCCCTGTTCATCGCGGTCATGTTGAGCACGGTCTCGCTGCCTTTCGCCACGTCGGCGAGCCCAGCCATCGTCGCGCCCATGATGACCGTCGTGATCCCCATCGCCACGATGAGCTCGACCAGCGAGAACCCGGCTGATCCCGAGAGTGGAGTGCGCGCGGCGGTTCGGATGGTGGTTGACATGATCCTTATGAGTAGGCCGAGATGTACGTCGTGATGGTGTAGTCCCGCCACGTCGTGTTGGCCAAGTACGAGATGGTCACGGTGATCTGTCGCAGGTTCGGATTGACGGTCGTGGTGCCGTCGTAGTTGAGGGTCTCGATTTGGATCTCGCGCGTGAAATTGGTGAGCTCCGTGATGACGTCGTCGGAGTTGTTCAGGACGTTGTCCGCCCCAGCCGTACGGATCGTCTCGATCGCCCCGTCGTCGGCGGTGTTCACGATGCCGTCCACGCCGGGGAGTCTGAGGTCTTGTGGACCCACGACAAAGATTCCGCCAGCGGGGACATTGCGAATCGTCGCCCACGTAAGCTCGCCTGTATCGCGGGCGGCGTGCACGCTTTCGATGGCCTCACGGGCCTTTTCGCGGGCGATGAGCGTCGGCGACGACTGCCCGACGCGCTGGACGCCAACGGCGGCTACACCCACGAGCGACAGCAGTCCTACCGTCAGGACGAACATCGCCGCCATCACCTCGAGCAGCGAGAACCCGTCGTCACGCGCCGTCAATCGAACCACGCTGTACCCCTCCATGCCCACGTCGTCATTTGCCCCGTTGCGCCGAGAATGGTGATCGCCCGCGCCGAGATGGGTTGGCCCGGGGCGCCGAGAAAGATCGTGCCGTTCGCGGGGTCTCCGGCGGAGTCGACGAACGAGCCGTCGGTCGTGAACATCCAGGGGCCCGTGCCGGAGAAGCTGGTGGCGGCCGACGCGCCGAAGGCAAAGGGTGTGTCGGGCACCGCCGGAAACGTCACGAATTGCTGGCCGTTCTCGAGCTCGGTATCGGAGATGGGCGTCAGGGCGCCGCCGGGAACTTCCTCGCGTTGAACGATGACGCGATTCGGAGCTGTGAAGCTCACTCTGAAATTGCGCCGCTCCGAGACGGCCAGGTTTCGAGCGGTTTCCAGCACATCGATCACCTGATACACGCTGCCGTCGGACTTCGAGGCCAGGGTCATGCCGTTGTACGCGGGAATGGCCATCCCCGCCAAGACGATGCCCACCGTGACCACGAGCATGATTTCGAGCAACGTGAAGCCGTGATCCGCATCGAGATGCGCGGGCAATCCGGTGGCCCGTGCGACGGTGCCCTGTCGGCTGATGCGCGGGTGCGCATGCTGTGCATCTGCTGGCAAGGTCGCCGGATCCGGGTGATCGCCGAACTGTATCAAGACTGTCCTCGCTTCTGATGCGAGCAAAGGAGATGCCGGTGCGCAGATCTGCGCTTGCCTGCTGCAGAGTTAGGCGTTTGGCAATCTCTCGAGTGAGGTCACTGTGAGTCAGGACGGAACGCGGCATTACAGTTCTCGCGACCGTCTCAGACTGCCGTGCGACGGTCGAATGGGTAGGCGTGACCCTCTCAGAAGCCTCCACGAACGTCGGCCCTCGTCCGGCCGGATGGCACCGTGACGAGCGGGTGCCGCCTGGGAGGTGGCGGAGCGGCTGTCTGGGCAGTGGTGCGGTGTTGCGGAGGCGCGCAATCACGGATTCATCGGAACGGGACTCGCGGGTCGTACGAAATTTTCGCTCTGGTCGGGCGTTGAGGATGTTGGCAATTGTGCGAAGCCTCGGATCGACGCGAAGTCGTAGCGTCTCGTAAGTGCTTATCGGCCAAGGCGTCACGCTGGCGCAAAGGAATCGGCATCCACTTTGCCAAACCGATCAGGCATGTGCAGAGCATCCCATCCTTCGTTTCCGTCCCACTCCGCTGCAGAAGGTTTCTCGCTGGTGGAAGTGCTGATCGCCACCGGGATCCTTATCACCGCGGCCGCTGCTATTCCGCAATTGTTTGCGGCCGCGACCCGCGCCAACGTCGAGGCAGGTGCCATCACGTGGGCCACGATACTGGCCGCCCAAAAGCTCGAAGAGTTGGAGGCGCAGTCATCACTCGATGCCGTTGGGGGCGAGTCCATCGACTATCTCGACTCCACAGGCACTTTGGATGCGCCCGGGTCGCCTCCGCGCGCATATAGACGGCGGTGGTGGATCGAACCGTTTCCATGGGCACCAGAAGGCCCGCTCGTTCTGGGCGTGGCGGTATCTCGCTATCGCGAAGATGATGTCGCTACTCCGGACACAGTGCGCCTCATAACCCTTCGTGCCAGGACAGGGCCATGACCATCGCAGAACTCCTGATCGCGGCAGTCATTGCCAGCGGGCTCATCGCGACGTTATTTGGAATAGCCGATCCGTTGCAGGGCCTGTTCGATGCACAGCTCGAGCTCGCAGAAATGCACCAGCGCCTGCGCACCGGCGTGCATGCGATCGAGCGGGACTTGTTGGCGGCGGGACCGCCGATCATGCCGTATCGCGCGGGAGCGAGGCGGTCCGATCCATCCCTGGGCATCTACTATCGAGATGACACCATCAGCATGGTGTCTGCGCCGTGGGGCGATCGCGCCATCACCTCCGATACCTACTACTTGAGGCGCGGGAGCGTGTCCGGCACGTCGCAGCTCATGCACTACGATGGCGCCGAGACCGATGCGCCCGTCGTAGACCACGTCGTGGGCCTCGCGTTCGAATACGTGGATGAAGTCGGACTCTCCATCGATCCCGCGGCGCTCCAGGATGGTCCCTGGTTGCCTGGCGACGTGACGAGCGGAGCCTTCGATGCCGATCTCCTCCGGATCCGCCATGTGCGCGTCACGCTTCGAGTGCAGGCTTCACGCGAGACGCTTCGGGGGCCGGCCGGTACGCTCTTCACCCATGGGGGCAGCGCGGCATCGATAGGACGATACCTGCCCGATCGTGAAGTCAACATCGAGATTGCACCCAGGAATCTAGACCGTGACTAAGGGCAACGAGCGCGGCGTCGTGCTGATTGTCGTACTTCTCATGGTTGCGCTTCTCGCGGCCCTCGGGGCCACTCTCGCCCTTGCCACTGCGACGGAGGTGGCGATAGCCGCGAACTACAGGGAGGCGAGCGAAACGCTGTATGCCGCGGAGGCGGTGGTCGCGTTCGTGACGCAGGAAGTAGCCGTTGCTGCGGACTGGAGCGATGTGGCGAGCGTTGCGGGCGGGTCTACGTTCACGGATGGAGTGGCGGGCGGAGCACGAACGGTCGGAGCCGCAACACTGAATCTCACGGACGCAACGGACCAGCTGAACACGCTGGTGCCGGCAGGGCCTGCGGGAGCGTCTCCGTGGGTGCTGTACGCCTTCGGACGTTTCACGGACCTGGTGCCCGCGACCAGCCGCTTGGCGCCTGTCTACGTGGCGGCGTGGGTGGCCAACCACGCGTCGTCTCCGGATCCTGCGATGCGGGGTGCCCTCTCGATCTTCGGCCAGGCCTATGGGCCGCGCGGGAGTCGTCGCGCCGTGGAAGTTATTGTAGAAAAAGTAGATGCGTCCACGGTTCGACGACGGCTCTGGAGGGAGTGGCCCTGAACGGCGCGCCTATCGCACCTGCCGCGGATGCCCGATAAAGGTAAGCGCGGAGAGCTTGACGGGTGCCCTCAAGGGTCGGAGAATCGTACACATGAGATGCCTTTTTGCTCGCTCGATCGCCTTGGCTTTGGTCCTGGCCTCGGCTGCGACCGCCTCGGCCCAGTCGTTGGCTGACGTCGCGCGTCGAGAGGAAGAGCGTCGGAAGACGGTTGGCACGTCCAGCAAGGTCTACACGAACGATCAGCTGAGACCGGAACCAGCAGCCGGTACCAATCCCGCGCCGGCGCCTGCCACTCCGGCAGGTCCTGCGGCATCCGAACCGGCCACCGGCGCGTCCGCAGCAGGTGCTGCGGAGGGCTCGAAACCTGAAGGCCAGGCCGCGCCGGCAGCGAATGCACCGACGCCTGAACAGATGTGGCGGAAGCGTGTGGCAGACGAGCGCGCCGCGATCGCGCGATCGCAGGTGCTGGCCGACGCGCTGCAGAGCCGCATCAACGGTCTGACCACCGATTTCGAGAATCGTGGCGACCCCATCCAGAAGAACGCTCTTCTCGCCGATCGTCAGAAGGCTCTCGCCGAGCTCGACCGGATGAAGAAGGAAATCAACGAACACCAGAAGACCATCACGACCATTCAGGAAGAAGCCCGCCGCGCCGGCGTTCCCGCCGGTTGGACCCGGTAGGGGGTTGTCGGCCTTTCCCGTACTCCTCGTCGAGGACAAGGACTCGCTTCGGGCGATGCTGCGGCTCGCCCTCGAGACGCAAGGGCACGAGGTCGTCGAAGCACGTGACGAACTTGAGGCCGTGGAGCGCCTAAGGGAAGTACGCCCGGCGGTCGTCTTGACGGACCTGAAGCTGCCTGCTGGCGATGGGTTTGGTGTGCTTCGCGCGGCCAAGGCCATCGATCCAGACCTGCAGGTCGTCGTGATGACCGCGTTCGGCAGCATCCAGGATGCCGTGACGGCGATGAAGGACGGCGCGATGGACTTCCTGGCCAAGCCAGTGGATCCTGACCATCTCCTCTTGATGGTCGAGCGTGCCATCGCGCAGCGCCGCATTCTCGCCGACTACATGCTGTTGAAGGAGGAGGCCGCTGCTCGTCGCGGTGCCCCTCGAATCATCGGCGACGACCCGGGGCTCCGCCACGTCCTGCAGCAGTTGCACCGGGCAGCAGACACAGACACGACGGTGCTCCTCGAGGGCGAAAGCGGCACCGGAAAGGAACTGTTCGCAAGGGCGCTCCACGTGTTCAGCGCGCGCGCCGATGGCCCATTCGTCGCGATCAACTGTGCGGCCATCCCCGAAGGGCTTCTCGAATCAGAGCTGTTCGGCCACGAGAAAGGGGCATTCACCGGAGCTGTGGGCCGAAAGCCCGGCCGATTCGAGATGGCCCACCGAGGCACATTGTTCCTGGACGAGATTGGCGACATGCCGCTCGCCCTGCAGGCCAAGATCCTCAGAGCGCTCGAGGATCACCAGATCGAGCGCGTGGGTGGGACGACCTCGTTGCACGTGGACACCCGGGTCGTCGCGGCAACGAATCGTGGGCTCAAGGCGGCCGTGGCGGCGCGGCAATTCCGCGAGGACTTGTACTTTCGACTCTCGGTCTTTCCGATCACGGTTCCTCCATTGCGCGACCGCGTGAGTGACGTGGCGATCCTCGCCCACCACTTCGTCGAGAAGTTCTGTCGCGACCTGAACAAGAAGCCGTTGCCGTTTTCGGTGGGGGCACTGGACGCGCTCAAGGCCTATCAATGGCCGGGCAACGTCCGAGAGCTGCAGAACTGCATCGAACGAGCGGTGATCTTGTGTGACGGCGATACGATCCACGCCCGCCATCTGAACTTGAGTCTTCATCCCCTGGCAATGGCCGAGGGCCAGGCTCCAGTCCCCGTGGCGCCACCGCCGCGTGTGACCGAAACGAGTCCCTTCGACGGCCTCGATCTGTCAGGAACCCTGGGCGAGGCCGTGCGTCGTGTGACGGCGGGAATCGAGCGGCTGAAGGTTGGTCAGGCGTTGCGCGACGCCAACGGAGACAAGGCACGCGCGGCCGAGGTGCTGCAAATCAGTTACAAGGCGCTCTTGCAGAAGCAGCGCGAGCACGGCATCAAAGACTGAAGCGCAGCCCGTCTACGGCACCAGCCCGAGACGTCCGAGTACCGCACGAATTTCATCCTCGGTCACATCGTCGATCGTCATCGTTGCGCCAATCTGGATCGCGATGACGAAATGCAGCGTTCCGTTGATGACCTTTTTGTCGCGGCGCACCGCGTCCATCACCTCGGAGATTGGAAGATCGACCACCGGAGGGAGGGGGCCAAGCGTCGTGATGAGATCCGCGAGTCCCTGCCGTTCCCGCTCGGCCAGTGCCCCCCGGGCCACCGCAAGGTCCGCCGCTGCGAGCATGCCGTACGCGATCGCCTCGCCGTGGCGGAACCGGCGATACTTCGTCACCGATTCGAGCGCGTGACCAATCGTGTGGCCAAAGTTCAGGATCCGGCGCAGGCCGCTCTCACGTTCGTCCTGGGATACGACGTCGGCTTTGATCCTGCAGGACTCGACGATCGCCGGGGTCAGCACCTCGGCATCTCTTGCAAAGATGGCCTTCGTGCCGGACGACACACGCTCGAAGAGATCGCGGCTGGCAATCATTCCGTACTTCACGACTTCGTACAGGCCTGACCGGAACTCCCGTCGGGGCAATGTGGACAAAAACGACGGGTCCACCAGTACCACCGCCGGCTGGTGAAACGCGCCGATCAGGTTCTTGCCGAGCGCCAGATTCACGCCAACCTTGCCGCCGATGGAGCTGTCCACCTGCGCCAGAAGGGTTGTGGGGATGTGAGCGAGCGCGATGCCACGAAGAAATGTGGCGGCGGCAAAACCTGCCGTGTCGCCGACAACACCGCCACCGACGGCGATGAGCGCGCTGCCACGATCGGCCCCGGCGCGAACCAGGCCCTCGTAGACACGCGAGACAGACTGTAGTGTCTTGAACCGTTCCCCGTCTGGAATGAGAATCGGTTCGACGCCGCCAAGCGCGCGACTGATGCGCTCGCCGTGGAGTCGCCAGACCACAGGATTCGACACGACGAAGCGGCGACTGCTGAGGTGCTGGGCCTCAAAAAGGGCCGAGGCGCTGTCTACGACACCGTCACCAATCCAGATCGTCGATGCGCTGGAACCTGTGCTGACATCGACTCGGACAGGCTCGTTGACGACGTGACTGCTCAAGGGTTGATAGGATAGCATCCGTGACCCCTTCGACTGGTCCAGGGCACCCCCGCTTCGATCGTCAAGGGGATCTGCGCAGCGACTTTCTCGTCATCGGCAGTGGCATCGCCGGTCTGCGTGCGGCGTTGGCCCTCGCCGAAACCGGTGACGTCGTCGTCCTGACGAAAGCCGATCCTCGTGAGAGCAACACCGGGTACGCGCAGGGCGGTATTGCGGCGGCTGTGGGTCCCGACGATTCGCCAGAACTCCATGCGAGCGACACTCTCGCTGCCGGCGACGGCCTCTGCGATCCCGACGCTGTCAATCTGTTGGTGCGTGAAGGGCCACGCTACGTAACCGAGCTCATGGCTTGGGGCGCAGCCTTCGATCGAGGAGAGGACGGAACCCCTGCGCTGGCTCGTGAAGGAGCACACAGCGTGCGTCGTGTGCTGCACGCTCATGATGCGACCGGGAGAGAGATTGCGCGAGTGCTCTGGACCCGCGTCAGCAGCAACCCGCGAATTCGCGTGGTCGGCGATGCGCAAGCACTGGCGTTGAACGTTCATGACGGCCGCTGTGCCGGGGCCCGGTTCATGACAGGCGACGGGCTCGGGACGGTGGTTGCTGAGCGCACATTGCTTGCGACCGGCGGTGCTGGTCAGGTATTTCGTGAGACCACGAACCCGATGATCGCCACTGGTGACGGTGTCGCCATGGCGTTTCATGCTGGTGCGCGCGTCGCGGATCTCGAGTTTGTCCAGTTTCATCCGACTGTGCTGAGCGTTGCAGGTGCACCAAGGTTTCTGTTGTCCGAGGCGCTTCGCGGTGAGGGCGCCAGGCTGGTGAACAACCTGGGCGAGTCGTTCATGGAGAGATACGAGCCCGCGGGCGATCTGGCCTCTCGCGACCTCGTTTCGCGCGCGATGGTCCGTGAGGCCGAGCGCACGGCGTCGCCGGTGTATCTGACGCTGGCGCACCTTCCAGCAGCGTTCATTCGTGAACGTTTTCCGACCATTGCACAGACATGTGCGGCAGCAGGTCTGGACCTGACGGCGGATCCAATCCCGGTGAGGCCGGCGGCTCACTACGTCATGGGTGGCGTCCAGACCGATCTGGACGGGAACACCTCCTTGCCAGGCCTCTATGCAGCGGGCGAGGTTGCCTGTACCGGTGTGCACGGCGCGAATCGTCTGGCCAGCAACTCGCTTCTCGAAGGGCTCGTCTTCGGCGCGCGCGCGGCGCTGGCCATGCGTGCAGGCGGCGAGCCGGCACAGTTACCCGAGTCGGATGTGGTGGACGATGGCCTGGAGCGCGACTCAGGCGACGCCACCGTGCCAACCGCGGGTGAAGTCAGAGATCTCATGTGGCGGCATGTAGGTGTGCTGCGAACTCACGCCGGCCTCGAAACCGCCGTTACGCGGTTGCGGGCATGGACGTGGGCCATCGGCCGGCACAAGGAGGAGACGCATGATCCCGACGTACGCCGGGTGGAGAACCTTGCGACCGTCGGGGGACTCATCGCACAGGCGGCGCTTCGTCGGACGGAGAGCCGCGGCGCGCACTTTCGAACCGATTTTCACCATCGCGACGATCTACACTGGATGAAACGAGTCGCTCAACGCAGACATGACCACTGAGATTCCTGACCTTCCAACTGAAATCACCCCGCAATCCCAGGACTTTGGCCGTTGGTACATCGACGTTGTCCGTCGTGCCGAGCTGGCTGACTATTCGCCCGTCAAGGGTTGCATGGTCATACGGCCGTACGGCTACGCGATCTGGGAGCTGATCCAGCAGGGGCTCGATCGCCGCTTCAAGGCCACGGGACACGTCAATGCGTACTTCCCGCTGTTGATTCCCGAGAGCCTGCTGACGCGTGAGGCCGAACATGTCGAAGGCTTCGCGCCTCAGGTCGCCTGGGTGACGCAGGGCGGAAACGAAAAGCTCGAAGAGCGTCTGGTGATCCGGCCGACATCGGAAACGATCATCGGGACGATGTACGCCAAATGGGTGCAGTCGTGGCGCGACCTCCCAATTTTGATCAACCAGTGGGCGAACGTGGTGCGTTGGGAGAAGGTGACGCGCCTCTTCCTGCGCACGACCGAGTTCCTCTGGCAGGAAGGTCACACGGCGCATGAGACAGCCGAAGAGGCGCAGGAGGAAACGCTGCGCATGCTGGCTGTGTACAAGGATTTCGCCGAGAACGAGCTGGCGATGCCGGTGATGGACGGGCAGAAGTCAGAGAGCGAAAAGTTTGCCGGCGCCGAACGCACGTACTCGATCGAAGCGCTCATGCGCGACGGGCGGGCGCTGCAGGCCGGAACCTCGCACAACCTCGGTCAGAACTTTGCCAAGGTGTTCGACATCAAGTTCCAGGCCCGCGACAAGTCAGTGCAACACGTGTGGGGCACGTCATGGGGCGTGTCAACGCGCATGATCGGCGGCGTCATCATGACGCATGGCGACGACGGCGGGCTGATTCTGCCGCCGAAGATCGCACCGTATCAGGTCGTGATGGTGCCGATCATGCGTGGGAACTGGCGCGAAACCGTCCTGCCGAAGGCAAAGGCCATTCGTGACCAACTGGTCGCACGCGGAATCCGCGTGATGCTCGATGATCGCGACTCGCAGACACCCGGCTGGAAGTTCAATGAATGGGAAATGCGCGGTGTGCCGCTGCGTCTGGAGATCGGTCCCAAGGACATCGAGAAGTCGCAGGTCGTTCTTGCCCGCCGAGACACGAGAGAAAAAGCGTTCGTGCCGATGGAGGGATTGGCCGCGCACGCTGAGTCCTTGTTGAACACCATTCAGCAGGCGCTCTTCGATCGAGCCGTCGCGTACCGGACCGAACACACGACCGAGACCGATTCCTACGCCACGTTCAAAGAGGTGATGGAAGGGCGGCCTGGCTTCGTGGTGTCGCCGTGGTGTGAATCGGCAACGTGTGAGGCGTCGATCAAGACTGAAACGCAGGCGACGATTCGAAACATTCCGTTCGCGAGCGCACCGGTTGCGGGTAAGTCCTGCATCAAGTGCGGTGAGCCTGCGAAGGTTCATGCCTGGTTCGCGAAGTCGTACTGATCAGGTCCGTTTAAGCCGGACACAACGTCCACGCGCTACACGAAGTCAGGATATTTCGAGCGGACGCGTTTCACCACGGCTTGGCGAGCGGTGAGCGCCTCCCTCTTCATGACTGCCGTCGCGGTGTCCTGCAGGCGCGCGCGCCACCAGGCGTCGTTCGGCGCAGCCGACCAGGCCTTGGCCATCGGCTCGAGACACGAGGCGTCCCCGATCTCTCCCATCGCGGTGAGGAAGTCGAGCGGCAGGGATCGGGGAGTCGAATCGAAGCTCTCGCGCAAGTCGTAGAGCGCGACGCGACTGCCCCGGGCCGCCAGCGCCGCGTGAGCGGCGCCTCGGGCGGCGGTCCAGGCGTCCCTCACTTGCGGGGGGAGTTCATCTGATTCGCGCTGGCGAATTCGCGTCACGGCCTCGTGAAGCGACGACAGCGGTGCCTCTCGATGCTCGTTGATCCACGCGCTCATCGACAGAGGGTCCCCGATGGTTGCGACCGGGTGCGATGATGGCTCCGCGCCTGGCAGCAGCGACTCGGGCAAACCCTGCAGCAGCGGTCGAACGATGTCAGCAGGCAGCTCTGACAATGCGTCCACGGCGCTCTGTCGAACAACCGCGTCACGCTCTGAGTCAACGGCGACACCAACCAGCGCGTCGAGCGCATCCGTCCCAGGTTCACCGGCCACCGATCCTCGCAACACGCCGATCGCTGCAATGGCGACCTCCGACTCGCTGTCCCGGCATGCCGCCGCAGCGATCTGGCGCGCGCGCGCATCCTCGCGCCCTTCGATCGCCTTCAGTGCCGCGGCTCGTGCGTCAGAGGGTGCATCGGACGCGATCAGTGTGGCGAGCCGTTCGTCGGCACGGCTCCCGAGGAGGCGAAGTCGTGCCACAGCGGTTTCCCGGCGCGTCGTTCCGCCGTCGCGCAGCTCCGCGATCAGGTGTTCGACATCGCGAGATGATGACGACCGGATTACCACGTGCGGTTTACCGTCTCGGGCGACGCGTTAGACGGATTCAGGACCCTTGACCTTCCCGAACATCCACGCCAGAAAAATGCTCAGGCAGTAGAGGAGGATCATGGGACCGGTCATGGCGACGAGCGACACGCCGCCACCGTCAGGTGTCACCACGGCCGAGACGATCACCATGATGAGGACCGCGAACTTGAAGTTGCGAAGGAGGAACCCCGCTGACACCAGACCCATGCGGGCCAGGAACAGGATCAGCGTCGGCATCTGAAAAACGATGCCGAAGGCGAGGAGCAGGCGGAGATACATCGAGAACGCCGGTTCGATTCGAGGCGCGAAGGTCACGATGTCGGTGGTGAAGCTGACGAAGAACTTCCAGGTCAGCGGGAACACGACGTAGTGCGAGAAGGCCGCACCGAGCACGAAGAAAAATGACGACATCACCACGAACGGAATGGCCCACTTTTTCTCGTTTGAGTACAGACCCGGCGCGACGAAGAGCCATACCTGGGTCATGACGGCTGGCGACGCCAGAATCAGGCCGGCGATGAGCGCGATCTTGATGTAGAGGACGAAGGCTTCCGTGGGATCGGTGTAGATGAGCGTGCCGCCGGGCGGCAGCATCTGCTTGAGCGGCCGCATGATGAAGTCGAAGATCTCGTTGATGAAGAAAAACGAGATGACGAAGCCCACGCCGATTGAAACGACCGTGTAGATGATGCGTCGGCGCAGTTCATCGAGATGCTCGAGGAACGACATCTTTCCCGCATCGCTCTCCTCGGGATCCGCGTCATCGTCCGGATCGCGGGGGCCTGGCGCCCCCGCGGTCTTGCTTGGGAAGGGAACGAGGGCCACTAGGCCACTGGGCCGGTGCCGGTCGTGCGAGTGACCGTTTCGTCGGCCGGAGGAGCTGGAGTGGTCGGCAGGGCGCCGGAGATGGCCGTCTCCTGCTCCGCACGGAGGATCGCGCGCTGGTCGCGTTGATCCTCAACCCGAATCTCTTCCTCGAGCGTGCTCCTGAGCTCGTTCGACGCTTTCTTGAATTCTCCGATGCTCTTGCCGAGCGACCGGCCCAGCTCTGGAAGTTTCCGTGGCCCGAAGATGATCAGCGCAATCACCAGAATGATCACGAGCTCCGGCATTCCGATAGACCCAAACATACGCTGCTCCAGTCGGCCTCGGCCGGTCTTGCTACTGCGGGGGGGCGGGCCAGCCGGGTGTCGAAGACATGGCCACAATCGCCCGCAAGTGATTCAATGGATTATAGAAATGCGATCTGGACGGGGTCAAGGTAACCGTTTATAGTTTTGTCATGCGGGGCTACCGGTACTTCTCGGCGTCCGTATTTGCCATCACGGTCTGCGCCCTCCTGGGCGGCTTCTACGGCCGCAGCGAGCTGGTCGCTCAGGACCAGGTTCCCGAACAATACAAGGTATTTACCGCGGCGCTGAGCGCGGTCGAGGCCAATTACGTCGGCACCGTCGAGTCGGACCGCCTCGTGTACGCGGCCATTTCCGGCATGCTCCAGACGCTGGACCCCCATTCCAGCTTCATGGATCCCCGCAGCTACGCCCAGATGCGGGAGCGGCAGGAGGGCCGGTATTACGGTCTCGGTATCTCCATCCAGGTCGTCGATGGCGAGATTACCGTCTTTTCCCTGTTCGAAGGCTCGCCGGCCTACCAGCGCGGCTTGCGTCGGGGTGACGTGATCGCGCAGATCGAAGGCCAGGACACCAAGGGCTGGACGAGTGACCAGGCCGTCCGCCTGCTTCGTGGCGCCCGAGGCACTCCCGTTCGAATTGCCATCAAGCGGAGCGGCTACGAGAAGCTCATCGACCTGTCGGTCATCCGCGACGAGATCCACATCCCGACCGTGCGTGCGGCCTTCATGCTCGATGACACGACGGGCTACATCCTGCTGTCAGATTTCGGAGAGAACTCCGACGACGAAATAGGGAAGGCGCTGCAGGATCTCCGGCGGAGCGGCATGCGGCGGTTCGTGCTCGACCTTCGCAACAACCCCGGCGGAGCCCTCGACCAGGCCATCAAGATCAGCAATCGTTTCCTCCCGCGTGGCGACATGATCGTGTACACGCGCGGACGCGTGGCCAATTCCGACCAGGACTATCGAGCCACGGAGCAGAGCGACTACCTCGAGATGCCGATGATTACGCTGGTCAATCGCAACAGCGCCAGCGCGTCGGAAATTGTCTCGGGTGCGCTCCAGGACCACGACCGATCGCTCATTGTTGGAGAGACCACGTTCGGAAAGGCGCTCGTTCAGAGCGTCTATCGTGTGTCCGAGGGCGCCGGTGTGGCCGTGACCACTGCGCGGTACTACACGCCCAGCGGGCGACTGATTCAGCGGCCCTGGGACGGAACGTTCGATGAATATCTGACCTACTCGCTGCGCGAGCAGGATCCGGGCAAGGCCCACAAGGCGGAGGATCTGAAGTTTACCGACGGCGGGCGCCGCGTTTACAGCGGTGGTGGCGTGGACCCGGACCGCCGCTTTGACGGACCGACCGAAGGCTTCAACCCTACGCGCTTCGGGCGCACGCTTTTCGCGCGAAACCTCTTCGATACGTTTGCTCAGCGCTTTACGCGCTCCGGCGATCGCCGGATCAGCGTGAACCCGGCTGGGGCCCTCCGCGAGCTCACCGAAGACTTCGTGTTGACCGACGCCATGGTCGCGGAGTTCAAGGACCACGTCCAGAAGTCCAGGCTTCGTATCGACGAGGCCGCGTGGACGCAGGATCAGCCCTTTATCCGGGCGATGATGCGATTTGAGATTGATGTTGACCTCTTCGGTGTCGCGGTTGCCCGGAAGAATCTTGCCAAGCAGGACCCCCAGCTGCAGTATTCCCTGACGCTCTTCCCCGAAGCCGCGGCTCTGATGCGTCTGTCGGCAACGCCCGATCGCCGGGCGCAGCGCTAACACCTCCCGTTCCGGCTCGGTTTCAGTTCATCGGTTCATGCTCCGCTGAAGCCAGGCGCTGGCGCCTCCCGGCCGTGCCTCATTTTCGGGGCTGTTGCCCAAATATTGTGGGTGTACTTTGCTCTTGCCACTAGGGCTTGCGCTGTTTAGACTGACGATCCCTTTCTGAGCCCCGAAAAAGCTATGCGCCTAGAACGTCTCGAGATCAACGGTTTCAAGTCCTTCTCTGATCGCGCGGAACTCGCGTTTGATCAAGGTGTTACGGCCATTGTCGGTCCCAATGGATGCGGCAAGAGCAACGTGGCCGACGCCATCACGTGGGTACTGGGCGAACAAAGCGCCAAGAGCCTGCGCGGCGACAAGATGGAGGACGTCATTTTTGGTGGCAGCGATGCCCGAAAGCCAGGTGGAACGGCTGAGGTGCGACTGCGCCTGACCGGCCTTTCTGTGCCGGCCAAAGACACCCAACACCCGCTACCCGAGTTCCCTCAGGCCAACGGGAACGGCCATCACGAGAACGGCAATGGCAACGGAAACGGGAATGGGAACGGACACCACGTCACGGCGGAGTTTTTACGCGACGTCGAAGTGACGCGCCGGCTCTACCGTTCGGGCGAAAGCGAATACCTGATCGACGGCGAGGCGTGCCGGCTCCGCGATGTTCACGAGCTCCTGATGGACACAGGTCTCGGAGCCAAGGCGTACTCGATCATCGAGCAGGGCAAGATCGGGCTGATCCTCAGCTCGCGGCCTGCCGATCGCCGGCAGCTCATCGAGGAGGCTGCCGGGATCACGAAGTACAAGTCGCGGCGGCGCGCTGCGGAGCTCAAGCTCGAAGCGGCCCAGCAGAATCTCACGCGTGTTGACGACATCGTGTTCGAAGTCGAAAAACAACGCGGTGCTCTCAAGCGGCAGGCGGCAAAGGCTCGCCGGTACCGTCGGCTGCGAGAGGAACTGCGGCGCTGGGAGAAGCTGTTGCTCGGACGTCGGTATCGCGAGCTGGGCCGCGCAATAGAAGCTGCGCGAACCCGTCTGGCCGAGACACGCGAGCGTGAAGTGGCGGCCACCGCTCGAGTCGCCGAAGGTGAAGCCGATCTCGCCCGTCTCCGTATCGAGCAGGCCGAGGCGGACAGCCGATCGGCGACCGTTCGCGAAGAGGCACACGCGCGAGAGCTGGATATCAGTCGCCGCCAGCAGCAGCAGGAGTTCAACCGCCATCAGGTCGAAACGCTCGCGGTTCGCGTGTCGGAGATTGCGACGGAGCTCGAAGACCTCAAGGCGCGTCAGGAGCCCGCGCGGCTCGCCGTCTCTGCACGGGCTGAGGTGGCCGCGGACGCTGCCCGCAGTCGGGACGAAGCGCTCCAGACGCTCACCGATGCGTCTGAGGCCTCGGCCCAGGCACAGCGCCAGGTCGATGCGGCCGAAGCCGAGGTCGATAAGGCTCGAGGAAATGTGTTCGCGGCGCTGAACGCGGTCACCGCGCTGCGCCATGTCATCGACCACGCGGCCACGCAGCGCGGACGGGTTGGCGAGGTGCTCGCGAAACTCGACGTCGAACAGGACGACCATCGCCGGGAGGCGGAGACGATCTCGGCGTTTCACAAATCAGCCGTCGAGTCGCTGTCGCGCGCGAAGGGTGTGCTCGAACAGGTCAGGCTCGACGCGGCGATGCGCGAGTCAGAACTGAGTGCCGCGCGCGCCGAGTACGAGGCGCACGTGCAGGCTGTCCGCGTGCACGAGCAGGAACTGGCTCGTGTCGAGGCGCGGCTCTCATCGCTGATGGAAATCGAGGCCAGTCGCGGCGAGTTTGGCGATGCGGCCAGGATGGTGCTCGTCCAGGCGAACGGGCGCGTGGGTCAGCGAGGTGCGGTAGCCGACTATCTGGACGTCGATCGACGCTACGAACGAGCTGTAGAGGCCTGTCTCGGGGACCTCCTGCAGCACGTCGTTGTGGACCGCCACGACCAGGCCGCCGCCGGGCTTTCGCTCGTGCGCGAGCAGGATGCGGGGCGCTGCGGCTTCGTGGTGATTGACCCGGGGTCGAACGGCTATCACCCCCGCGAGGCGCTGCGGATTCCTGGCATCGTGCCAATCTCCGACGTCCTCCGGGTGTCCGGGCCGCACGTGATCACCATCCAGAAGGTGATGCCGGAGGCATACATCGCCGAGACCTTCGATCAGGCCGTGGCGATGTCCCGGCAGACGTCGGCGCCGGTCGCGACCATCGACGGGGATCTGTTCAGGGGCCCGCATCTCGTGTCGGGCGGTGCCAAGGTGGAGTCACGAGGAATCCTCGCCACCAAGCGTGAAATCAAGGAGCTCCGTGAACGGCTGGTCGTCGATCGCGAAACAACGGCGCGGCTCACGGACGAGACGGCGCGGTTGGAAGTGGCGATCGCGCAGGCGTCGAGCGCCCTGACAGCGCTCACGGCCGAACAGCACCGCCAGGAAATGGCCATCGTCGGCTGTGACGCTCAGGTTGCCAGAGCGATTGAAGAGGCGGGTCGTCTCGAGCGCAAGGCTGAAGTCATCCTCCTCGAGCGCCGGCAGGCGGAAGAGGAGCAGGCCGCTTTGAACGCCCGTCATGCCGAGGCCGAGTCGTCAGTGGGGCATCTCCTCGACGACCAGCGCCAGGCCGACGAACGGCTGGCGGAGGCTCAACGTCAGCTGGCCGCGGCACGCGAAACCGTCGCTGACTTGAACGCACGGGCAGGGGACGCGAGGGCTGCCCATGCCGCGCTCGTGGAACGCACGACGGCGATTGAGGCGGAGGTCGTGAGACTTCAGGAGATGGCGCGAGACGTGGACCACCGGATCGCTGCGCGCTCCGGAGAACTGGACCAGGTTCACGCCCGGCGCGCGTCTCTGCAGCAGGCCATTGTCGATGAGACCCGGACGTTGAACGAGGATGCTGACGCACTCGATGCGCTTCGTGCTCAGGTGCGACACGCGGACGAGGCTGCAGCGACGGTGCGCGGCAGCGTGGACACCCAGGACGTCGTCATTCGCGATGCTCGCCGTTCACTGGACGAGGTTCGAGGGCTGGCGGGTGAATTGGAGATCGCGCGCGCCACGGCTGAGAGCGACCTCGGTCACCTGGCGCAGGTCTGCGCGGAAACGATGCAGACGACGCTGGACGAAGTGCTGGCCGACGTCGAAGCCATGGAACTGGCAGGGGAAACCACGCCGGACGCTGCCGCGATTACAGCCGACGAGCCCGAGCTCGAGGAAGGCGACCAGTCGCAGGGCATGGACGCGGCCTCCGTGCCCACCGCGGTTCCGGTCGAGCCAGTGCGCGCCGGACAGATGACCGCGGAAGAAGCCATCAGCACGCTCAAGGCCAAGATCGATCGACTGGGCCCGGTGAACATGATGGCGATCGAGCAGTTCGACGAGCTCGAGGGTCGTCACACATTCCTCACGACGCAGCGTAAGGATCTGGTCGATTCGATCGCCCAGACCATGGAAGCGATCACGCGAATCGACGAGACCTCAAAGGCGCGCTTCAACGAAGCCTTCGCGGCCATTCAAGTGAATTTTCAGCAGACGTTCAGCGTGTTGTTCGGCGGCGGCCGTGCGGGACTCTCGCTGCTGGATGAAAACGACCCGCTCGAAAGCGGGATCGACATCGTGGCGTCACCGCCCGGAAAGCGGCTGCAAAGCGTGCAGCTCCTCTCGGGAGGCGAAAAGGCGCTCACGGCGATCGCCCTGATGTTCGCGATATTCCGGTACAAGCCGAGTCCGTTCTGCCTGCTGGACGAAATCGATGCGCCGCTCGATGACGCCAACGTGGGGCGTTTCGTTGAAATGCTGCGGGGCATGCTGGATCGGACCCAGTTCATTCTCATCACCCACAATCGGCGCACCATGGAGATCGCAAACCGGCTGTACGGCGTGACGATGGAAGAGCCTGGTGTGTCGAAGCTGATCTCCGTCCAGTTGAACTGAACGTGAACGAGGACAAGGCGGCCCGCTACCATCGGCTGCGCCGCCAGGCCTCGTTGCTCGAGACGCTCGTCGTGGCGCTGGCGCTGGTGCTTCTGCTGGCGAGCGGAGGCTCGGCGGCGCTCCGGGCCTGGGCCTGGGCCGCGACAGGGCAGTCCAACGCGCTCTCGATTGCTCTCTACACGGCCGTCGTGGTCCTGCTGAGCGAATTGCTCCAGGTTCCCCTCGCGTTCTATCAGGGGGTCGTGCTCGAGCGCCGGTATGACCTGTCTACGCAGGCCACCGGTCGCTGGTGGGGCGATCGGCTACGGGCCTTGATGGTGGGCCTTCCGCTGGCCATTGCTGGCGCCGTCCTGGTCTGGTCGCTGATCGGATGGACGCCCGCGTACTGGTGGGTGAGCGCAGCCGTGTGCCTGGCGATCCTTCTGATGTTGATGGCCCATCTTGCCCCAGTCCTCCTGCTGCCGCTCTTCTATCGGTTTACGCTTCTCGATCGTCCCGCTTTGACCTCCAGGCTTGTGGCGCTGGCGGAGCGGGCCGGCACGCAGGTGCTCGGCGTCTTTGAGTGGAGGATGAGCGATCGGACGCGGAAGGCCAACGCCGCGTTGACCGGGATCGGGCGGACTCGCCGGATCCTGTTGTCCGACACGCTTCTTGCCGCGCATTCGGATGATGAGGTGGAAGTGATTCTTGCGCACGAGCTGGCGCATCACGTGCACCACGACATCTGGAAAGCCATTGCGCTCGAGTTCGTACTGATCCTGGTCGGCTTCTTCCTCGCGGATCGGGCCCTCCAAACCGCGGTCGGTCACTTCGGGATCAGCGGCAAGGCGGACATCGCCGGGCTTCCGCTGTTCGTGCTCACCGGAGGCGCGGTGTCGCTCCTGCTGCTTCCTGTTGCCAATGCGGTGTCACGCCTGCACGAGCGGAGGGCGGATCGCTACGCGCTCGACATGACCGGCAACCCTGCGGCGTTTGCGAGCGCTATGAAGCGGCTGTCAGTCCAGAACCTGGCCGAAGAACGGCCGTCGCGCTGGGTCGAGATGTTCTTTCACTCGCATCCGTCGATCGCAGAGAGGATTGATGCTGCGCATCGATGGACTCGGGACTCGGGGCTCGGGGCTCGAAAGCTCTAGTGCCCGGAGCCGGGAGCCCAGGGCCGAAAGCCTACCTCGCTGTCACCACCAGCCGGCCTTCCATCTCTTCGTGGCCGCGATCGCTGGTCAGGTTGCTGTAAAAGCGGAACGTGCCGACCCGGTCGGCCCTGAATTCGAAGGTAGTGGCCCCGCCCGCGGGGACACGGCGAACGATACGGTATTCGTCGATGGCGAAGCTGTAGGCAATGTCTTCGCTGCGAATGGTGAGCCTGACCAGATCGTCCTGGCGAACCTCGATGCGGTCGGGCGCCCAGCGAAAGCCTTTTCCGACGAGGATGAGTTCGTGACGGCTTGGGGCTTGATCCTGCGCCGACGCAGAGGGAAAGGAGAGAAACGTGAGGAGACAGGCGCCTGCGCCTGAGAGAAGCGCCAGTCCGATGCGTCGGCGGGGAAGTGCCATGCTCTCGGCCTGACCGGAGAGGACCGTGTGCCACGGCCCCCTCCGTGTGAGTTATTCCTTCGCAGCTGGCGCTGCGGAAGCCGCGTCTGACTTGACCGCTTCGTCCTGCAGCAGAACCTTCCGGCTCAGTCGAATCTTCCCGGTGGGATCGATGTTGATGACCTTCACCAGAATCTGCTGACCTTCCTTGAGCTCGTCGCGTACGTCCTTCACCCGGTGGTTCGCGATCTCCGAGACGTGGAGCAGGCCGTCGGTGCCAGCCATGATCTCGACGAATGCGCCGAAATCAGTAATGCGCTGTACCTTGCCCATGTAGGTCTTGTTGAGCTCTGGCGTCGCGGTGAGCTCCTGGATGATACCGATGGCCTTGGCCGCCGACTCGCCGTCCGCGGACGCAACGTTGACGCGGCCGTCATCCTCGACGTCGATCTTCACGCCCGTACGTTCGATGATGCTGCGGATCATCTTTCCGCCGGGTCCGATGACGTCGCGAATCTTGTCCACCGGGATCTTGATGGTGATGATCCGCGGGGCGAAGTCGGACATGTTACCGCGCGCTGCGCCGAGCGTCTTGGCCATCTCGCCGAGAATATGGAGGCGGCCCAAACGTGCCTGATCGAGCGCCTGGCTCATGATCTCAGACGTGATACCGGTCACCTTGATGTCCATCTGCAGCGCGGTGATGCCCTGCGCCGTGCCCGCGACCTTGAAGTCCATGTCGCCGTAGTGGTCTTCGGCACCCGCGATGTCGGACAGGACAGCCCATCGTCCGGCCTTCTCGTCCATGATGAGACCCATGGCGATGCCCGCAACAGGCGCCTTGATGGGGACACCGGCGTCCATCATCGCCATCGACCCGCCGCACACCGACGCCATCGACGAGGAGCCGTTCGACTCCAGGATGTCAGAGACGAGGCGGACTGTGTACGCGAACTTGTCCTCGCCGGGAACCACCGCGGCCAGTGCCCGCTCGGCGAGAGCGCCGTGACCAATTTCGCGCCGGCCGGGACCACGCATGAACTTCACTTCGCCCACCGAGAACGGGGGGAAGTTGTAGTGCAGCATGAACCGCTTGTAGAACTCGCCACCGACGTGCTCGATCTTCTGCTCGTCGTCTGCTGTTCCCAGCGTGCAGGTAACGAGCGCCTGCGTCTCGCCCCGGGTGAAGACCACTGAGCCGTGGACGCGGGGGAGGACGCCTGTTTCGGTCCAGATCGGGCGAATCTCGTCGAACTTCCGTCCGTCGAGCCGGACGCCGCGATCCAGCACTTCGTCGCGCAGGACCTTTTCTTTCGTTTCGCTGAGGATCTGTTTGGCCTCGGCCTTCTTCTGCGCCTCGGTCTCCGGCAGCGACGCGATGTACTCCGCGATCACCTGATCGACGCGCTCGTAGTTCTCGAGCTTGTCGTGGATGCGCATCGCCTCACTGAGCGGCCCATACACCTTGTCCTGGACTTCTCGATAGAACGCGGGGGCGATCTCTTTCTTCTGCGGTTGCAGCTTCTTCTTGCCGACCGCGCTGCGGAGACTCTCGATGCCGTCCACGATCGTCTTGATCGCCGCATGCGCCGCTTCGAGGGCCGCGACGACCTGAGGCTCAGTGACTTCCTTCGCTCCCGCTTCGACCATCACGATGCCGTCGTGGGTGCCGGCGACGATGAGATCGAGAAGACTCGTCTTCCGCTGTTCGTAGGTCGGGTTGATGATGAACTGGCCGTCTACGAGCCCGACACGCACGCCCGCGATGGTCTTCTCAACCGGAATGCTGGAGATCGCGAGCGCGGCAGACGCTCCGGTAATCGCCAGCACATCCGAGTCGTTCTCGGTGTCGGCCGACATCAGGAGCGCGATGATCTGGGTCTCGTTTGCCCAACCGGAGGCAAACAAGGGGCGGATCGGGCGATCGATCAGGCGGCTCGTCAGAGTTTCCTTATCCGATGGCTTGCCTTCACGCTTGAAGAACCCGCCAGGAATGCGGCCGGAGGCGTAGGTGTACTCGCGGTAATCGACCGTCAAGGGAAGAAAATCGATTCCCTCGCGCGCGCTCGCCGAGCGGCAGGCTGTGACGAGGACGACCGTGTCGCCGGATCGAACGATGACCGCGCCGTCGGCCTGTTTGGCCAGCTTGCCGGTCTCGATGGAAATCGTGCGCGTTCCGAGCTGGATCTCGCGCCGCTGAAGATTGACGTTGTGCATGGTGTTGTATGCCGCAGGCCGCTATTTTCGGATGCCGAGACGGTGAATGAGTTCCGCGTAGCGAGCGGAGTCCTTGCTCTTCAGATAGTCGAGCAGTCTCCGTCGCTGGCCAACGAGCTTCAGCAGGCCGCGTCGTGAGTGATGGTCTTTCGAGTGAGCCTTGAAATGCTCGGTGAGGTAATTGATGCGCTCGGTGAGGAGCGCGACTTGAACTTCAGGAGAACCCGTGTCGCCGTCGTGAGTCCTGTAAGTGCCGATGATGCCGGTCTTCTGATCCTTGGTAAACGCCACGCTACCTCCACGTGCGGCCCAGAAAGTGACCCGTGTGTTGAGCGGAGAAACCTCTCACGCCCGCACGAATCCACCAGGCCGCCGTAAATTGATGCTAAGTATTGGTCCCCAAAAGACTTAGATTTTATATCAGCACCACGGACGGATGCAATGAGCCAGGAGCGCGGCCGGGATTGCCGAGCGCGACCAGCGCACCGGAGAGGTCGATGAGTCGCACCCACTCGGATGACGGGTTGCCCTCCGTGTAGTCGTCTGGCCCGATTTCCCGGCCGTGTGTGACGTACATCCGGCCGCGTTCGTTGAGAGAGACCGAGGGGACGTCGGGGAGCAGTGCGTCAAGCGGGACGAGGCTCGCCTCCACGCGCGAAGGGTCGCTCAGTGAGGCCAGCGACAGCGCGAGGTTCAGCGTAAAGGCTCCGCTTCTTGTCCTTTTCAGCGCCTCCAGGCAGGCGCCTGTCCTGGTGAACTGCCCGAGGGAGTGGGCGAAGGCCCTGACATAGAACCCGGCTGAGCTCGTCAGGTCCACACGGGCTGTCCCGTTCTCGTAGTCGATCAGTGCGGCCCGGGTGACTCGAACGGGGACTGGCTGGAGCACGACGGCCTCGGACTTCCGCGCCAGGTCATACGCACGCCGCCCCGCCACCTTCTTGGCTGAGAAGGCCGGGGGCTCCTGCAGGTATTCGCCGGTCAGGGACTCGATGCCTGCGACGACCTCGTCGCGAGACGGCACCCGATCCGTCCGGCTCGTCTCCGCGCCGGTGACATCGTAGGAGTTCGTGGTGAAGCCAAACCGGATCGTCGCGCTGTAGTCCTTGTCCGAGGCCGTCAGGAACCTGATGAGACGCGTGGCCCTGTCCACTGCCAGCGGCAGCACGCCGGTGGCCAGCGGATCGAGTGTTCCGGTGTGACCAATCCGGCTCTCGCCGAGAGCCCGGCGGGCGACAGCGACCACGTCGTGAGACGTCAGGCCCTGAGGTTTATCGACGACAAGGACGCCTTGCATGTGACCAGGGTAGCCAGCAGCTAGTAGCTAGACTCCATCCATCTGCTCGGTGATCTTTGCCGTGAAGAGAGCTGTGAGATCTTCGAGCGTCCCCGACGCGCTGCACCCCGATGCGTTCTTGTGCCCCCCGCCGCTGAATTCCTTGGCGACCGCGTTGATGTTGACCTCTCCCTTGGAACGCATGCTGACGCGCCAGTCGAGCGGACCGACTTCCTTGAAGAACACCACGGCCTGGATCTCACGCACTGTCAGCGGGAGATTGATGAGTCCTTCGGTGTCCTCATACGTGCCCTCGCAGGCCGTGACGAGGTCCTGATCGACGGACACAATCGCCAGCCGTCCCCCGCTTGCAAGCTGCATACGGTTGAGGACAGCGCCCATCAGCTTGATTCGGCCAAGGCTGTTGCTGTCGTAGACGCTGCGGGCCACTGCCGCGGGGTTCACACCCGCGGCCACACATTCCCGGCAAATCTCGAACGTACGCGGGGTGATGTTCGAATGATGGAACGAGCCGGTGTCGGTCAGAATCGCGATGTACAAGTGCACCGCAATGTCGTGCGAGAGCGGGACGCCCAGTTCCCGAATCAGGTCGAAGACCATTTCGCCGCACGCAGCGGCCGACACGTCGAACCAGTTGATCGCCCCGAACATCGAGTTACCCACGTGGTGGTCGATGTTGATGACGAAGCCGCGTTCGAGTCCGGAGACGCCGGTGCGAAGCAGATCGCCAGACTCCATGACGATGACGGCATCGCCAGGTTCGTCCACGCGATCCAGGATCTCGATGTCTGAGACCCCGGGAAAGACCTGTAGTGGCGGGGGCGCGAGGTCACGACTGACGACACGGACGTCCTTGCCCAGATCGCGCAGGGCATGAGCCATCGCCATCTGCGATCCGACGGCATCGCCGTCCGGTCTCACGTGCGAGACGATCACGAAGCGCTGACGGCTTCGAATGGCCTCGGCGGCCTGCTGGAGGAGACGTGTGTCAGTCGCTGTCGTCATCGGGTGGGGTATCGCCTTCGGCCGCGTGTCCGGTTTCGGCGCGGCGCGCGTCTTCCTGCTTGAGATCGCGCAGTATCTGTTCGATCCGATCCTGGTGCTGGACGGCTTCGTCGAAACGGAATTCCATCTCGGGCACCCGACGCAGCCTGACACGGCTGCCGATCTGACGCCGGAGGTACGGTGTGGCTCGTTCGAGTGCCTGTTGGGTCTTGCGCCGGGCGGCGGCATCCCCGAGCGTCGTGTAGTAGACCTGCGCCACCTGCAGGTCAGCGGAGACTTTGACGTGAGTCAGCGTGATAAAACCGATGCCGGGGTCGTGGACCTGGCCTCTGGCCAGCATCTCACTCAGCTCCTCGCGGATCTGATCCCCTACGCGATCGGGGCGAAAGCCTTGAGCCATGATGAAGTCCGTTCGGAATGTTCGATCCGAACGCGGTGTTACGCGGTGGCCGCGACGCGCTCCATCGTGAACACCTCGATCAGATCGCCGGCCTTGATGTCGTTGTAGCGATCGAGGCTGATGCCGCACTCCAACCCGGACTTGACCTCCGAGACATCGTCCTTGAAGCGGCGCAACGAGCCGATGCGTCCTTCGTGAATGACGACGTTGTCTCGCAGAAGGCGCGCTTTGGTTTCCCCGGCGCGGGTAATGCGGCCGCTGGTCACGAGGCAGCCCGCAATAGCCCCGATCTTTGGCACCTTGAAGACTTCACGGACTTCTGCGGTGCCGATCCGAACCTCCTTGAAGGTTGGATCGAGCATGCCTTCCATGCCCTTCTTGATTTCGTCCGTGACGTTGTAGATGACGGAGTGCAGCCGGACGTCAACTTCCTCGCGCTCCGCGACATCAGCGGCATTGCGATCGGGGCGGACGTTGAAGCCGATGACGATCGCGTTCGACGCCGAGGCGAGCAGCACGTCCGACTCGTTGATGGCGCCGACGCCGGACAGGATGATCCGAATCTTGACCTTCTCGTCTGACAGCTTCGCGAGTGTGTCTGAGAGGACTTCCGCCGACCCCTGCACGTCGGCCTTCACGATGATCGGCAGTTCCTTGATGCCGCCTTCCGCGATCTGCTCCTTCAGCGATTCGAGCGTCAGGCGGCCGCCCTTGGCGCCGAGCGCGCGCTCCTTCGCCTTCGTCTGCCGGAAGGTCGCAATCTGCCGCGCCTTGGCTGGATCCGCAACGGTCTGGAACGGATCGCCATTCTGCGGAAGACTCGTCAGGCCGAGCACTTCGACTGGCGTTGATGGGCCAGCCGATTTCACCGGCCGTCCGCGATCATCGATAAGGGCACGCACGCGGCCCACGACAGGTCCGGCAATGAAGTTGTCGCCAACACTGAGCGTACCGTCCTGCACGAGGACCGTTGCGACAGGGCCACGGCCCCGATCGAGCTTGGCTTCGAGGACGGTGCCAGACGCCGGCCGTCGTGGATTCGCTTTCAGTTCCAGGATGTCGCTCGAGAGCAGGATCATCTCGAGGAGCTGTTCCAGGTTCTGGCGCTTCTTGGCCGAGACCGGCACCATCACGGTGTTGCCACCCCAGTCTTCCGGCACGAGATTCAGCTCTGCCAGTTCCCGCTTGACGTTGTCGGGATTCGCGCCTGGCTTGTCTATCTTGTTGATGGCGACGACGATCGGCACGTTTGCCGCTTTGGCATGATCGATGGCCTCGCGCGTCTGCGGCATCACACCGTCGTCCGCCGCGACAACCAGCACCACGACGTCGGTCACCTTGGCGCCGCGCGCACGCATGAGTGTGAACGCCGCGTGACCAGGGGTGTCGAGGAACACGACGCTGCGCCCGGAGCCGACATCAACGTGGTACGCGCCAATGTGCTGCGTGATGCCACCGGCCTCGCGTTCGGCGACCCGGGTTTCCCTGATCGCGTCGAGCAGCGACGTCTTGCCGTGGTCCACGTGACCCATGACCGTGACGACCGGAGCGCGTTGCTGCACGTCCTCAGGCTTGACGTCTTCCACTTCTGCCGAGACGAGCTCTTCCTCGAAGCTTCGCATCTCGACTTCGGCGCCGAACTCGCGGGCGATTTCCTTGGCCCTCTCGATGTCGAGCGTGCTGTTGATCGTCAACATCACGCGCTTCATCAGGAGCTTGGCCAGAACGTCCTTGACTCGCACGTCAAGCTTGTCGGCGAGGTCCTTCACCGTCATGCCTTCCGCCAGCGTGATCGTGCGCGTGAGCGGAGGAGGGGCCATCGGCTGACTCGGGGTCGTCGGCGCCGACGGACGCTCGCGACGCGTCTGCACGGGACGCTGGCCCGGACGATGCTGGCCAAACGGCGGGCGTGGAGGAAACGGCGGACGCGGCGGCGGCATGCCGGGTCGTGTTCCAGGCGGCTGCGCCGGGCGAACTGGCTGCGCCGGCAGCGGCCGGGGGCCGCCGAGCATGCTTGGTGTCGTCGGTCGTGGCGGACCGGGATAGGCCGGACGTGGTGCACCGGGGACCGGCGGTCTTCCTCCCGGGGGAGGTGGAGTTGCCGGTCTTGCCGCTACAGGCGGCGCGGGAGCCGCGGGTTTCACCATGCGCTGCTGGCCAATCTGTGGCCGCTTCGCAGGGGCGAGTGGTCGCGCGGGTTGCGGCGTCTGACCTGGCTCCTCGATGCGGAGTCTGAGGGTCGGCGGCACGAAGCGACCTTGCGGTGGCGCCGGAGGCGGCTGGACGGGTGCTGCTGGAGGAGGCTCCTGAACGACCGGAGGAGGCTCTTCGCGCACGGCCACGGGCACTGGCTCCGGAGCGACTTCTTCGACGACTGGCGCTGGTTCTGGCGCGGCGGCGACGACTGGGACGTCTGGCTCCTCCGCGACTTCCGGCTCGGCTATCACCGGCTCTTCCATCACGTCGGGCACGAAGTCCAGCGGCGCGGCCGATGTCAGCGGCTTGACAATCTTGACCAGGCGCGGCGGACCAAGCGTTGGAGCGGCTGGCTTGGGGGGCTCGGCCTTCTTGGCAACGGGCGCCTTCTTGCCACCCTTGGCTGGCACCGGCGTGTCCGCGAACATGTCGCCACTCGGCAACGCCACGCCGCGCTGACGCGCAAGTCGCTCGACGAAGGAGCGAGCGACGACCTCCTCGAGAGAACTCGAGGCGCTCTTCAGTTCGATGCCGTGATCGCGCTTCAGCAGGGCAAGAACCTCCTGGCTCGTCGTGCCCAGCAGCTCCGCGACCTTGTAAATCCGAACTGTTGCCAAATGCGTCCCTTGTCTTTAGAACCGTTTATTGCTGTTCTTCTTCACTGCCACCAACGGCCGCCGACTCAGCAGCTTCCGCTGCCGCTGCCGGTGTGTCAGAGGCATCATCGGCTGCCGGAGCGGACTCGTCCGCGCTCTCGGATCCCTCGCCGAGCTCGAGGGCTCCGAACTGCGCTTCGACCTCGCGGCGCTTCTCTTCTTCGCTCTTGATGTCGATGCGCCAACCGGTCAGCTTTGCGGCCAGCCGGACATTTTGGCCCTTCTTGCCGATCGCCAATGACAACTGTTTGTCTTCGACGACGACTTCCATGACTCGATCCGCCTCATCGACGATCGACACGCGCTGCACCTTTGCGGGGCTCAGTGCGTTCGTCACGAAGAGCACCGGGTCGTCAGACCACTCGACGATGTCTATCTTCTCACCGCGGAGCTCGCGGATGATGGCCTGGACACGTGTGCCTTTCATGCCCACACACGCACCCACCGGGTCCACGTCGCGTTCGCGCGAATAGACGGCCACCTTTGCCCGGTCACCGGCTTCGCGAACCGCGCCGCGAATGATGACGGTGCCGTCATAAATCTCGGGAACTTCCTGTTCGAACAGCTTGATGAGGAGCGCGGGATCCGTCCGCGAGAGCACGATCTGGGGTCCCTTGGCGCCGCGATTGACACCCTTGATCACCGCGCGGATGCGCTCGCCGGGCGTATAGCTTTCAGCCCGGGACTGTTCCTTGCGGGGCAGGGCCGCTTCGACGCGGCCGATCTCGACGACGAGATCACCATTCTCGAAGCGCTTGACCGTGCTGTTGATGACCTCACCGACGCGCTGGTTGTACTCGGCGAAGATGTTCTCCCGCTCGGCCTCGCGGACCTTCTGGAAGATCACCTGCTTGGCGGTCTGGGCGGCAATGCGGCCGAGGACATCGGTCCGCTTGGGGAACTCGATCTCCATATCGACTTCCGCCTCGCCGCCGTAGAGCTCCTGGGCTTCCTTGAGCGAGATCTGAGTGGCGGGATCGTCAACGTCGGAGACGATGTGCTTGATCGCGAACAGATCCACCTGGCCCGTTTCGGGGTTGAAACGGGTCTTCATGTTCTCGTTGGTCTTGTAGTACTTGCGCGACGCGGTGAGGACGGCGTCTTCGATGGCCGTAATGATGGTGTCGGCCTCGATGCCTTTTTCCTTCGCGAGCGCCTCGATTGTCTGCATCAACGGGTTCTGCATGTGTCCGCTCCCGGAACCTGAAAAGCCTCCGGCAATCTCAGAATTCAACTTCCAGACGGCCCCGGGTGATCAGACGCAACGGCAGCCGGTGCAGCCGTCTGTTCGGCGCCTCGAGAAGCACATCCCCGTCATCAACGCCGCGCAACCGCCCCTCGAACGCCTTCTGGTTGTCCACCGCTTCCCGGACCACCACTTTGGCCAACCTTCCGACGAACCGATCGTAGTCGGCAGCTTGCCGCAACGGACGGTCCAGCCCTGGAGACGACACTTCAAGCGTGTACGCGAACGGAAGCGGGTCCTCAACGTCGAGAATCGTGCTGATCTCGCGGTTGACCTGCTCGCAGTCCTGAATACTGACGCTCTCCTCCGATGTTGCCGCCGGCCCCGGCCGGTCGATAAATACCCGCACCACGTGCCCGGTCATCTCTCGACGACTGACAATGTCCCAGATCTCAAGACCACGCGATCTGGCGACGCGTTCAGCGATGGCCCGGATTTGCGCCAGCGGCTCCATCTCTAAATAGAAAAAGTGGGCACGAGCCCACTTGGAGTACTCCTCCGCCTAGGTGACGACCTTCAAGCCTATCACACGAAATGGGCCGCGACCAGCGAGACGAAGCCACGAATCGTCCCGCCTTTACCGGTTGTTCCTGTCAGCGGCGCTGACCTGTCAGGTGGTGTAGTCCAGAGGGCGCGCGAGAAGGTCGTAGCCCCTGCTGCCGACGATCTCCGCGTTGAGAAAGGCTCCCGATGGGACGCGTTCGACGTCGCATTCGGTGAGATAGACCAGCGAATCGATATCCGGGGCCTGCGTTTCGAGCCGGCCGCGAAGCACCAGTTCCTGTTCCTCCGAGGGGCCGTCCACGAGCACCCGAACACGTTCGCCAACGCGCGCCGCCTGTGCGCGTGCGACGATTTTTTTCTGCATGGCCATCAGCCGCGCCTGGCGTCGGCGCTTCACCTGCGCAGGGACATCGTCCGGGAGGCTTCGAGCCGAGGTGCCCTCCTCATGGGAATACGTGAATACCCCAAGGTGGTCGAACTGCATCTCGCCTACGAATGCCTGCAGCTCCGCGAAATCCTCCTCCGTCTCACCGGGGAAGCCCACGATGAAGGTCGTTCGAAGGGCGACACCTGGCATCCGGCTTCTCATGCGCGCCAGCAGGCGTTCGTAGCTCGCGCGGGTTCCTGGCCGCTTCATCCGCTTCAAGACCGCATCGGAGGCGTGCTGCAGGGGTAAATCAATGTATTTGCAGACCTTCTCGCTCTCCGCCATCGCCTCGAGCACATCGTCGCCGATCGTGGTGGGGTAGAGGTACAACATGCGGATCCATTCGAGGCCGTCAACGGTGTTGAGGGATCGAAGCAGATGTGCCAGGGCGCCTCGTTCGCCGCGATCGACGCCGTAGAAACTCGTGTCCTGCGAAATGAGCAGGAGTTCCTTCACGCCCCCGGCCGCAAGCATCCGCGCTTCCTGGAGGATCGACTGCGGTGTTCGACTGCGGTAATGGCCGCGCAGCGTCGGGATGATGCAGAAGGCGCACTTGTAGTCGCAGCCTTCGGCGATTTTCAGATAGGCGTAGTGCCGCGGAGTGGCGAGGAGCCGCGGAGTGTCGGCGTCGTAGATGTAGGTCGGGAGGCCGGCGCTCTCCATGACCGCAGGCACCTGTCCGCCCATGTCGATGGCCTCGCCATTGGATCGCAGCAGTGGGACCGTCTGAGCGCCGTTCTTCGAATCCCGAATCCCGAATCCCGGGCCCCGAGTGTCAACGCCAGAGTCCCGAGCCCCGAGCAGATCGACGATCCGCGGCACCTCGCCAGTCCCGATGACCGCGTCGATCTCCGGAATCTGCTCCAGAAGCTCCGCACGATAACGCTCGGCCATGCATCCTGCGACCACCAGGCTTTTGCACCGGCCCTGCTTCTTGTGCTCCGCCATCTCCAGGATGGCATCGATCGATTCCTGCTTGGCCTTGTCGATGAACGCGCAGGTGTTGACGACCAATACATCGGCCTCGGCGGCGTCGCGGGTCAGCTGATGACCGGCCTGCTGGGCCAGCCCGAGCATCACCTCGGAATCAACGAGGTTCTTCGGGCACCCGAGGGAGATCATGCCAATTTTCATGGATTACTACGGATACAGGCGGTAAAGCATGCGCGGGTACGGAATAGTCTCGCGCACGTGTTCCAGTTTACAGATCCAGGCGACGCAGCGTTCGATGCCCATGCCGAAGCCACCGTGGGGCACCGTTCCGTACCGGCGCAGATCGAGGTACCACTGGAATGCTTCTTCCGGCAGGCCGTGCTCCCTGATGCGCTGGAGCAGGAGGTCGAAATCGTCCAGGCGCTGTCCTCCGCCGATGATTTCGCCGTAGCCCTCGGGCGCCAGGACATCCACGCAGAGGGCTTTGTCGGGCTGCTCTGGATCCGGCTTCATGTAGAACGCTTTCACCGAACCCGGGTAGTGGGTGACACACACGGGACGGTCGAAATGCTCGGACAGGACGGTCTCGTCCGTGCCGCCGAGATCCGTGCCGTACTCGAATGGCTGGCCCTTCTCGCGAAGGATACGTGCGGCTTCGTCATAGGTGATGCGCGGGAACGGCGTCGTCACCGCTTCGAGCTTCGCCGTGTCGCGCTCGAGCAACCGCAGTTCGGCCGCGCGGCGGTCGAGCACGCGTGCCACGACGCTCGCAATCAATCCTTCGGCCAGCGCGATCACGTCGTTGAGGTCGGCGTACGCCATCTCAGGCTCGACCATCCAGAATTCCGTGAGATGCCGGCGCGTCTTCGATTTCTCGGCGCGAAATGTCGGCCCGAAGCAATAGACCTTGCCAAGCGCCATCGCGTTGGCTTCGTTGTAGAGCTGTCCGCTCTGCGTCAGGTACGCCGTCGTCTCCTCGAAGTACTGAACAGGAAACAGTGTCGTCGTTCCCTCACAGGCCGCGGGCGTGAACACGGGTGTGTCGCAGAGGATGAAACCGCGGCTGTTGAAGAAGTCGCGGACGGCATCGATCACTTCGTGCCGGACTCGCAGGATCGCCGTCTGACGCTCCGCACGGATCCAGAGGTGGCGTCGATCGAGAAGAAAGTCAACGCCATGCTCTTTGGGCGTGATGGGGTAGTCGTGTGCTTCGCCATGCACTTCGATCCCCGCGACGTCGATTTCGTATCCGCCCTTCGCGCGCGCGTCAGCGCGCACCGTGCCGGTGATCGACAGCGAGGTTTCCTGTGAGAGGTGTCCCGCTCGCGCGAACGCCTCATCACCGATGACAGCCTTGGACATCACCGCCTGAATGAAGCCGGTGCCGTCGCGTACGATCAGGAAGTGGATCTTTCCGCTCGAGCGGCGATTGTGGAGCCACCCCCTGAGAGTGACCTCCTGACCCACCTGAGTGGACACGTCGTGAATGGTCGAGAGCATAAGTCTGAGGTCAGAACGTGATGAGCGTCTTCTCGAGCCGTGCGCGCGCCTTCACCGTACGGTCGAGCACGTCGGACGGGTTGCCGTGACCGGCGACTTCAAACATCAACACGCCTTCGTAACCGATCTTCTGCGTTTCCATCATCGCCGCATCCCAGTTGATGGTACCCGCGTACGGCACCAGATGCTCATCGAGACGGCCGCGATTGTCGTGCACATGGGTGGTCCAGAGATGCCCTGAGATGGTCTCGATGCCGTCGCCCAGGTCGCCCATCAGATGTGCGTGGCCGTAGTCGAGACAGATTCCGATGTCTGCTCCCTCGAGGTCCTCTTCGATCAGCCTCACCAGGGCGGGCGAGTCCGATAGTGCATTCGGAATGACTTCCACCGCCACGCGGACCCCGCTCAGCGACGCGGTCTCGACGATCGCTTCCAGACTCCGCCGGGCGGCGTCCGCTCGATTGTCCTGCGGTGACACGTCCTTGCCGACGACGCCAAGGTGCACGACCAGGAACCGAAACGGGATAGACCGGGCGACCTGAAGCGCCGTGCACGTGGCATCGACCGCGGCATTCCGTCTTCGTTCGTCCCCCGACGCCGTGGACAGCGATCCAATGGTCTGACCTTTCGGCCCGGCTTCGTAGATCGGTGCGTGCATCGAGTGAAGCGACACGCCACTCTCTTGAAGCCACCCGGCCAGTTCGTCGATCGCGTGCGCGTCCTCGTAGTCGAAGTGCGCGCGCGTGGCGAAGAGCTCGATCGCATGGAACCCGGCACGGGCGAACGTGGCGAGGTGCTCGTGCGAGAGCCGCTGATCGTGGAACAGATGCGTCGAGATCCCGAAACGCTGGTCAGCCATGGCGCTCTACCGAAGCTCGAGAAGGTGCTCGGCGAGCAGGTCGCGAAGATTCCCGAACCGTGGGTACCGCGAGAGGTTGTCGCGGACGTAGGCGAGCGTCCGTGGAATGTACTGGATGTAGACGGGATTGTGACGTGACGTCGTTTGAAAACCGAACGTGCCCAGGGCTTTCAGATTTCTCTGGAGCGCCATGAGGTCGAAGCGGCGTCGGAAGTCACGATCGTCAGCCTCCGAGGCTCCGCGCTGGGCGAGGAACCAGGCTATCAATCCCTCCACCTGCGCGGTGTCGAAATCCACATACGAGTCGCGCAGCAGTGACACGAGATCGTACGTATCAGGCCCCATGCGGGCATCCTGGAAATCGATGATGTGCAGACGGCCGCGGTGATACATCAGGTTTCGACTGTGGTAGTCGCGATGGCAGAGCACACGCGGCTCGGACGAGAGCTCCTCGGTGATCGCCGCGAACTCGTCAGCCAGCGCAGCCCGCTGAGGATCGGTCACGCGTGCGCCCCGGTAGGCCTCGAGAAAGTGCTTCGTGAAGTACTCGAGCTCCCACGTCAGCTTGGCCACATCGAACGAAATTCCAAACGGAACGTAGTCCTCCGACGCATGTTCGCGCGCACGGTGTTGCATGTCCCAGATGAGGCTGACCGCCTCCCGATAGAGCGCGGTGTGCTCGTCGGCAGAGGCGGCGCCAAGATGCGCCTGCAGGGTGACGTCGCCGAGATCCTCGAGCGCAAGGATGCCGAGCTCGTCTGAGTGGCCAAGGATCCGTGGCACGGGCAGACGCATGGCATCGAGCAGGCGAGCCACGTTCACGAAGGGCGACCGGGAGAACTCGAGTGCGCCCGAATGCACGGACAACACCTGCGAGGGTGCGTCCTGCATCAACACTCGAAAGTACCGTCGATCCGACGCGTCGCCCGTCAGCGGAACGACATTGGGTTTCTGGGACACGAGGCCGGCATCCGCCAGGAACTGGTCAATCCTGGTGCGAACATCCGTTCCGTCTGGCGCGAGAGCACTGCTCATGAGGTCTATTTCCGCCGAGGGGCCTGTTTATAAAGACGCCACCGCGACGTCTCCGACTCGATCCTCGCATGAGGCCAGATCTTCGTCCGCCACTCGCATCGTCACACGATTCCAGGACGTGCCCTGTGGCACGCGTACACCGTCGGTGACGATGCATTCGTGAAGTGTCGCGCCGGCACCTACCTCCACATCGTCCCACAGGACCGAGTCGGTCACGCGGGCAGTGTCATGGATCCGAGGCCGTCTGCCGTGGCACGACACCCCTTCGCTGCGTGCGATGAGCAACGACGTGCGGAGGTAGTCGTCCGGAGTGCCGATGTCGAAAAACTGCGGTTCGCACAGATGCACACGGACGGAACCAGGTCGCGCAGCAATCAGTGAGGGATACAGCGCTTTCACAGACTCGTACGGCACTCCGTATTCGAGCGACGCGAACGATTCGCTGTTGGCCACCTGCAGGCCGACGAAATGCCAGGACGTCTCGGTGGATCCTGCCGTGACGACACCCGTCATCGATCCGTCTGCGGACGCGGCGATACCGCCGTACTTGCGGGGATTGGGGTTCCTTGTGACTGCGAGCGTCACCATCGCGCCCGAGCGCTGATGTGATGCGATGAGCGAGGGGATGTCCGCGTCAGTCAGCGTGTCGCCGTTGGCAATGAGAAACGTGGGCGCATCGAGCAGGGGCAGGGCGCGACGCGGTCCTCCCGCAGACCCTAACAGTGGCTGCTCCCAGGAGTAGCGCACTCGCATGTCGAGTTCAGCTCCGTCGCCCAGGACGCGCGTGATGGTGTGGGGAAGGTGGTGCAGGTTCAAGACCGCGTCCGTGATGCCTGCGGCTCGACACTGCATGAGGATTCGTCTCACAAGTGGCTGACCCGCCACCGGCAGCACCGCCTTGGCGCGGACGAGTGACAGCGGGCGCAGGCGAGTGGCCATGCCGGCTGTCAGGATGAGCGATGGGATCATTCCTCCGGAAAAACCATGTGGGCGCCGTTGGCCCCGTGTTTTTCCCGGTGCTGGATGAACAGACCGCGATAGGAGTCGAGGATGAAGTCAGCGCTCGAGCGACCGAGCGCCCGCGTCATGGCTTCGATCCCCTCTTCGCCACCTTCAATCTCGACGTACGTCCCGACTGGAGTTTCGTCGATCGCGATGGTGACGTCCTCCGCGGCGTACTCTTCGCGATACTTTTCGTAGCGAAACCAGACGTGCATGCCGAGTTCTTCCAGTACCCGGCGCAGGACCGCGCCGTCGGCGACGACGGTCTCGAATTCGTCGCGGATCTTCATCGTTCCAGGCTGCACGGGTCCTTTGAATGTCAGCAGACTCTTGCCTGCCTCCGTGCGAACGCGCAGAACGCAGCGCCGGCGTCTCAGCGTTTCGTCGTCGGTGTCGAAAAGGGCGTCTTCCTGGAGGCGCCGGCAGCGCAGGGGAGCGGCCCCCGCCGCAAGAATCGCGGCACGGGCTTCATCAGGGTTCTCGAACCGGAGTTTGACCTCGCGCTCGACCATCAACGTCACGGGCGACCCTCCCTGGAGGCCCTGTTCTACCACAAACGGCGACAGGCTCCAGGGAGTTTCGTGATGAGGAGTGTGCCCTTACTCCTTGGTGACGGCTACGAACGTTTCCTGCCCGTTTCGCAGGATGCGGAGGAACGCGGTCCCTCCAGACTGAATAGCACCGAGAGACCGGCTGGCCTCCGCGGCCGACTGGACCGCCTCGCGCCCGACGCGCACGATGACATCTCCAGCCGCCATTCCGGCGCGCGCCGCGGGGCTCCCCGGCTCGACTGCCGTGATGACCGCGCCCTCGATGCCACGATCGAGCCGAAGCTGCTGCGCCACCTGAGGCGTGATGTTGCCGAGCGTCAGACCGAAGCCGCTGCTCGTTTCTTCTTGTGGCGTGGTGCCGCCGCCGCGGTTGTCTGATCTCAGCGCCGCGGATTCCGTTTCAAGGTCGAGTTCCTCGACGGTCACACTGACCGTCCGCTCCTGGCGATCGCGGACGAGACGGACCGGCACCGTCGTGCCCGGCTTGGTGGCCGTGACGAGCCCCACGAGTTCGTCGCGGTTCCTGATGGGCTTGCCGTTGTAACCCACGATGACGTCTCCGGGTTCGATGCCCGCTTTGGCGGCGGCGCCTCCGGGTGCGAGGTTGAGCACGACCGCGCCGTTGCGATCCTTCAACCCGAACTCGTCCACCGCGTCGAGCGGGATGGGTCCGATGCCAACGCCAATCCGTCCGCGCGTGATCTTGCCGGCCCGAAGCTGCGGCAGCAGCTCGCGAACGATGTTGATCGGGATGGCAAAGCCAATCCCCACGTTCCCCTGCTGCTGGGGGCCGCTGATGATCGCCGTGTTGATCCCCACGACCTCACCTCTGAGGTTCAGGAGAGGGCCGCCCGAATTACCCGGGTTGATGGCGGCGTCCGTCTGGAGCACCTGCTGGGACCGGCCTTCCGACACCGGGAACGGACGCTCGACCGCGCTGATGATGCCGACGCTGACCGTGTGCGCCAGACCGAAGGGGTTGCCGATCGCCATGACGAAATCGCCCGGCAGGATCTGTGTGGAATCGCCGAACTTCACTTCCGGCAGCGTATGGTTGGGTTTTTCCGTCAGTTCAATCAGCGCGCTGTCGGTCAGCGGGTCGCGTCCCACGATCCGTGCGGCATATTCCTGATCAGAATCCTCACCGTAAAGCGAGACCACGATTTTTGTTGCACCTTCAACGACATGGTTGTTGGTGAGGATGTATCCGGCCTTGTCGATGATGAAGCCCGTGCCGGCTGCCTGTACAACCTGCTCGCGCGGCTGCTGCTGCTGTTGCGGCGTTCGTTGATTGGGGTTGGGCTGGCCAAAGAACCGCTCGAAGAGATCGCCCCCTCCACCACCGCCCCCTCCGAAGAAGTCGGAGAGATCCTGTGCGCGCTGCCGCGATTCGGTTCGGATGTTGACCACCGTGGGCGAGACCGACTTGGCGATGTCGCGGAACATGCCTGCCGTCAGAGGACCGTTGAGCGGCGCGCTGTTCATGGGCGGCGCCACGGTCTGTGCCGTGGACGTGGGCGACATGCCCAGCCTCGACGCGATCACCATGCCGACAGCCAACGACGCCACGGCAATGAGCAGGGCGTAAAAAAAGGTCGTCTTGCGGTTGGACATGAGCAACATCCTCACAGACAGTTACGAATTCCCCAAAGTCATTATCGCAGCCTGGCGAGGCCCCGTCACCAGAGCCTCTCGATCCCCCAGAAACATGTTGATCTCGGTGCGGACGCCAAAACTCTCGAAATACAGGCCCGGCTCGATGGTGAACCCCGCGCCGGGCAGGAGCCGGCGGTCGTCGTGCGTTTCGTAATCGTCGAGGTGCACCCCGTTGCCGTGCACCTGTTCACCCAGGCTGTGCCCCGTCCGGTGCAGGATGTGATTTGCGAATCCTGCCTCTTCGAGCACGGTCCTCGCCGTCCGATCGACTTCCCAGCCACGCAAATCACGACCTGCCCGTGCCGCCTCCTCGACGAGCGCGACGGCGGCGTCGCGGGCGGCGGCGATCGCTTGAAAGGCCCGAGCCGGCTCCTCTGGGACGCGCTCACCCGTGAAGCCCACCCACGTGATATCTGCAAAAACGGCACCGGTCTCTGCACGCTTTCCCCAGAGATCGAGGAGGAGCACCTGTTCCGGTATCAGGGCTGAACAACGTTCCGCAGTCGGCAGGTAATGAGGGTTGCCGGCGTTTGCCCCGATCGCCACCACGGGCGGCGAATCGCTCACCAGGCCTTCCTCGCCAAACCATCCCACCATCTGCTGCTGCAGGTCGTATTCGGTCTGTGGGACTCTGTCCTGCAGCGCGATGCGCACGGCCGCAAACGCCCGGTCCTTGATGCGATAGAGGGCGTCGGAGGCCGCGACATGCGAGGCGAGTTGGGCCGAGTTCCAGGATGCTTCGAACTGCTGCACGAGATCGCCGGACGACACGATGTCCACGCCGCGCTGGCGCACGGCCTCTGCCGTCCCTGCATCGACACGCGACAGATACGGAATGGCGCAACCTGGCGAGTACTCCATGGCGATGCGGGCGCAGCCGCCGAGCACAGTGGTCAACGCCGCATCGAGCTGATCGTGGCTCGCATAGACAATGCGCAAACCTGGAAGCGCATCGAGGTTGTGCCTCTCGATCGCGTGCACGATGCCACGCGGTGGGCCTTCTGCCGGAATCAGGTAGTACCACCGGCGCGTCGTCATCACCCCGCCGCCGGTGAGCCCTGCCAGACGTGCCGCGATGGGGTTTGACCCGTGAAAGTCGTAGAGCAGCCAGCCGTCCAGGCCGCCGGCACGAAGCGCGCGCTGGATTTCAGGGATGTCGAGCGCCATAAACTCCAGTATAAGTGCGGCTTGCTGACTGTTTGGGCGCCATCGAGCCGGGCCTTCGCATTGTCAGACGCCCGCCCTCCAGCGAAAGTCGGTCCCCGTATAATCCAGAGATTCATTAGGTGTCAGCCATGCAGAGACGTATTTTTTCCGGCATCGGTCTCCTTGTCCTGTGCACATTGACGATTGCGGCGCAGCAGCCGTCTCCCGGAAGCTCGCCCGACACGCCGCCACCGACCTTTCGTCTGGAGGTCAACTACGTCGAGGTCGATGCCGTTGTGACCGACAGCCAGGGCAACCTCGTCACCGACCTGACGCTTGACGATTTCGAGGTTCGTGAGAACGGGCGGCCACAAAAGGTCACCGCGTTCTCGACGGTGAACCTGCCAATCGAGCGGCCGGAACGGCCGCTGTTCGCGAACGCACCGATTGAGCCTGACGTTGAATCGAACACCGCCGCAGAAGGCCGGATCTACACGATCGTGCTCGACGACCTGCACACGAGGTTCACGAACACTCCGAGAGTCCAGCGGGCGCTGCGGGAGTTCATCGAGCAGCGCTTCGGTACCAACGATCTCGCGGCGGTCGTCTACACGAGCGGGCGCACCAATGCGGGACAGGAGTTCACGAACAACACGCGGCTGCTGCTCGCGGCCATCGACAGATTCTCTGGCCGCAATCTTCGGTCTGAGGCGCTCGAGATCAACGACGCGTTGAACAACAGACCTCCAGGTGAATTCGCGACCGGTTCGACGGGGTCTGGCGCGAGAAACCCCTCGGACCTGTCAGGCATTCCAGCGGATCCACTTGAGTTCGAACGTGCACAGAACGCGCGGAACACGCTCACCCTGGTGCAGAAGCTTGCCGAGTTCATGGAAGGCATCCGCGGCCGGCGAAAGAGCATTCTCCTCGTCAGCGAGGGCATCAGCTACGACGTCCACGACGTCTTCGCCAACTCGTCAGCGGGAATCATCCTGCAGCAGACGCGCGACACCGTGGCCGCCGCCACTCGCGGAAACGTCGCCATCTATGCACTGGATCCGCGCGGGCTGACTGCGTTCGATGAGGCCATTGAGGTGGGAGGCACGCCGGCCGACATCACGCCGTCACAATTTTCAGTCACGGGATCGCTGCAGGGCTCCCTTCGTCTGTCTCAACAGAGCCTGCAGGTACTGGCCGATGAAACTGGCGGATTTGCGGCCGTCAATCGGAACGACCTTTCGGAAGCATTCGCACGGATCGTTCGAGAGAACAGCGTCTACTACGTGCTCGGGTACTACCCGAGCAACGACCAGCGCGACGGACGCTTTCGCACGCTCGATGTGCGGGTGAAGCGTCCGGGGCTCCAGGTGCGTGCACGCAGGGGCTACGTCGCGCCACGCGGCCGCGCGCCAGCCGCCAAGCCGGCGGTGACGTCGGCGAACGGCGAGTCGATGAGCCCCGCTGCGACGACGGCTCTCAATAGTCCGATTCCCCTCTCAGGCATTCCGTTGACGATGTTCGCGGCGGCCTACAAGGGAACCCCGCCCGACGCTGCGGTCGCGCTATCGCTCGAACTGCGTCTCGATGGTCTGAATTTCGCAGAGAAGAACGGCACCTTCAACAACCGTCTCGAGGTGGTGTTCTCCTCCGTTGATCAGGCAGGCACGATCCGTCCCGGCAGCCGCCATGTCGTCACCCTCGAGCTCAAGCCTGAGACCCTGGCGATAGCCCGGCAGCGCGGCTTTCGGGTGCTGTCGGAGATCACTCTTCCTCCAGGCCGGTATCAGTTGCGTGCCGCGGTCGCGGATCAGGGAGGCGCCCGATCGGGCAGCGTGCTCTATGACCTCGAGGTACCGGACTTCCGTAGGACCGGCCTCTCGATGAGCGGGGTATCGCTGACATCGGCATCCGGTGCTGCCACGCCCACGGTACGACCCAAGGACCCACTCAAGGACTTTCTGCCTGGCCCTGCGAGCACGGTGCGGGAGTTCCAGCGTAACGACGTGCTCGCGCTCTTTGCCGAGTTCTACGAAAACATCCAGGGCGCGCCCACGCACATGTTTGACATGTCCACCACACTACGGGCCGAGGACGGCCGTGTGGTGTATGAAAACCGGGAAGAGCGCTCATCGGCGGATCTGCAGGGCGCCAGCGGCGGCTTTGGTTACGGCCACCAGATCCCGCTCCAGAACATCGCGCCTGGCACCTACGTGCTCAGGGTCGAAGGGCGGTCTCGTGCGGAGAAAGCCGATCAGCAGCCGCTCGGTCGCGACGTGATTGTGCGGGTGAGGTAAAGAAGGAGAGCCCGGCCGAGCCTCGATGGCCCGGCTCGGTCTGGCGCAACCGGAGATCAGGAACTACAGCTTCGGCTGCAGCGTGGTCTTGATCTCGCCGTTGGCGTGCGTGAAGTTGTACTGATTGCGAGCCATCGTCGGCACCCTCGGCGTTTCGAGCGTGATGGTGATGACCTCGCCAGGCAGAAGCGGCGTGCGGTGACGGTAGTTGTCGCCGGTCACGGGATTTCCGGCCTTGTCGTACCAGAACTCATCGACCTTGAGGCCGGCGATCGCGCCGCTCGCCATGTTCTTGACCTGGATCGTCGTGACAACGAAGGACTTGCCGCCGATCGTCGCGTTCTTCACGACTGGCTTGGTATAGCCGAGCTCTGCCGTGCCACGAACGGGAGCCACAAGTTTTGGTCTCGCGGCTGGCTGGGCACCCGCGGCTGGAGCTGCTGTCGGCGCCTGCGCCGCCGCCACACCGGTCATCAAGACGACGACACCGGACAGCGCGAGCAGCGATACTTTCTGACGGTTCATGAATACGTCCTCCAGACGGGTCGCGGAACGTCGTCCCGTCACCGGGATTATAGTGCCGTTACATTTCTCCGTTCCAGTCCTCAGGTTCGGGCGTGGCGGCCCTGAAAATCTCGAGGTGCCACTTGCCGCCACCCCACGGCTCGATCACCTCCGTCGCCACCACATCCACGAGAATTTCGGCGAAAGAGCGCGCTTCAGGGTCGCCGTCGAGGTGGTAGGCGCTCTCGTCCCAGCCGAAATTCGGGTACAGCACGAGCGTCAGAAACAAATCGTAGCCATCGTCCACCACGATGATCTGCCCGCAGGGGCGCTTAATCGTGGAGTGATAGATCAGGTATTTCTCCGCGCTGTGAGCCCGGATGTACCGCTTGAGCGCGAACTCGCGCGCGACGATCTCCTCGACGGCGATCTTCTTTTCCCAGCAGTCGCGGCAGTACTTCTCTTCGCCGCGCGGCTCTGACACGTCCTTGGCGCCGCAGAGGGCGCACTTGGATTTGGCGAGGGCTGATTTGCGTGCCATTTCAGCCCATTGTCCCACGAAGGCGCGCCTGTACGGGGCGCGATGGCGAGCCTACTTTGCGAGGGGTTCCTGCATGGCCGGCAGGTACATCGAGCGGACGTACTCCTTGACCATGCGGCGTGCGCTGAACCGGGGCAGCACCGAGCGGATCGACTGTTTCACGATCTGCAGCCATCGATGAGGAATGCCCTGGCGGTCGCGGTCGTAGAACGTCGGCACCAGTTGCTCTTCGATGAGCGAGTACAACGCCTGTGCGTCGGCCCAGTCCTGCGCGCCATGATCGTTGGCGTCGGCGCGCCCCTCGATCACCCAGCCGTTGTTTCCCGTGTATCCCTCGGCCCACCATCCGTCGCCAATCGACAGGTGCGGTGTGCCGTTGATTGCGGCTTTCATCCCGCTCGTGCCGCTGGCTTCGAGCGGCTTGCGCGGCGTGTTGAGCCACACGTCGCACCCCTGGACGAGGAAGTGGGCCACATGAAGGTCGTAGTCCTCGACAAAGGCAATTCGTCCACCGAACTTGCGGTCGAGTGCGTGCTGGTAGATGTGCTGCAGGTGATGCTTGCCCACGTCGTCGGCCGGATGGGCCTTGCCCGCGAAGAGGATCTGTACGCCTTTGCCGCGGGCGTTGAGGATCGCGGCGAGCCGGTCCGGATCCGAGAAGATCAGTTCGGGGCGCTTGTAGGCGGTGAAACGCCGGGCGAAGCCAATCGTCAAGGTATTGTGATCGAACATCGTGCCGGCAGCGACGATCCGCGGAGCGGCAATCGCTTCGTTCGTCCAGCGAACACGCGCGCGCTCGCGGATGAAGTTGAAGAGAAAGGCGCGGAGCAGCTGGCGCGAGGCCCACAGTTCTTCGTCGGGGATGTTCATCACCGCGTCGCAGAAGGCCGGATCGTCATGACGCTCCAGCCAGTCCGACCCGAGATGCTTTTCGAGCAGCTCCGCGATCTCGGACGACATCCAGGTCGGGACGTGCACGCCGTTGGTCAGCGATCGCACGGGCAACTGTTCGTACGAGGTGTCCGGCCAGATGGATTGCCACATCTGTTTCGTGACCTCGCCATGCAGCTGGCTGACACCGTTGATCGAGCCCGCCGTTCGCATGGCGAGCGCCGTCATGTTGAACAGAGGGCCGCCGCCGCTGTCGTGGTTTGCGAGTGCGAAGAACTGATCCTTGAAGGTTCCGATTTCGCCCCACGCGCCAGCCACATGCGTTTCGACCATCGAAAACGGGAAGGCGTCGTGGCCGGCCGCAACAGGTGTATGTGTCGTGAAGACCGTTGAGCGTCGCACCTCGGCGAGCGCGGCGTCGAAGGTGCGGCCCTGCGTGCACAAGTCGCGGATCCGCTGCAGCGCGACGAATGCGGCGTGCCCTTCATTGAGGTGGTACACGGCCGGCTGGATGCCGAGCGCCTTGAGAGCCCGGACCCCGCCCACGCCCAGAACGATCTCCTGCTGCAGGCGTGTTTCGCGATCGCCTCCGTACAGGCGCGCTGAAAGATCGCGGTCCCACGGCGCGTTTTCTTCGATGTTGGTGTCCAGCAGGTACAGCGTCACGCGCCCCACGCGGACCCGCCAGACGACAGCAAGAACGGTGCGCTCGCCGAGCGGCACCGCCGCGACGCACGGTGTCCCGTCCGGTGTCAGCGCAGGCTCGATCGCGGTTTCTTTCCATCGCAGCGTTTCGTAGGTTTCCTCCTGCCAGCCATCCCCCGTGACGTTCTGGTGGAAGTAGCCCTGTGGGTACATGAACCCGACGCCGACGAGGGGAACCCCGAGATCGCTCGCTTCCTTGCAGTGGTCACCGGCAAGCACGCCGAGGCCTCCGGCGTAGATGGGCAAGGACTGGTGCAGGGCGAACTCGGCTGAAAAGTACGCGATCGTTTTGTCAGCGGGTGCCTGAGAGGTTCGCTCGAACCAGGTGTGACGCGCGGCGCGAGCCGTGTCGAGCTGTTCGAGCACGCGGTGAAACAGCGCCATCCACGTCGGATCGCCGGCGGCCCTGGTCAGAGCTTGAGGGCCGATCTGATCCAGCATGCGGATCGGGTTATGAGCGGTGAGTCGCCAGAGAGGGTAGTCGAGCGACCGAAACAGGGCACGCGCGTCGGGCGTCCAGCTCCACCAGAGGTCGTGGGCCAGTTCGTCGAGACGCTGGAGACCTTCGGGCGGCCCGACCACTACTTTGAGCCCTGAAAGCCGCGCATGCGGGGGCCATCGTAGCATGCGGTTACCACAGCAGCCCGCGGGTCGCACAATGGTGTATCCTGAACTCGCTGCCGGAAGCTGAGCCCGCCGACTGCGCGTATCTGATTCGAGACTGCCGACTCGCATCTCCTGCGCTCACACGCCCGAGCTGAGGCGTCGGCTTGCATGATGCGTTCCTCGAGGGCGCGGGAGAAGCGAGATGAGCCGCAAACTGTTCGTTGGGAATCTTCCGTACGAGACCGCTGAACAGGATCTTGAATCACTGTTCGGGCAGGCGGGTCAGGTGGAAACGGTGTCGGTCATGCGCGACCGCGTGACTGGACGGGCACGCGGGTTTGCGTTCGTCGAAATGGCGAGCGACGAGGACGCGCAGAAGGCGATTACGCAGTTCAATGG
>JABFSA010000109.1 GCA_013140775.1 Acidobacteriota bacterium | reverse complement strand
GAACCCGAGGAAGCCCGCGAGGCGCTGGCCGCAACGCGACTCGCCTGGGCCGAGCTCCAGGCAGACGTTGAGGTGGATGCGTCGCTCGTCCAGCAGTTCGAGTCGGCGACCGAAGCCGTCCGGGAAGCGATTGCCCACCGAGACGAGGAGCGCGTCGCCGACCTGGAGCGCGCGGAGGCCCTCGCCCGCGAGCAGGCGAGCCGCGTGGCCATCTGCGACGAGATTCTCTCCTTATCCGGGGCGGATGCCGCCGATCGGATTGCAGAACTGAAGGTGCGTTGGGACAGCCTGCCGCCGATGCCATCCGAGTATGCGGCATCTCTGACGCGCCGTTTCCAGGATGCCTGCCGGCAGTTCAGCGAACGCGAGCGTCGTCAGCAACTGGCGGACGCGGCGGGTGGGCGGCTCGACACGCTTGCGACCGAGCTCGAGCAGCTCATTCAGTCAGCTCTGGCGCCCGATGAGATCGTGGCCCGCTGGCGCGGTCTCCGCCGCGACGCCGACGTGCTTCGCGAGTTCGGAGACGCCAACCCCGGGGCTGCCGAGCGGGTGGAGCGTTCCGTTGCGCTGCTCGAGGAGCAGGAGCAGCAGCAGAGTGTCGCGCGCGCCAAGCAGGAGCAGGACAACCTCAGGCGGCTCAATCAGATCTGCCGGCAGGTAGAGATCCTTGCCGCAGCCGAACGGGTCACGCTCAAAGCCTCGGAACGCGCGCTGAACGACATTCGTGCGGCGCTCGAAGGACGCGCGCCGCTGCCGTCGAAGAAAGACCGGCAGGACATCCAATCGAGGCTCGAGGCGGCGCGGGACGTCCTCGGTCCCCGGCTTCAGGAACTCCGGGAAGCAGACGAGTGGCAGCGGTGGGCCAACCTGCAAGTCCAGGAAACGCTCTGCCGTGAGATGGAGGGCCTCAAGGCGATTGAGGATCTCGAGGTCGCGGGCCGACGGATGCGGGAGCTCCAGGCGCGGTGGAAGCAAGTTGCCCTGGTGCCGCGCGCACAGGGCGAGGTCATGTGGCGGCGGTTCAAGACCGCGCAGGATGAGGTCTTTGTCCGTACCGCAGCGCACGCCGCGGCGCAGCGTGAGGTGTACGGGGCAAACCTGGCCAGAAAGAACGCCCTCTGCGAACAGGCAGAAGGCCTGGCGCCGTCGAGCGACTGGGTGCGCACGGCAACCGCAATCCAGGCACTGCAGACCGAGTGGAAGTCGATCGGGCCCGTGACCCGTGGGCACGAGCGCGCCACGTGGGAGCGGTTCCGTGCTGCGTGCGATCGCTTCTTCACCAGGCGTCAGGACGATCTGAAGAAGCGCAAGGAAGAGTGGACGACAAACCTCGCGAGAAAAGAAGCCCTGTGTGTCGCGGCCGAAGCTCTGGTCGAATCAACCGACTGGGATGCCGCCGCTACCCAGGTGCGCAAGCTCCAGTCGGAGTGGAAGACTATCGGCCCGGTAAAGAAAACCAAGTCTGAGGTCATCTGGCAGCGCTTCCGTGAAGCCTGCGATCGCTTCTTCGAACGCTATAAGCATCGCGACCAGCTGCAGCTCCTGGCCACGGCCGCGCCCCGCGAAGCCGTGATTCGTGAGCTCGAAGCCCTGGTGAGCGGCGACCCTGACGCTTCTTCCGCGCCCGACGCGCTGAGCGGAGTCGTGCAGGACGCTCGCGCGCGGTGGCAGAAGGCTCCGGAGTTGCCACGCCATCTCCAGCAGGAGCTGGCGGTCAAATATCACAGCGCCCTTGGACGCCTGGTGGAGAAGTGGCCGGTCGCGTTCGCGGGTACCGACCTGGATCCAGAGGTCACCCGTAAGCGGATGGAGAAGCTGGTCGAGGCGATCGAAGGCCTTGGCCAGGGCACACACCAGCCTGTTGTGCAGATGACCCCGACCGAACGGCTCGCCCAGCAGCTGCGCGAACGCCTGGCCATGAACACCATCCAGGGTGGGCGCAGCGCGGCCGAAGTCGAGGAGATCAAGTGGCGTGCGGCTGAGCAGGAGATCCGCAGCGCGCAGTCACAGTGGGCGCGGCTTGGGCCCGTGCCGGCGTCCATCGCGGGACCACTCAACGAGCGGTTCCAGCGTGCCTGTCGCCGATTTTTTGAAGGACGGGAGGGTCGTGCGGGCGGTTCGGACCGTTCGGGGCGTTCGAATCGCTAGATCGTTCGAACCACTCGAACCTCCGAACGTTCAACCCTCGAGGTAGGTGTAGCCGTGGAGGCCGTCTTCGTAGAATCGAAGCAGCCGTCCGGCGCCTTCGTAGTCTACCCGGCCCGCCCTCACCGCTGACTCGACGTCGGTCCTGAGCTTTCCAAGCAGCATCTCTGCATCGAACTCAACGTAGTCCAGAACTTCGCGCACGGTATCGCCCTTGATGAGCGTATCGAGTCGTGCTTCGCCGTTGGCGTCGAGGCTCACGTGTACGGCGTGAGTGTCGCCGAGCAGGTTGTGCAGGTCGCCGAGGATCTCCTGGTAGGCGCCCACCAGGAACACGCCCATGTAATAGGGCTCGCCGTTAACCGTGTGCAGCGGCAGCGTCTTCTTGACGTCGCGGCGGTCAACGAACCGATCGAGTTTGCCGTCCGAATCGCACGTGATGTCGCCCAGGACACCGTGGTTCAACGGCTTCTCGTTCAGCCGGTGGATCGGCATGACCGGGAACAACTGCTTGATGGCCCAGCTGTCCGGGATCGACTGGAACAGCGAGAAGTTACAGAAATATGTGTCTGAGAGCTGCTCGTCCAGGTGCTGCAAATCCTCAGGCACCTCGGCCATCGTCTGGCAGATTCGCTGCAGCTTGGTGCAGATCGCCCAGAAGAGATTCTCGGCCATGCTCCGCTGTTCAAGCGGGAGGTATCCACCCGAGAACAGGCTGAGCGCCATGTCGAGCGCCTGTTGGGCGTCGTGGAACGCTTCAAGTGCATTGCGTTCCGTGACGTTGTTGTACGTCTCGATCAGATCGATGAGCGGTTGCTCCCAGTCGGGGTTGGCCGTCGTCGCCACCTTTTCATCGCCGAAGCCCGAGACGCCCAGCACGTTGAACACGAGCACGCTGTGGTACGCGACGATCGCCCGGCCGCTCTCGGACACGATGGTTGGGTGCGCGACACCGGCTTCATCGCAGACCGACTGGATGTGGTACACGACATCGTTGGCGTATTCCTCGAGCGTGTAGTTCATGCTCGATTCGAAATTTGTCTGCGACCCGTCGTAGTCCACGCCAAGGCCGCCGCCGACGTCGAGATACTGGAGCCCGGCGCCCATCTTGGCCAGCTCTGTATAGACTCGAGCCGCTTCGTTCAACGCGCCCTTTACGATGCGGATGTTCGTGATCTGGCTGCCAAGGTGGAAGTGAAGGAGCTTGAGGCAGTCCTGCATTCCACGGGACTTCAGCTCTTCCAGGCCGCGCATGATTTCGGTGACGGTGAGACCGAACTTCGAACGGAATCCGCCTGACGACTGCCAGCGGCCGCTGCCGCGGGCGGCGAGCTTGACCCGGACGCCAATCTGCGGCCGGACGCCGAGCTTTTCGGCCGCCTCCAGGATCAGGTTGAGCTCCGTGTACTTCTCTACGACCGGGATGATATTGCGACCGATCTTGAGCGCGAGCATCGCCGTTTCGATGAATTCGGCGT
>JABFSA010000137.1 GCA_013140775.1 Acidobacteriota bacterium | reverse complement strand
ACCACCTGCCGAGTCACCCAGGCCGTTCGATCCGAACCGCGCGACCTCGGCCAGGACGGACGCTCCGACATACGTTGACTGGGCCTGCGCCGCGCCCGCACTGCCACAGGTTGCGAGCGCAAGAGTCAGAACGGCTCGCGCTGCAACCCGTGTCGTAACACCTCGAAACATGACGAACCCTCCGCTGGAAATTATCGTCCGTTTGTTCCAGCGGGAGCCAGCTTGAGAAGCTCGAGGTCCACCGAAATCTTCACGTCGTTGCCCACAAGCACCCCGCCGGTTTCGAGCGCCTGATTCCAGTGAAGCCCGAAGTCCTGCCGATTGATCGTCGTTGACGCGCTGAAGCCGATCCGCTCGCCACCCCAGGGGTCGTGACCGCTGCCGCCAGACTCGACCGAGAGCACGACCGGCCGGGTGATGTCACGAATCGTCAGATCGCCGGTGACGCTGAACTTGTCCGTGGCCAGCCGTGTGATTCGATGGCTCCGGAAGTGAATATTGGGAAACCGATCGGCATCGAAAAAGTCGCCCGAGCGCAGATGTGCATCGCGCTTCGGCTCGCGTGTGTCGATGCCGGCGACCGGAATCGTGAGCTCGATCGAGGCATGCTCCGCATCGCGCTCGTCCCCGGCCAGTGTGCCGGTCACGTTGGCGAAATGCCCTTTCACAGTGGAAATCATCATGTGTCTGACAGCGAATTCCGCCACCGAGTGACTGGAATCGACGGCCCAGGTTGTGGCGACGGCAGTTGTGACGGTGCTCATGTGAACTCTCCTTAAATAACAATTCTAAAGTAACTATAAATAAGTAAGTTACTTCTGTCAAGTAGGCCTGTTGCGCTAAACTGGACGCATGCCCCACGCATCCCCTCTGTGCCCGCGGTACCACCAGGCCGTCGAGCTCATTGGCCGCCGCTGGGCCGGCGCCATTGTCCGGATACTCCTCAATGGGCCCGTTCGTTATAACGAGCTCAGAGCGGGGATCCCGGATATCAGCGATCGGATGCTGGCTGAACGCCTGAAGGAGCTGGAATCGGCCGGGGTCGTGGTGCGGACGGTCCTGCCGGAGGCGCCTATCGGGGTCCAGTACGGCCTGACCGAGAAGGGCAAGGCCCTCGAGGCGCCAGTTGCGGCGATTGGGAAATGGGCGGAGAAGTGGATTCCCGCACCGGCCCCCAAAGCTGGGGGAAACCGCCGCCGCTAGGCAGAGATACTCTCTCGGCTTACGAATATAATTCTTGGCCGATGAGACTCCTGGTTCTCGGTGCCCTGATCGCGTCAGTAATCCCTGTGCTGTCCTCGGCGCAAGGAGCGCAGGGTCAGATCCCACGCATGTCGGACGGACGGCCGAATCTCCAGGGCATCTGGCAGGTTCGGAACCGGGCGTCGTACGACCTGGAAGACCACGTCGCCCGGCATGGAATGCCTGCCGGCCGCAGTGTCGTTGAAGGCGGGCCGATTCCTTACCAGCCATGGGCGGCAAAGAAGAAGCTCGAGAATTTCGCGTCACGAGCCACGGCCGATCCGCTGGCTCACTGTTACATGCCAGGCGTTCCCCGAATCATGTACATGGAATGGCCCTTCCAGATTTATCAGACGCGTGACCACGTCGCGATGACGTTTGAGTGGACGCAGGTGTATCGCCTGATCTACACCGACGGCAGCAAGACCCCCGAGGGCCTCGAATTCTGGATGGGAGACTCCCGCGGCCGTTGGGAAGGGGACGCGCTCGTCGTTGATGTGACCGACCACAACGATCGCACCTGGTTCGACATGTCAGGTAACTTCCACAGTGAAGCACTGCACGTCGTGGAGCGATACACGATGCTCGATGCCGACACGATCCGGTACGAAGCCACCATCGAGGATCCAAAGGTCTTCACGAGACCCTGGAAGATCAGTATGCCGCTGTATCGACACAAGGACATGGATCGCATCCTCGAGTATCAGTGCCAGGCCGAAGCGGAAGAGGCCAATGGTGCACTCGAACGAGATCCCAAGACCTGGTATCCCAAACCATGACGCGCATCCTGTTGACCCTTCTGTGTGTGTGCGTGCTCCCGCTCGACGCGTGGGCCCAGGCGGCGGCACCGAAGCCGGCGCCCAAGCCGGCACCGGGACCGGTGCACCGGCTCGCTGACGGCAAGCCTGACCTCAACGGCTTCTATCAAAGCGATAACGGCGGAGCCAACTGGGGACTCGGCCCTCATGCCCCCGTTGACCTCACGCCACCAGGACGCGGCGTGATCATCGATCCTCCCGACGGCCAGCTGCCGATGCAGCCGTGGGCGGTTGCCGAGGTTGCGGACCGTCTGAAGCCCGAGCGCGGTTATGACGATCCCACAGCTCACTGCATCGTCGCCGGGATCCCGCGGTCGTTCTACGTGCCGGCGCCCTTCCACATTCTGCAGACGCCGGAGGCTGTCGTGTTCTTGCACGAGCGCATGGCCTGGCGGACGGTGTCGCTGACGCGGAAGACCCACCTTCCGGACTCAATCAGGTTGTGGCAGGGAGACTCCATTGGACGGTGGGAAGGCGATACGCTGATTGTCGAGACGAAGAACACCAACGGCAAAACGTGGCTGAATGAGGTCGGGGAGATGGTCAGTCACGCACAAACCACCGTGGAGCGGTTCATCCCGGTGAACGCTGACACGATCCGATACGAAGCCACGGTGACGGACCCGATTGTCTACACACGACCGTGGACCATTGCCCTGCCGCTCAACCGGATGGCCGGCGGACTGCTCGAGGTGGCATGCCTCGAAGACAACCAGGACCTGGTGCACCTGAAGGAAATCCGGGACGAGGCGCGCGCCAAGGCGGCCGGAGCCAAGAAGACCGAGTAGCGTAAGCGAGAGAGGATAGAGCCGATGTTGTCCAGGACGTACTTCGTGGCTGCTGTAGTCGCCGTGATGCTCGCGACGACACCCGTCGTTGCGCATCACTCGTTTTCGGCCGAGTTCGACATCACGAAAACGATCAAGCTTTCAGGCAAGGTGTCGTCCGTTCGGTGGTCGAATCCGCACGCGTGGATTTACATCGACGTCACGGGTACCGACGGTAAGGTGGTCAACTGGGCGTTCGAGATGAACGCCGCGAACTCGCTGTATCGGCGCGGCTGGCGCAGGGAAGACGTTCCCGCCGGGCTCGAGGTCACGATCGAGGGATGGCTGGCGCGCAACGGCACGCCAACTGCCAACACGAACACCATCATCTTGCCGGACGGCCGCAGGCTGTTTGCCGGATCGGGTCCCGGCGAAGGCGCTGCCCCGCGCTAGCGTGATGCCGTCGTTGGCGCGACGACGGCCGCGGCCTTGATCTTCTTCCCGTCGGCTTCGGTCAACCACCGATCGCGGACGAGGCGATCTACAGAGCTGGACACCTGGACGGCGTACCCACTCGGGGTCCCATACAAGGTGTTCAGCTTTGCCCAATCGAACGCCTTCATGTGCGCGAGATTGCCGCACGTCCCAGGCCCCTTCGTGGTCGTGATGTAAGTCGCGACCGCCACATCCACATAGGGCGATCGAACCCCTCCAATCGCGTTTCCATTCTGGTCGAGAACAACCCGAGCCTGCGGCGTACCGCCGTTTTCCACGGTGACTCGAGGCGCGCGCGGTGGCGGTACGCCGTCTCGCACCCAACGCGTGAGATTGGCGTACACGGCGTCGAGGGCGTAGGTCACGATCGGCACGCGAAGCAGCGTTGTTTCGTCGTCGCACTGTTCCGGGAATGGCCACGAGTGCAGGAACGCATCGAAGCCAGTCTTCTTCTGATCAGCCACGCTCGGCATATACGGATAGAAGGACGCGTCGGCGTGGGGCGCGCCCGCGATCTCATACAGGCGGTATCGATCGTCCGGCGCGTCGCTGTCGTCCCTGCGTCTGCTGTAGGTGAGCAGCACGTCCGTTTGCGACACGACGCGAATGAGCGGGACGTCGAGGTTGCGGATGATCTGTCGTGGATCTAACGCCGCAGGCGCGGCGCCACAGCGACGCAGCCGCGTCATCGCGGGATGTCTATGCTGTATGTAGCCGTCGTAGACCGGCTTGCCTGTCGCGAGCTTCGCGCGCGGATGGAAAACAGCCGTGTATGTCGCCAGCTCGCCGCCGTGCGATGTCGCATACACGCGCTGCACGTTGAAGCCAGCCAGTGGACCACCTGGTCGCGCCGCTCGCAGAAGCGCGCCAATCTGGCTGATGGCATCCCATCGCAACCCTTCCTCCTGTGGAACGGGCGCCGCGGGTGAGTTGGCGCCGGCTGCACATCGTTCGTTTGCCGTCGGATTGGCCATCGAGAGCGACGCATATCGCGTCGGGTTGAACACTTTCAACGCTTCAAGGTTCTCTGGTGAATGCGTGATTGCCACCCACGCATCGCCGTTCTCCAGGAAATAGTCGTGCGACACACCCCAGGAGAACGAGAAATCGAACCCGCGGCCGACGTTTCCGATCTCGACGATGGCGTTGCCGCTGAACCGTCGAGAATCCGCGGGTCGCCGAAGAAGAATCCGCGTGGTGTATGGCGCTCCGGCAGTCTTGATCGTCGGGCTTCCGTCAGCTGCCCAGTCATAGACATTGGCGCGCCCGCTGACGAAGAACTCTTCCTCGACGTAACCTGCTTTCTGAAGGTCCACGACGACCTGCAGCTTCGCGGACGCCATGAGCGGATACGAATCGGCCGTCACCGGAATCGGGCCGGTCACGTTTGGCAACGGAACGGCGGGAGTCTGCGCAGCAACCGACGAAGCCGCGCAGAGCAGCACGAGGAGCGTGATCAGTGTTCGCATCAGTTTCTCTCTCCCGCGACAGCGGCTGCTTCCGCTTTGATCTTCCTCCCGTCCGACTCGGTCAGCCAGCGCTCACGCACCATCCGATCCACGGACTGCGTGACTTTCGAGACGTAGTTCTGGGGCGTGCCGTGCACTCGGGCGAGGCGCGCCCACCCGAATGGTTCCACGCGACCCAGTTCGGGGCAGAAGGTCTCGCCTTTCGTGGTCGTGTAATAGGTGGCGATCGGAATGTCGAGATACGGCGTCCGCACGCCGCCCACCACGTTGCCGAACTGGTCACGCACGAAAGAGGCATTGGGTGTTCCGCCGTTTTCCACTGAAATACGGGGCGCCTTCGGCGGCGCCACACCATCCCGGATCCATCGGGTGAGATTGGAGAACGCCGCATCGAGGACATAGGTGTTGATAGGTGTCTTCATCAGGAGCATTTCCGGTTCGCACTGGTTGTGGAACGGCCACGACGCGAGGTACGGATATGCGCTGCCGATCTTCTTCAGGTCCGCGACTGATGGTTGGTACGGGTAGAAGGCGCCGTCAGCGTGCGCACCACCTGCCACTTCGTACAGCCGGTAGCGGTCGTTCGGTGCGTCGCTGTCCTCCCGACGGAAGCGATAGAGCGTGAGCACATCTGTCTCCGGCACGATCCGGATGAGAGGGACGTCGAGGTTGCGAAGCGTCTGCCGTGGATCGTCGGCTGCGGGCGCCGGCGCACATCTGCGAATTCGCGCGAGGGCTGGATGACGATGCTGAATGTAGCCGTCATAGATGGGACGGCCGCCCGCGACGCGTGCATTCGGATGGATCGCGGCCATGTAGGTTGCGAGTACACCGTCGTACGCGGTCATGTACACGCGCTGCACTGTGAATCCCGCCATGGGTCCGCCCGCCGTCGGTGCCTTGAGCAGCGCACCGAGCTGGCTGAGGATGTCCCACTGCAGACCTTCCTCGAAGGGCGAGGCCTGCGGTGCACCACCCGCTCTTCCGGGTGCTGCACAGGCTTCGTCCGGCGTGGGATTCGCCATCGAGAGCGGTGCGTACCGGGCGGCGTCGAAGGCTTTGAGGCCGTCCAGATTCGCCTGCGCGATGGTGACTACGACAAACGCGTCGCCGTTGTCCATCAGGTAGTCGTGTGACACACCCCAGACGAAGTTGAAATCGAAACGGCGCGCGGCATTCGCGATCTCGACGATGACATTGCCGCTGAAGCGCTGTGGGCTCGCGGGACGTCGCAGCAGAATGCGAGTGGTGTACGGCGCCCCACCCGTCTTCACGCTCAAACGGCCGTCTGTTCCCCAGTCGTAGACGTTGGCGCGTCCCGTGATGAAGAATTCTTCTTCAACGTACCCGGCCGCTGGCAGGTCAACGAGCGTCTGAAGTTTCGCGGACGCCATCAGTGGATACGATTCAGCCGTCACCGGAATCGGTCCTTTGGCCGTTGGAATCGGGGTGGTGGCCGGTGGTCCCTGCGCTGCGGAGGATTCGTATCCAGAGAGGGTGAGGAGCAAGATGAGCGGAGCGGTCCGAATCAGGCGTTCGAGTCGTCCCATGTAAGGCCTCCTCTTGTAGGCGCGACGCAGTGTATCGCAGGGGGCAACGGGCAGCCAGCGGTCGAAGCCTATAATCACCGTGCCTCCGGAGGCACAGGACGACGACGGGATGAGACGGATGACGATGAAACGCGCGGGATGGTCGCTGTTGCTGGTCGGCGCGCTGGTGGCCGTTGGAGCGGCTGCTCGCAACGCCGATACCGGCCGGGGTGAAGTGCCTGTCCCATCCGCGCAGACGACCGCGACATCGTCGAGCCCTGCCGTCCCATCAGCCACGCCAGTCGCGAAAGCGGTCTTTCGTCCTGACGAGGTTGACGCAGCGGCCAGAACCTTGCCCAGGCTGCACAGCCTTCTGGTCAGTCACCGGGGAGACCTCGTATTCGAGGGTTACTACAACGGCACACGGCGCGACCGTCCGGCGAACATCAAGTCGGCATCAAAGAGCGTGATTTCAGCGCTGGTGGGCGCTGCGGTTGACCGAAAGCTGATTCCTGACGTGGACACGCCGATCGTGACGTACTTCCCGGATCTCGCCCGCGATCCAGACCCACGCAAACGCGAGATCACGGTCGAGCATTTGCTGGAGATGCGGCCAGGCCTCGAAGGGACGAGTGGCCGGGACTACGGTGCGTGGGTGACGAGTCGTAACTGGGTGCGCCACGCGCTGGCACGACCGATGTTCGCCGCGCCCGGCGAGGAGATGGAATACAGCACCGGCAACACCCATCTCCTGTCAGCGATTCTCACCAGCGCGACAGGCAAGAGTACGTTGCAGTTCGCCAACGAGGTGCTCGCGAAGCCGCTCGGGTTCTCGCTGGCGCCCTGGCCGCGCGATCCGCAGGGCGTGTACTTCGGCGGCAACGACATGTTGATGACGCCGCGGCAGATGGTGGCGTTTGGCGAGCTGTATCTCAACGACGGTCAAGTCAACGGTCAGCAGGTATTGCCGGAATCCTGGATCGAGCGATCGTGCGAAGGGCGCGCGAGAAACCGCCGGCCCGGAAACCCGGTGTTCGACCCGAACGGCGTCATCGATCCAATGCGCGATCGGCGCTATGGCTATGGCTGGTGGGTGCACGACATTGGCGATTACGAAGCCTGTTTCGCCTGGGGCTACGGCGGTCAGTACATCTTCGTGCTTCCGTCGCTGGATCTTGTCGTGGTGACGACCTCGTCACCGGATGTGAGCGACGAGCGGCGCGGTCACAGGCGAACCGTCTTCGAGATTCTCGAGCGGCTGGTTGTGTCGCCGATGGCGGGCGAGTCCGTGACGCGTACGCGCTAGGCGCCTGAGCGACGTCCTCTCAGGATTTCTCGGCCTGAATATGAATCCCGCACTCCAGCTTCTGTCCTCCCCATCGACCTGAGCGAGGATTGGCCGGATCGAAAGGCAGCGACGTGCACGGTTCGCAGCCGATGCTCGTATAGCCCTCGTCGTACAGCGACAGGAGCGGGATCTCGTGCTGCTTCGCGTACGCCCAGACATCCTTCGCTGTCCACGCCGCAAGCGGACTGATACGCCGGATGACCCTTCCGCTCGGCAGGCGAAACGGCTCGTCGTGCTGGAGGTTCGCCCTGGACGCAGCCTGATCACGGCGCAGCGCCGTGAACCAGACGTCGTAATTTTCAAGTGCGGAAAACAGAGGCCCTACCTTGTGGCGCGCGCAGCACGCCTCGGTGCTCTCCGTCTGCCAGAGTCCCACACGAGGCTCCTCGGCGCGAAGATTCACAAGCGGCAGGCTCCACTTCTTCGTGAGCTCGTCCCTGTAGCTCAGCGTTTCGGCAAAGTGGTGGAACGTGTCGAGGAAGAGCACGGGCACGTCTGGCTGGGCCTGTCGCAACATGTGCGTCAGCACCACGCACTCAGCCTGGAAGCTCGATGTCAGGCAGGGTCGTGTGGCGCCGGTCAGGGCTGCCCGGATGACATCCTGGGCTTCACTCATGTCAGCATCTCCTCGAGGAGCTTCGTCACCGCGTCGATGGCTTCCTGGTCCGACCCGGCGCGCCGTGCCAGGAGCGCCAGCCGTTCTGCCGCGCTGACCGGTGCGGCGCTGGTCGTGGCGGCAGTTCCGTCGTGGAGCGCGTTCACGATCATGCCGGCGCCGGCCGTGAAGTGCGTGCTCGGATCGATCAGGATAAAACTTCCCATCGTCCGGTTGAGGTCGTAGCGATCGAACACAATCGGCCGGGCTGTCGAGACGGTCACCGTCCCAATCTGATTGAGCACGAGCGGATGGTTGATTTCAGCCGTCACCGTGCGGGTCGTGTGCTTGAGCAAGTAGACGCGTCCCGGATCGAGCGGCCGCTCATCCATCCAGACCACTTCGGCTTCGAAGCGCTGTCCTACCGTCGGCGCCTCAGCTGCAAGCAGGTCACCTCGACTGATGTCGATCTCATCGTCCAGTGTGAGCGTCACGGACATTGGCGCGAAAGCCATGTCGAGATCGCCGTCGTAGGTCACGATGCGTTTCACAGACGCGGAGCGACCGGACGGCCACACGGTCAGCTTGTCTCCGACTCGTACGGTGCCCGACGCAATACGGCCTGCGTATCCTCGAAACTGATCCGTGGGCCGCACGACGAGCTGGACGGGCAATCGGAATGGCAGCGAGGTCAGGTCGCGTGTGACATCCACGGTTTCCAGATACTCGAGGAGGCTCGGGCCCTCGAACCACGGCGTTCGATCGCTCAGGTCGATCACGTTGTCGCCGTGGAGCGCGCTCAAGGGAATCGCGTGGCAGCGCGCATCGCCCAGGATCTCGTCAAACGTTTCGCGAATGCCATCGAAGATCTCGCGGTCGAAGCCCACGAGGTCCATCTTGTTGATCGCGAGGACGAAGTTCGAGATGCCCAGCAGTCGGGCGATACGCGCGTGGCGGCGCGATTGCACCTTCACGCCCTGCTGCGCATCGACCAGCAGGATGGCGACATCGGCCGTTGACGCGCCCGTCGCCATGTTCCGTGTGTACTGCTCGTGGCCGGGTGTATCGGCCAGGATGAACTTGCGTCGAGCCGTCGCGAAATACCGGTACGCAACGTCAATCGTGATGCCCTGCTCGCGTTCAGCCTTGAGTCCGTCCGTGAAGAGCGAGAAATCTATCGGCCCTGCTGCCCGGTTCTTGGACGCCGCCTGAACCGCATGAACCTGATCCTCATAGACCGACTGAGAATCGTGCAGCATTCGCCCGATCAGCGTGCTCTTCCCGTCGTCCACGCTGCCGGCCGTGCAGATACGTAAGAGGCCCGACATCTAGAAATACCCTTCTCGCTTCTTGATCTCCATCGACCCGTCCTGGTCGTGATCGATGATGCGAAGCTGACGCTCGGACTGGCGCGTCGAGATCAGCTCTTCGATGATGAGCGGCACAGTGTCGGCGTCTGAGCGAATGGCTCCCGTGCATGGCGAGCATCCGAGCGATCGCATCCTGCACTTGACCGTTTGCGGCTTTTCGCCAGGCATGGTCACGACAAACGGCTGTTCCTGCACGACCAGTGAATTGCCGCGGACGATGACTTCGCGATCCTTCGCGTAGTAGAGCGGCACGATGGGGATCTGCTCGACGTGGATGTACTGCCAGACGTCGATTTCCGTCCAGTTCGAGAGGGGGAAGACTCGAATGCTCTCAGCCGGACGCAGCCGCGCGTTCAGCAGGCTCCACAGTTCGGGGCGCTGCCGCTTGGGGTCCCACTGGCCGTTCGCGTCACGCACCGAGAAGACACGCTCTTTGGCCCGCGACCGTTCCTCGTCGCGTCTTGCTCCGCCGATGGCCGCGTCGAAGTTTCCGGCTCCCAGCGCGTCGAGCAGGGCCTTGGTTTTGAGTAGTCCGCAGCAGCGTTGTGTTCCGACCAGGAACGGCTGTGTCCCGTCAGCGATCGCTTCATCGTTGGTGTGGACGATGAGCCGCGCGCCAACGGCTCGTGCCATCTCGTCGCGAAACTGGATCATTTCGCGGAACTTGTATGTGGTATCGACGTGGAGCAGCGGGAAGGGGATTGGTCCCGGATAGAACGCTTTCTGCGCCAGCCGGAGCATGACCGACGAGTCTTTCCCGATCGAATAGAGCATGACCGGGCGCTCGAATTCAGCCACTACTTCACGCAGGATGTGGATGCTCTCGGCCTCGAGCGCGCGCAGGTGGTCGAGCTGCGGAGGCGCGGCGACTTTCGGTTCAGACGACAAAGCGGCACTGGTCATGGCGGCCTAAAACAAAAAAGCCCGGGACGGTGTGTCCCGGGCTTCCGATTCCTGGTTGTTGCTGGGTTCTTGTGTGGTGAGCGTCACTTACCCATGCAGCCAGATGGAGAGCGCCAGGACCTCCGAGGTCCGACAACAACAACAGGCGCTACACCGACAGGTCAAGCTCAACACGGTTCAGTGATCTTACCTGCTCGAGTGGGCGAACTCAAAGGAGCGAGGGGAGGGTAGACTTGTCGTCCGATGCTTTCGCGTAAGGCGAAATACGGTCTGAAGGCGCTCCTGGCCCTGGCGGAGGACGACGGCCGCGAGCCAGTCCAGGCCTCGGAACTTGCTGAACGGCAAAGACTTCCGAAGAAGTTTCTCGAAGCGATCCTTCTCGACTTGACGCGCCACGGCCTCCTCCACAGCAAGAAGGGGAGAGGCGGTGGTTACGCCCTGAGCCGCAAGCCCGGCGACATCGCGGTGGGCCAGGTCATTCGCATTCTCAACGGCCCTTTGGCGCTCGTGCCCTGCGTCAGCCAGACGGCCTACACCCCCTGTGAAGAGTGCATTGACGAGCAAACCTGTGCTGTTCATCTGGCGATGAAGGAAGTACGGGACGCCACCGCGGAGATCCTCGACAACACGACGCTCGAAAGTCTTGGCGCGAAGGTCCGGAAGTCCAGGGCACGTCAGCGGCGTAAGGGCGCTCGGAAGAAGACGTGACACAGTTACGTCTTGACAGGTAATTCCTAGTTCGCCTATATATTTATATCCTCATGCGTCTGCTCCTGATCTGTTGTTGTCCCTGTCACGCGATGGCGACGTGTCGCCTCGTGTGTACCAGGCCGACGACGGTCCAGTGAGCGCCTTCCGAATCTAAGTTCCTCCCAACAGCGCGTCTCCCTGCCAGTCGTCGGCCACGGTTCACCGGGCATGACTGATGTGGTTCGTTTAGCCCCAGGTGGGGAATTGGAGATGCGATGTTTCGTACGTTGTCCGCGATTGTTGTAACACTCACGCTGCTGCCCCTCGTGGTCTCGGCCCAGAGCAGGGCAGGTGTCGTTGGCGGTCTCGTGAGGGACGAATCCGGCGGTGTGATTCCCGGCGCCGCGATTCATGTCGTCAACGAGACGACCGGTCGGGCCGTCGATCTGTTTTCCGACGAGCAGGGGGCCTATCAGGCTCAGGACCTCGAACCCGGACCCTATCGTGTCGAGGCGACGCTCGACGGGTTCGAACCTGTCGCTCGTCGCGTCGTTCTCGCCTCCGGTGAAACAGTCTCGAGCGATGTTGTTCTGAGCCCGGCGCGATTCAGTCAGTCGGTCGTGGTGACGGCACGGCGGACCGAAGAAGTCGCTCAGGAGGTTCCGATTCCAGTGTCGGTCGTGAGAGGCGATCTGGTCGCGGACGCCGGCGCCTTCAACGTCAACCGTCTCAAGGAAATGCTTCCGACGGTGCAGTTCTATTCGACCAATCCTCGGAACTCGGCCATCAATATTCGCGGGCTCGGCGCGCCATTCGGTCTGACCAACGATGGCATCGAGGCTGGGGTTGGCCTGTATATCGACGGAGTGTTTTACGCTCGTCCGGCGTCGGCGACGTTGGACTTTCTCGACGTCGAACAGGTTGAAGTACTGCGTGGCCCGCAGGGGACGTTGTTTGGCAAGAACACTACGGCGGGAGCAATCATCGTTACGACGCGGAAGCCCAGCTTCACGCGTGGCACGGAATTCGAGCTGAACTACGGCAGCTATCAGTTCGTGCAGGCGAAAGCCTCCGTTACGGGACCGATCCTGAAGAACGTCGCCGGCCGGCTCTCTTTCTCTGGCACGCAGCGCGACGGGGTGATCTTGAACACCCGTACCGGCGAGGACGTCAACAATCTGAACAATGTAGGTCTTCGAGGTCAGGTGCTCTTTGCACCGTCAGATCTGATCGCGGTGGCCTTCTCCGTGGACCACACGCGCCAGCGGCCGAACGGCTACACGCAGGTGATTGCCGGAGTGGCACCTACGCTCCGCCCGGCGAATCGTCAATACGAACAGATTGCCGCGGAGCTTGGCTACAGGGCTCCCAGTTTCAACGCATTCGATCGCGTGACCGATGTCGATACGCCCCTGCGGTCCTATCAGGACCTTGGCGGCGTGTCGGTGAACGTGGACTGGAAAGTCTGGAATGGCACGTTGACATCGACGACGGCGAGACGCTATTGGGACTGGAAGCCTTCCAACGATCGCGACTTCACAGCGCTTCCGATCACGCCGGTGTCGGCGGCGCCGTCGTTTCAGACCCAGTGGACACAGGAGGTCCGGTACGCGGGCACGCTGGCTCCAAAGGTCGATCTTGTGGCCGGCGGCTTCTTCTTCCGCCAGGCGCTGGACTCCGATCCGGCCTTCAAGCAGGAACAGGGTTCGGCGACGGCGCGCTTCCTCCTTGCCCCGAGTGCGAACGCTGCCACGCCAGGGCTTCTCGACGGCTACGGGTTCAACCAGTACCTCCGGTTCCGGAATGTCAGTGCCGCGGCGTTCGGGCAGATTGAATGGGCGGTGACCGATCGGTTGCGTCTGATGCCTGGTCTTCGGTTCAACTACGACCAGAAAGACGTGTTCTTCGATCAGCAGATCTACGGCGGTCTGCAGACGACAAATGCAGCGCTCGTGACATTGCAGCGTTCCATTCTGGCGCCGCAGACATATGCCGCCGATGTGGATGACACCAATGTGTCCGGCCAGATGACGGCGGCCTTCAGAGTGGCCGATCCGGTCAACACGTATGCGACCTACGCCACGAGCTTCAAGTCGGTTGGCCTGAACCTGAACGGCGTGCCTACCGATGCGGCGGACCTGCCGGTGCTGTCGGCGGCGACAGTGAAACCTGAAGACGTCCGGCATTTCGAGGTCGGGATCAAGACCGAGCCATTCCGTGGGGTCACGGCCAACGTCGCCATCTTCAATACAGACATCAAGGCGTTTCAGGCACAGGTGGTGAACGCCGGCGTCGGAGTGCTTCGCGGCTATCTGGCGAACGCCGAAAGGGCACGCGTGCGTGGTGTCGAGATCGACGCGACTCACGCCGTGAGCCGTCGGGTCTCGTTCTATGGCTCCGCAGCATTCACGGACGGCAAATACGTCTCGTTCCCGGACGCTCCGCCACCCCTCGAGGAGACCGGCGGACCTCAGGTGAAGGATGTGTCAGGGTCGGACCTGCCTGGAATCTCGAAGGTGGCCATCTCTGTCGGCGGCGAATACGTGGCGAGGCGCGGACGTATTGTGGGTCAGGCCGGTGAACTCTTCGCAGCGTTCGACACGAGCTATCGGTCGTCGTTCTCATCGAGCGCGAGTGCATCGAAGTATCTGATCGTCGATGGCTATTCGTTGCTCAATGCTCGCATCGGCTTCCGTGCGACCGATGGCTGGACGCTCTCACTGTGGTCGCGCAATCTCCTGGATGAGGACTACTTCGAACTTCTGTCGGCCGCTCCCGGCAACACCGGGCTCTACGTCGGACAGCCGGGAGATGGACGGTCAGTTGGTGTGACTCTGCGCGTCTCGCTCCGGTCCAGGTAATGCCTTGTCACGCGAAGCCAAGCCGCCGCATGCGAAGCGGCGGCCCTGTATTTCTTCGGGACACGTGTCGGATTTAATTCGCGCGAGGAGCTCTTTTCTGGCTGCGTGGGTTCTTGTTGTCGCTACGGCGGCGCCAGGACTCGCGCAGACCCCGCCGGGACCGCCGTTCGTCTTCGAGAGTGAAGGTGGCGCGAACCGGCTTCAACTTGGCGCACTCGTCCAGTTCGACGGACGCTTCACCATCGACGACCCACGTCAGGACGTCGTAGACACCTTTGTCATGCGCCGCGTGCGCCCTGTTGTTCAGGGCCGCGTGGCGCGTTACTTCGACTACTTTGTCGTCCTGGACTTCGCGAACTCATCCCAGTATGTCCGCGACGCCTACTTCGACACCCGGTTCTCAAACGCCTTCAGAGTTCGTGTCGGCAAAGGGAAGGTTCCCTTTGGCCTCGAGCGGTTGCACTTCGCCAACGTACTGCTCTTTGTCGAGCGCGCGCTCCCCTCGTCACTGACGCCCGATCGTGATGTGGGCGTTCAGGTGCTTGGTGATCTGGCTGGCGGACGCCTTACCTATGCCGCCGCAGTGACCAACGGTGCCATCGACGGCGGCAGTACCGACGTGGATGCGGACGAAGGGAAAGACGTTGCGGCCAGGGTGATCGTGAGCCCTTGGGGACCCACCACACAGCACTCGCTGGCGGGAGCTGGTTTCGGATTCGCAGTGACTTCCGGTCACGCCGCCGCGGCTCTTCCCAGCTTCCGTACAAGCGGGCAAGCCACGTTCTTCTCCTATGCAGGAGCGACCGGCGATGGCCGCCGGACGCGCATCTCGCCGCAGGCGTTCTATTACCGTGGACCACTGGGTATATTCACCGAGTACGTACGCTCACGCGGCGGTATTCAAAGCGGACGCATAAGCGCCGAAATCGACGACACGGCCTGGCAGCTCGCCGGTTCCTGGGTTCTGACTGGTGAACGTGCGACCGACCGAGGCGTCCGGCCCCGAGCCAATTTCGATCCGGAGCGTGGAACGGTGGGCGCCGTACAGCTCGCCGTCAGGTACCATGAGCTCGGCGTCGATCGCGATGTGTTCGCTCTCGGGTTCGCGGCACCCGGTGCGAGTCGGACGGCCAGGGCATTCACCGTGGGTGCCAACTGGTACGCGACTCCATTCATCAAGTGGGTGTTCAATGTCGAGCGAACAGTCTTCGACAGCAGTGAGCAGGGGCGACGTCCAGCAGAGAATGCGGTGCTCGTGCGCGGACAACTGAGCTTTTAGGGAGAGCCACGGTTCATGGACTCATACGCTCTTGCGCTGGCGGCGATCACGCTGCTGGCTGCAACGGTCAACGGCGCGCTCGGGTACGGGTTCTCGTCGATTACCGTCCCGATTGCCCTGTTGTTCCTCTCGAACCGTGTCCTCAATCCCGCGCTGGTCCTGATCGAAGTCGTCCTGAACGCCTACGTCCTCTGGGTTAACCGAGCCGCAGTGCCCAACGTGTGGCGGCGGACGGGACCGATGATTGTCGGCCTGATGCCAGGCATCGCCTTGGGAACCGCCATCGTCGCGCAGGTGAATCCCGCGTGGCTGCGGTTCGGGACGTTCGTCGTGCTGCTCCCGCTCATCCTGGTACAGGCGGCAGGATATCGACGGCCGATCAAGTCCGAGCGCGCCGCGGGCCTCGTGTTTGGCGGCGGCCTTGGTGTGCTGTATTCCGTGACGACGATCTCGGGGCCTCCGCTGGCGATCGCGTTGAACAATCAGGGGTTTGCGAAAGAGGATTTTCGAGCTGCCCTTGGTTTGATCCGCCTGGCGGAGTCGTCTATGACGGCTGTGGCGTACTTCTACGCCGGGCTCTTCACCGTGACCAGCATTGCCCTCATTCCGTGGATCGTTCCGAGCATCCTGATCGGCGTGCCAATCGGCGCGTTCCTGATTCGCCGGATCGACCACGAGACGTTCCGTCGTATTTGCATGAGCTTCGACGCGTGGGTCGTGGCGTTCGGGCTTTCACGGCTGCTGAACGAGCTCGGCATCGTCCAGAGCAGCGCCTCGTACCTTGTGCTCGTCGGGGTCGCGATACTCGACAGCTGGCTTCTCTATCGCTTCTTCTCGGTGCACTCCTTCACTCCTACCGCTGAATCGAGTTCGCTTCCTCGAGTCGAAAGCACACCCGTCCAGCGTCAGGTGCGGTAATCCTCGCGGCGGCTGACGCTAAACGTCAGCCCAACGCCGCAGGAGGTTGTGGTAGACGCCGGTGAGCTGCAACGCGGCCGGGTGATCTGGAATATCAACCGTCAGCCGCTGGATCGCGGTGTCGAGGTCGAACAGCAGCGTCCGCTCGGCATCGTCTCGAAGCATGCTCTGGATCCAGAAGAACGAGGCGATGCGCGCGCCACGCGTGACGGCGCGGACGTTGTGCAGGCTGCTCGACGGATACAGCACCATGTGACCGGCGGGCATCTTGATTGAATGGACTCCGTAGGTGTCTTCGATCAGGAGTTCGCCGCCATCGTATTCCTCAGGCTCAGCAAGAAACAGCGTGGCTGAAAGATCTGTCCGGACACGCACGCTTGTGCCACTGACCTGACGGACGGCGTTATCCACGTGATTGCCAAACGACTGCCCACCCTCGTATCTGTTGAAGAGCGGAGGAAAGACCCGGAGAGGGAGGGCGGCAGCCACGAACAGCGAGTTGCGCTGCAGCGCCCCGAGGATCATGTCCCCCAGCTGACGAGACACGGGGTGATCCTCCGGCAGCTGCAGATTGCGTTTCGCTCGCGCGGACTGGTGGCCGGCGGTGACGCGACCGTCCACCCATTGCGATTCATCGAGCATTCGCCGTGCCTGAGCCACTTGCTCGGCGTTGAGCACGTCCGGGATCTGCAGCAGCATCTGATTCCTAGAACTGGAAGTCGGTGGTCAGCATCAACTGGCGACCTGGGCCAGGGATGAAGTGACCGCCACCCACCCGATCCGCATACTGCTTGTCTGCGAGGTTCTGGCCATTGAAGCGCAGCGTCAGATTCTCGTTGACGCGATACGACGCGAGCGCGTTCAAGAGCCAGTAGCTCGGCACCTGTGCGGTGTTGGTGGCGTTTCGGAACACGGCGTCCATGTACTGCGCTCCGCCGCCGAACGAAATCTCGTTCGTTGCGTCGAACGTCGTCCACAGGCTGAGGGTGTGCGCGGGCGTCAACGCCAGGGCGTTGCCCAGCTCGGTCGGCGTGTTGGACGCCTCGATCTCGCTCTGCATGTACGCGTATCCGCTCAGCACGGACAGGCGGTTGGTGATTCGTCCGGATGCGCCGAGTTCCACACCCTTGACCGTCTGTTCGCCGGCCAGCACGGTGGGTGCGTCACCGGGATTGACACCAGGAGTCCTCGCGTTGGTCTTCTCCGTGCGGAAACCCGCGGTGCTCAACGAAAGGCGCCCGCCCATGATGTCCCACTTGGTGCCCAGCTCGAGGCTCCGGGTCTTCTCAGGTTCGAGCATCACGGTGGCTGCGCTGAGCGACAGACCCTCCGCTGACGGATTGAATGCCGTCGCATAACCCAGATACACGCTGCCGTTTGAACGTGGTTTGAACACCGCGCCGCCGCGCCAGCTCGCCATCTTGTCGGTTCGCTCGAACGACGTCACATCGCCGGCAATCGCCGTGGCGTCCGAGTCAACGGCAAAGCGATCCCATCGAAGGCCGCCCGTCAGCTCGAGCTTTTCGGTGACCTGCACTGTGTCGAACGCGTAGAGCCCGAGCGAATCTGCCGTGCCGTTGGTGCTGGCACCTGTCCTCGTGATCGGGCCGGGGTATGGCTGCGTTGGATCGGGATTGAAGAGATCCGCCGGGGGCGCCGTCGGTCCGCTGCGGGCAAAGTTCTCGGAGGCCTCGCGCGCCACCTCGAAGCCGGCAGTGATCGCGTGTGCCACGGTTCCGGTGCCGAACCTGGAGATCATGCTCGTCTGGTTGGTGACGATGGTGTCGAGCATGTCGCGGGACTGCAACTGACGGTTGAGCGCGGTGCTCGTGTTGACACTGGTAAATCGAGGCGTCGTGATCACCGAATCGCGGTCATTGCGTCCGTATCGCGTCAGGTTACGAAGAGTGGTGCCTGACGACAGGGCCCGATCGACCTGCGCCGTGGTGACGTCGGTCTTCGTGTCCTCGTAGTCCCGTCCTGTAAGGCCGTAGAAGTTGCTGAAGTTGACCGGCGGCTGTCCGTTGGCGTACTCCGCGAGCTCGGGGTTCGTGTTCGCAGGCACCCACGGTAGGCCATACTCCGGCAGGTTGTCCTGTGACAGATGCAGGTGACTGACGGTCAGCCTGGTGGGGGAGTCGAGGCCAAAGGTGATCGACGGGGCAACACCCCAGCGCTCGTTCTTGACGAAATCACGACCAGGGACGCCTGAATCCGTCCACAACACGTTCATCCGCAGCGCGACCGAATCGGTCAGCGGTTGATTGACATCAATAGTCCCGCGCTTGTAATCGGCGTTGCCGCCGCCGAGCGAGACGTCATAAGAGTTTCCGACGTGTGGTGTCTTGCTGACTTGATTGATGGCGCCGCCCGTCGAGCCGCGGCCCGCAATCGCAGACGAGGGACCCTTGGCGACCTCGACCTGCTCGAGATTGAACGAGTCACGCGAGTAGCCGCCGAAATCACGCACGCCGTCGATGAACATGTCGGTGCGCGCGCTGAAGCCGCGGATCGTCAACTGGTCGCCCGCCGGTACGCCGCCTTCTCCAGCCTGGAACGTGATGCCGACGACGTTGCGAAGTACATCGCGGAGAGTCGTGGCGCCCTGCTCCTGAATGACCGCCTGAGGGATCAGGTTGATCGTCTGGGGGATATCCCGAAGGGGCTGTGTGAACTTGGGGGAGGCCACAGTCGGGTTCGCGCCTGTCACCTCGACGAACTCCGCCACACCTCGCAGTTCGAGTCTGGCAACCGTCGAGGACGAGAACATCGCCCGCACAGACGTGCCTTCGAGCAGTCGATCGATCGCTTGCTGCGGTGCGAGCAAGCCGGATACACCGGGCGATTGGATCATCCGGATGCCCGGGTCTGTCACGACGACAGTGATCCCGGTGACTTTCTCGAACTCGGGCAGCACGGTCTCGAGCGCTCCCGCCTGGATATCGAAACGGATCGTCTGCGCCGCAGGTTGTGCGGCGGTCACGGGCGAGGCCTGCGCTTCCGCCGCGTACGCCGCGGTCGTCAGTGGCCCGCACACTGTTGCGGATGCCGCCAGGGCACCGAGGACGAAGAGTCTCGATGTGCCGTGCTTGCGGGTTCGCCTCCCGGCATCGCCCCGAGCGAAGATTCTGTTCTTCATCGCTGTTCCTCAACTTGAACGAGTTCGCGCACCGGAGTTCTGGTGACCGCGGGGATTTCAATAGAGCGTTCGGATCGGCGCGTGAGCCACGCTCGCAACCGGCGCCACGCCAGGGCCAGTCCGGTCCACACGAGAACCGCACCACCAGCCGAAACGAGTCCCGCGATCGTTTGACCCAGGATGCCGAGCACTTCACCCGTGTGGGCGAAGCGCGAGATGCTGCGAATGCGCCTGCCGAGCGTCAGGCTGGAGAAGGATTCGTAGGAGACAACTTCGCCGGTGCTTCTATCGAGGACGAGCGTGGAGCGAAGTTGAGGTTGTCCACCGTCACCCTGGTCGATCGCGAAGGAGACCGGGGCGTTCGGTCCATTGGGAATGCGGACGCTGATAGAGCGCCAGTCTGGAACCTGCTGCTCGGCGCGCGTCCACAGAGCGTTCAGACCATCTGGAGCGACCGATACCTCTTGCCGACGCTGACCGTTCCGGCCCGGCGCTCCTCCAGGCCCACCGTTGCGGCCCTGGGCCTGCGCGGCCGTGGGTCCACCGCCCCGAGCGCCACCTCCAGCAGGGGCGGGCGGTTCTTCGCCCACGACTTGATACACAAAGGCGTTCGCCCAGGGGAACGAGATCGGCATCGCGCTGGCTACGACGATGAAGAGCGGGACGGCCGACCAGAACCCGATGACGTTGTGCCAGTTGAAATCGCGCGCCTTGCCCTGCAGTCCTCCTCGAAACAGCGACACAGCCCTCACCTGTGCCCAGCTCCACTTTCGCGGGAACCAGAGGTAGAAGCCAGACGCGACGATGAAGAGGAAGATGGCGTTCGACCAGCCGGTGATGGCACGGGCGGTGGGCCGGCCTTCGCCTTCAACGGCGAGCCATCGATGCCATGCGCGCAGGTTGCTCATGAACTCGCGCATACCCCGCGATCCTTCACCGAGGACCGCACCGGTATAGGCGTTCATGTAGATCGTGCGTTGGGGGACGCCGAACTCGACAGGGGCGTCAGCGGATGATTCGATCGTCACGGCCGTGGGCGTGACGCCAGGGTTGGCCTCGGCAAACCTGGTCATCAGTGTTTCCAGCGGCAGCCTCGCCTGACCAGCCTGGGCCCGTTCAGATCTGAAATCGCGATCCGACCACGCGATCATCTGACGCTCGTAGGTCAGAAGAACGCCGGTGACGGACATGAGAAGGATGACGAGCCCGGCGCAGACGCCGGCAACGAGGTGGGGCCAGAAAATCAGCGAACGTAGTGTCATAGCGCGCCTGCGGGGCGGGAGACGGACCGGCTGCAGCGCACGATGACGGAACGGTTGGCGCCAGCTACAATCTCTGGCGCCGGACGCGTCATGCGACGAAGCGTGATTGGTCTCCCCGACCAGTGTTCGGTTCCCTGCCGGGTGTTAGCGCACTCGGCAGGGGCTTGATGTAGTGAGATTGAGTCTCACTTTCAATTCACGAAGTGTATTCCCGACCTTTTTAGTCGGTCAAGTGCTTTCTTCAAGGGTGAGACTATCGACGCGTGAACGTGGCAGTCTGACGAAGAATTCATCAAATCTTCAGACCGGAAGGCATTCGCGCAGTGCTATAAGTCCGCATTGCCTCGAGGTCATTCCATGCGAACCACGTGTTTCACGACAACGTTTTTGCTGGTGGCGGCGCTTCTTTCGGTCAATTCGACACCCGTCGCGTCAGCATCTGACGCGGTATTCCCGGTGTCTGTTGAGAATTGCGGGATTGCGACGACCTACACCGAAGCTCCTCGACGGGCGTTCGCCATGAACCAGTCGGCGACCGAGATCATGCTGGCGCTGGGCCTGCAGGATCGCATCATCGGCACGGCGTTCCTGGACGACGCGATCCTGCCGAAGTTCGCGGACGCCTATAAGGCGATCCCCGTACGCTCGACCGCGTACCCATCCCGCGAGGTTCTCCTCAAAGCGCAACCAGACTTTGTGTATGCCGCCTACCCGAGTGCCTTCTCCAGCGAGTTGCCCGGCATGGAGGATCTGTTGCACTCCGGCGCGGACAGCTACCTGTCGCCATCGCGATGTGACAACCCTCCAAAGGTAGAGCCGATCGAGATGGTGTTCCGCGAAGTGCTGGAGATCGGGCGCATTTTCGGCGTGCCGGATCGCGCACAGGAACTGGTCGCTGCCAACCGGACGGATCTGGCGGGGGTACGGAGGAAGCTCGGCACCGTGAAGACCCCACTTCGAGTGTTCTGGTGGGACAGCGGCATGCCGCCGGTGGTCGCCGGGTGCTGCGGTGCTCCGAACGAGATCCTGCAAATGGCAGGGGCGCAGAGTATTTTTCCCGACCTCCGCGGCGCCTTGGGCGCCGTCAGCTGGGACGACGTGATCGAACGAAATCCTGACGTGATCGTGCTCGTTGACGCGTCGTGGGCCCCTGCTGCACAGAAACAGGAGTGGCTCCTGTCGAACGAGGAGTTCTCCCAGATGGACGCCGTGAAGCATCGTCGCTTTGTGACGGTGACATTCAGTGACGCGACGCCAGGTATCAGAAACATCGCCACCGTACGCAAGGTCGCCGAGGCTCTCTATCCCGAAAGGTTCAGCACGGGCCTCGCCCGACATTCGGTCTCTGAGTAGCGCGGAGTCGTGATATCCATGACCTTGTGGAACATTTCTGGACGTGTTCCCGGAGGAGCAATCAAGCGCATGAGTTTCAAGAAGGCGGCTGTTTCCGTAGCCATTGCGTCAATCACGCTCGCGGGGTGCTCTCGCGAACCGACGTCTGCGGGCGGCGACGCGACGCCTGCCGCCGGCGCTCCGGCATGGAAACTGACCGTAGAGACGCTATCTGCACCGACTGGGCCAGCCACGATGCTGCCGAGGCTGACGGCATCCGAGCGCGGTGTGATCCTGAGCTGGGTCGTGCGGGATCGGACAAAGGCGGAGCTGAGGTTTGCTGAGCGGCTCGACTCCGGCTGGAGCGCGCCAACGACGATTGCGTCGAGCGACAAATGGTTTCTCAGCTACGCGGATCCGCCGACGGTGCTCCGGCGTCCGAACGGTACTCTCGTCGCGAACTGGCTCGTGTCAACCAATCCTGATTACGAGGGCTCCGACCTCAACTTCACCTACTCACAGGACAACGGTAAGACGTGGGCCCGGGCGATCGCCCCGCACCATGACGGCACGGAACAGCAGCACGCCTTCCCATCCTTCTACGAATTACCCGACAACAGGTTCGGTGTGATGTGGCTCGATGGACGTGATGTTCAGCCCACTGACGCGTTGCCAAACGGTGGACCCATGGTGCTGAGGTACGCCGAATACGACCAACAGTGGAAACGAACAGGTGAAGGAGTGGTCGCTCCCCGAACATGCGAGTGCTGTTCGACGACGACCGCAATGACGTCGGACGGTGTGATTGCGGCTTTCCGCGATCGATCGGAAAAGGAAATACGGGATATATCGGTCACTCGCCTCGAGAACGGGAAGTGGACCACACCTGCCACGGTGCACGATGACGGGTGGGAGGTGTATTCCTGTCCGGTGAATGGCCCGGTGCTGAGCGCCAGGGGCCGCAACGCCGCCGTGGCATGGTTCACCGCAAAGGACGACAAGGGCCAGGCGTGGGCCGCGTTCTCGAGCGATGCGGGACGAACCTGGGGAGAACCGATCCGGCTCGACGATGGCGTCTCGCTCGGACGCGTCGGCATCGAGCTTCTGGACGACGGGTCGGCCGTAGCGTCATGGGTGGAGATCGCGGGCGACAGAGGGCAGTTCAAAGTCCGGCGTATCGAGCCATCCGGCGATCGATCGGACGCAGTGCCAGTGTCCAGTTCTTCGGTGAGGCTGTCCATGGATACGCCGCGGATGGCGCGTCATGGCGACGACCTGTTTTTCGCGTGGACCGAGCGCGCCGATGGCGACGACAGCGACGCCGCATCTCAAGTCCACACAGCTTCGGCACATTTGCCGTAGACACACGTACGAGTTCACGCGCCATTCCACGACCGCCGGAGTCGTCATCGGACGGCCCGCAGGCTGCGTGGTAGCATAGCCGCCTGCCTTGGGTGCCCGTGAGGGGCATAACGGGGAAGTCCGGTGAAAGTCCGGCGCGGTCCCGCCACTGTGAGCGAGGGCACGCGGCTTCGATACACCACTCGGCCCCTCGGCCGGGGAAGGTGAAGCCGCCGGCGACACTCGCGTTTCGCCACCTTCCGAGCCAGGAGACCTACCCAAGGGTTTTGCGGTACGCCGCTGCCCGCGGAGGCTGTTCATCCTGGTACGTTCCCTTCGTTTCTACACCCCGCTTTTCGCGGTCGGCAACGGCCTCCAATGAGTCAGCTGTTCCGTACGCGGGTGGTTCGCGCGGACGGGCGGGCGATCAACGTCGTGCAGCGACGGGCTCACCTCTCGTATTGCTTCACCGGTTGCTGTTGCGGCCGGACAGAGCGAGGGTATGCCGCGGTTCCGGCTGACGCGTTCACGGACGAATGGAAGCGCCGCCGGCTGCGCAATGTCGTCCACCTGACGAAGGCCGGTTGCCTCGGCCCCTGTGCGCTGGCCAATGTGGCCAGCTTGACGTTCGACGGGCGGGCCGTGTGGTTCCATTCCGTGAACACCGCGTGGCACGTGCGCCTGATTTACGACTACATCGAGGCCATGCTGCGCGCGGACCGGTTCATCGCGCCACCGCCGGATCTCACCGAGTTCGTTTTCAACTTCTACGACTGGGAGACACGGCCGCGCACGATAGCGGAGCCAGTCGTTGCAGACATTCCGTCCGATCGCGTGCGGATCGCGCTGCTGAGCCACGCGGACACGGACCTGCTCGCGCTCAATCGCGCGCAAGCGACACTCCCCAGCCAACTCGAGGTGATCGGCATCTCGTTGATGCGCGTCCCAGGCGAAGAGCAAATGCGCCTGCTCCTCGATGGCGGGCTTGTCGGCGTCAGGATCGTCATTCTGCGGATCCATGGAGAGCTGAGCGGTGTGCCTGGGCTCAACCTCTTGCAGGAATGGGCCCGAGACACGCGCGTCGCCCTGGCACTGGTCAGTGGCACCGGCGAGCCGCGATCCGATTTTGCGCACGCGAGCAGTGTCAGTCCCGATGTGGTCGAAGCCGTTCGTGCGTATCTCACGATTGGCGGTGAGCACAATGTGGGCGAGTGCGTGAAGTTCGTCGCGGATCGTGTGCTCGTGACTGGGTTTGGGAGTGCACCACCCATTGATCAGCCCGAACATGGCGTATACCTTCGCGACCTCGATAGCGCGACGATCTCGGATTGGACACAACGCTACGGCAACGGAAAGCCAACAGTTGGTGTGCTGTTCTACCGGGCGCACGTCCTCAGCGGCAACACCGCGTTCATCGACGAGCTCGTGGATGCGCTCGAAGCGAAGGGTCTGAATGCACTCGCGGTGTACACCTCGAGCCTTCGCGCGCTCGATTCCGGCATGCCAGCGGCCTTGAAGATCCTCGACGGTCGTGCAAGCGTCGTGGTGTCAACGCTGTCATTTGCCCTGGGAGGCGGAGGGCAGGAAGCTTCGGCATTCGATCGTCTGGGCATCCCGGTGATCCAGGCGATCACGAGCGGCATGAGCCGCGAGGCGTGGGAGGTATCCAGCCGCGGTCTGACCTCGCTCGACACGGCCATCAACGTGGCGATTCCGGAGTTTGACGGGCGCGTCATCTCAGTCCCCGTGTCATTCAAGGATCGGGCAGCCGACGCCCCCGGCCTGTATGCAGCGCATGAGGAGCGGTCGGCGCGGATTGCCGGGCTCGTGCGCCGCATGATCACCCTGCAGCAATCGGGTCGAGGGGATATCCGCGTCGCGTTCGTACTCACCAACTCCGCGGCGAAGGCATCAAGCGTCGGAAACGCGGTGGGTCTCGACGCACCGGCGAGCCTGCTGTCGCTCCTCCGCGCCATGCGGCGAGACGGGTACGCCATCACGGGATTGCCAGCGAGCAGCGACGAGTTGATGACGGACCTACTGTCGAGGGGGTCCTACGACCACCAGTACCCACTGGATCCCGGGAGAGCTCTGCGGTTTGATCGACTCCACTACCAGCAGCAGTTCAATCAGTTGCCAGCCACCAGCAGGCGCCGGATGGAGGATTGGTGGGGAACCCCGGGGGAGCACGGTGACACGCTTCGGCGGTCGGGGCGAAAGATCGATCGAAAGATCTCGTCGGCGACAGCGGCCACCTCGGTGATCCCGACAAAGGAACCCTGGTCAGACGATCGCACCTATCTCTTCGCGGCGATGACCTGTGGAAATGCGCTGATTGCGCTGCAGCCTCCGCGAGGCTACGGCATGGATCCTGACGCGATTTATCACACGCCAGACCTGCCGCCGACGCACCACTATGCCGCCTTCTACCGATGGTTGGCGACGTCCACCAACGATGGTGGTTGGGGTGCCGATGCGATCGTGCACGTGGGCAAACACGGCACCCTTGAATGGCTGCCCGGTAAGGGCGTGGGCCTCTCTGCAGACTGTTTTCCGGACGCACTGCTGTCCGACATGCCGCTCATCTATCCCTTCATCATCAACGACCCTGGGGAGGGTAGTCAGGCCAAGCGGCGCGCTCACGCGGTCATCGTCGATCACCTGATGCCGCCCATGACATCGGCCGACATCTACGGACCGCTGGGAGCTCTCAACGAGCTCGTCAACGAGTACTACGCCGCGGAGAAGCTCGACGCGGCGCGTCTTCCAATCATCCAACAGCAAATCTGGGAGCTCATTCGGCAGGCACATCTCAACACCGACCTTGATTTGCGCTCGATGCTTACGCGTGATCATGGCAACCATACACACGAATGGGACGACGAGCTGACACCGGAGGGTGTGCCGGTGACCCTCACCGAGATGTCAGGCAGCGATATCGCGCACCTGATCGAGGACATTGACGGCTACCTGTGCGAGCTCGGAACAGCGCAGATCCGAAACGGCCTGCATGCGCTCGGAATCGTACCGTCACTTCCGGATACGTTGCGTGCGCTGACGACGGTGCCCAATGGCTCCGTCTCAGGCCTGCAGACCGCCATCGCGACGGCCGCTGGATATGACCTCTCAGTGCTTCGTGAGACACCCGGTCAGCGGTTGGACCAGCCGCGTGAGATCTGGGGCACGTCCTGTGTGAGTAGTGCGGATCTGATCGAACGCTTCGAGCAGCTGGCCCGCGAGCTCTACATCGATCTCGAGGGCATCGGTTTTCACATACCACAGATCCAGCGGATCGTCAGCACACACCTCGGTGGGGCAGTGCCGGAGCCGGTCGTGCGCACGCTGACCTATGCGTGCCAGACGATCGTGCCGGCGCTGGAACGTGTGACCGACGAGGTGACGAATGTGCTCGCGGCACTTGCTGGACGGCACGTGCCGGCTGGACCCGCGGGCGCACCAACGCGCGGGATGGCCCACATTCTGCCCACAGGGCGCAACTTCTATTCTGTGGATCCCCGCGCAGTGCCTTCTCAGGCGGCGTGGCGAGTGGGTGAGCAGCTCGCGCGTGAGGTGCTCGCGCGACACCTCAAGGAGGAAGGTCGCTATCCGGAGATGATCGGTATTGGCGTCTGGGGCACGTCGCAGATGCGGACCCAGGGCGACGACATCGCCGAGGTGCTCGCGCTCCTGGGCATCGAGCCGGTGTGGCATCCGCAGTCGCGTCGGATCGACGATCTCGCCGTCATCCCTCTCGGTCGTCTGGGACGGCCGCGCGTCGATGTGACGCTCCGGATCAGCGGCTTCTTCCGCGACGCCTTTCCGCATCTCATTGCGCTGGTCGATCGAGCGGTCGAGATGGTCATCGCGCTCGACGAGCCTCCCGAGCAGAATTTCCCCCGAAAACACTATCTGGCCGACGTGCAGCGCCCGAGCGACGCGAGTCTGGATGAGATTGAAGCCCGTGCCCGCTATCGCATTTTTGGCGCCAAGCCTGGCACGTACGGCGCTGGCATCCAGCACCTCATCGAGACCAGGCACTGGCAGAACGAGAGCGACTTCGCGGCGGTCTACGTTGAGTGGGGCGGATATGCGTACGGAGGCAGTGCCGACGGCGTGGATGCGCGCGATGTCTTCGTCGATCGGCTCCGCAGCGTCGAGGTCGCTGTGCAGAACCAGGACAATCGTGAGCACGACATTTTCGACTCGGACGACTACTACCAGTTCCATGGCGGCATGATTGCGTCCGTCAGATCACTCACCGGGCGACGGCCAAGCATGTACTTTGGCGACAGCTCGCGGCCGGATGCGGCAAAAGTGCGGGACCTTCGAGAGGAGGCACTCCGCGTCTATCGTACCCGCGTCGTCAATCCCAAGTGGCTCGAGAGCATGCGTCGCCACGGATACAAAGGCGGCCTGGAGCTCGCGGCGACGGTGGATTACGTCTTTGGGTTCGACGCGACGGCGCAGGTGGCGCCGGACTTCATGTACGAGGGCATCGCTGCTGAGTATGCGCTGTCAGCCGAGATGCAGGACTTCTTCGAGGCGTCCAATCCCTGGGCCCTTCAGGCGATCGCCGATCGATTGATCGAGGCGGCTGAACGCGAGATCTGGAAGAATCCGGACGAGTTGACGCTCGCGGCGCTGCGCGACGTCCATTTGAAGGCCGAGTCATTCGTTGAGGCACGCGGCGAGCGGGTGCCGGTGAGGTCATGACGAGTTCCGTTTTTCCCTTCGTCGCTCTGGTCGGACTGGACACCCTGAAGCTCGCGCTTGAACTGTCAGCAATAGACCACCATCTCAGTGTGCTGGTCCGCGGCGACAAGGGCACCGGCAAGAGCACTGCCGCACGTGGCCTGGTCGAGCTCCTGCCTCAGGGTGCGCCGTTCGTCAATCTGCCGATTGGCGCGACCGAGGACCGATTGCTTGGAGGCCTCGACGTCGAGCGGACACTTGCGGGTGAGCCTGCGTTAAAGCCGGGAATCGTGGCTCGCGCGCATGGCGGTGTCCTCTATGCGGACGAGGTGAATCTGCTCGCCGACCACCTGGCTGACGCGCTGCTCGATGCGGCCGCGAGCGGGGTGCTGTTCGTCGAGCGCGAGGGCTTCAGCGTGTCACAGCCGGCGGAGTTCGTGCTCCTCGGTTCCATGAATCCCGAAGAAGGCACTTTACGCCCGCAGCTTCTCGATCGCTTCGCTCTGGTTGTAGATGTCACGGCACCGATGGAACCCGGCATCCGAGCCGCCGTGCTGGACCGCAGGATGGCGTATGACGCCGACCCGCCAGAGTTTCGAGCGAGATGGGCGGTCGAACAATCAGCGCTGGCAACCCGTGTGGCTGCAGCACGAACACGTGCCCGCACGATGGTCGTGTCGCCGGAGATCGTCGAGTACATCGCCACACGCATTGTTCAGCACGGGGTGAAGTCCCTCCGGGCCGATCTGGCCGTTGTCCGAGCCAGTCGTGCCTACGCCGCCTTGCTCGGGGCCGACGAGGTGGCGCCCGCGCACATCGACGCCGTTCTGCCGCTGGCGCTGGTGCACCGAATGCCCCCGGACGTGCGGCCGCCGATGAGCAGTCCCGGTCCACGTCCTCCTGCACCTGCTGACACGGCTGACGGATCCCAGGCGAAGAGCGAAGCTACCAGCGAGCGCGTGTTCCCGTCGGCGCCGCAACCCACACCCCGACTCGTCGTGGGAAACACGTCGTCGTCTCGTGCGGGCCGGTCTGATGTCCGCGGAGGGATCCCATCAGGGCTGGTCATCACCTCGCGTAAGAACGAGGATCCGCTTGAACTGGATGTGCGGGCCAGCGTCGTCCATGCGCTTTCACGTGACGGCCTGATCCGGCTGGAGAGCCAGGACCTGCACGAAACCGTCCGGGCTCCGCGCAGTTCCACGCGATTCATTCTTGTTGTGGACTCGAGTGGATCCCACGCGGTCCTCGACCGAATGCGTCTCGTGAAGGGTGTTGCGGGCGGTCTCGTTGATGCGTCACACGGACGCCACGACGAGATCGTCGTGATCGCCTGCCGGGGACCGAGGGCCGAGGTGCTCGTCGAGCCGACATCGTCGCGTGACGACGTCGAGCGCGCGCTGGAGTACCTGCCCACAGGGGGACGTACGCCTCTCGCCCACGGGCTCGAGCTGGCTGCCGGCTATGTCACCGATCATGCTGTCGTGATCGTCATCACCGACGGTCGTGCCAACGTCCCCACGAGAACTGAGGATGCCTGGGACGACGTGCGGGTTGCCGCCAATGCGCTCCGATGCGCGTCGCTCGTCGTCGATACGGAGGATGCGCAGGGCGCAACCGGTCGGCCGCGTGAGTTGGCAGGTGCCCTGCGCGGGCAGTATGTGCGGATGGGCGAGCTTGACCCTTCCCAGGTTCTGAAGGTCGTGCGCGAACAGCGCTAGGTCTCGCTGGCGTCTCTTTCCTTGGAAGGGCGTTCTCGTAGCCGCTGGCGTGTCGGCGATGGCGCGTACGCCAGATCGCCCACGACAGCTCCGTGAATCAGGTGCTGTTGAACGATCCGATCGACTGCCTCCTCGTTCATGCCGCCGTAAAAGGTGCCTTCGGGAAACACCTGCACCACCGGCGCCAGCGAGCAGGGTCCGAGGCAGCTCGCCTTAGCGCTCATCGCGCCCTCGCCTGTTGTTCTGAGAGACAGCCGCTTCTCCTCGTTTCGATAGTGGCCCCAGATGACAGACGCACCGGCCGCGAGGCACGGTCCACCCAGACATACGAGTACACGACGGCGTAGCGCTGAAACAATCGATCCGCCTTCGTCCGCACGTTCGGCTGGACGAACTTCACCGGACGAGCACGCGGTATCGACGAGCTCGTGAAGCACGCTCGAGAATCCTGCCGTGCTCGACATATCCTGCCATGCGATCCGAACCGCGGGCCACGGGCCCGGTGACTCTTGTTGCCATCGCTGGATCGTTCGCGACAGGAATGCCTGAAACGCGGGCTCAGCTGGCAAGAGCAACGGCACGAGCGCCAGGGACTCCACGCCTCGCGCGCGCAGACTGCCAATCACGGCTCGCAACGACGGCTCTCCCTGTTCGGTGAATGCGTACATCACTTCACCGAAGCCGGCGACGAGACCTCGAATGCGTTCCATTTCCTCGATCGGCGCAGCTGCCACGGCGGAGCGTGCGACGAGCACGATTGCCTGCTTCGTAGAGGATCCCTGTTCGGTCATTCGCGCCCCTCGGGTTTCGTAGGGATGACATACGGCAGGCCGTTGTCAGTACCGACCAATGCGCCGACCCCATACACCGACTGAAGGTGACCAGGCGTGATCACACGGTCCCAGTAACCCTCAACATGGACGCGTCCGGCGGACAGCATCACCAGACGATCGGAGAACCGGCCAGCCAGCGCCAGATCGTGAATCGCGAGAAGCACCGCGTATCCGCGCTCTTTCGCGAGCTCCCGCACGATGGTCATGGTCTCGAGCTGATGACGCAAGTCGAGGGCGTTGGTCGGTTCGTCGAGCAGGAGGAGATGGCTCTCCTGGGCGAGGGCTCGTGCCAGCAACACACGCTGCCGCTCGCCGCCGCTCAGCGCACCAAACAGCCTGAAGGCAAGAGGCTGAAGGTGGAGCCGTTCGATGACATCGAGTACGACCTCTCGATCGTGCTGGCCCGGGTGCAAGCCTCGGTGCGGGGCACGTCCGAGCCCCACCAGATCGATGACCGGCAGAGACATGGCACTGCCAGCGCTTTGGGGCACGTAGGCAATCGCGCGTGCGAGCTCGCGGCGTTGGTACGTTTCGATGGCACGGCCGCCAACGGTGACTCGTCCGGCGGTAGGCTTCATGATGCCGTTGACGCACTTCAGCAGGGTGCTCTTTCCCGTGCCGTTGGGGCCGACCAGGCTGACGACCTCGCCGGCATGCACCGCGAGATCGACTCCGCCCAGAATTTCAACCGTGCCGTATCCGGCACGTAATCCTTCGACGGCCAGCATCAGACCAGAAGCTCCTGCCGTCGTGACAGGAGAAGGTGCAGAAAGAGAGGAACGCCGAGGTAGGCGACGACGATGCCGACCGGAATGATGACGGGCGCAAATGCGAGGCGCCCGACCAGATCGGCGACCAGCAGGAGTACCGCACCAACGATGGCTGACATGGGAACGAGCGTGCGGTGGTCACCGCCGATCAGCATGCGGGCAATGTGCGGCGCCACCAGGCCGACGAAGGTAATGACTCCGGTGAAGCTGACGACGGCCGCCGTTGCGAGCACCGCGGCGACCCAGACGATTCGACGCGTTCGTGACACCGCAAAACCGAGTGAGGCTGCCACCTCGTCGCCGCCCGAGGCGAACGCGTTCAGCGCCCACGCGTGCGCCTGAAGAACAGGCAGCACGAGAAGCACGATGCCGCCAGCGATCGCCACTTCATCCCAGGTCGTCCCGTTCAGGGATCCAAACGTCCATTGGATGATCACCGGCAATTGCTGTTCGGTCGCGACAAACTGCACGGTGTTCATCAAGGCGATGAAGAGGTAGGTCAGCCCCACACCTCCGAGCACCAGAATCGTCGAGGTGACGTCGCGGAGTGTGGAGAACGCGAGCACGAGCCCCGCGCACGCCAGAGCCGAAAGGAACGCTCCTCCCACCACGAAATACTGACCGCCGCCGGGTATCGACGACAGGCCGAGCAGGATGGCGAGTGACGCGCCAAACGCCGCCGCGGGGGAGATGCCCAGCGTGTACGGGCTGGCCAGCGGATTGCGCGTAATGCCCTGCATCGCGACCCCGGCCAGCGAGAGTCCTGCGCCACCCACGATGGCCATCAACGTGCGCGGCAGACGGAGGTTCTGCAGGATCGCCACCTGTACATCGGAGATCTCTCCGCGCCAGTTCACAGGCAGGAGCGGTGCAAGGATGACGCGGATGGCAGCAAGCGGTGACATCGACTCGACGCCAAGGCTGATCGAGGCAAGTGACACGAGTGCCAGGATGACCAGCCCTGCAACGATGAGGAGCCACTGGCGCAGGCGATGTCGGTCCAGTTCGGCCCGCAACGCGGCGCGTGCGTCGAGCGGCATCAATTGAGAACAGCAGGCTGTGGACGCCAGCCGAGCGCGGGCGCCACGTCTATCGCGATGCGCTCCATCGTTGGAATCAGGTCACGCGGCGGGATGCGTGCCGAGAGCATGCCGGTGAGCAGCTCGCTCGCGTAGGGTAATCCCGGGTCGTCACGAAGGCTCGCGACGACCTCCTCTGGATGTCCGTAGTGAAAGTCCTCACGCGTGAAGAAGTCGTCCGGTGTGCACGAGGACGGAAGCCAGCCAAGTCTGGTTCCGCGATCCACGAACCGGATGGCGTGCGGCATGAGCAGCCGACGTGCGGCTTCGCGATCTGCCGAGGGAAACACACCGCGCGACATCGCGATCCGGGGCGCCGCTCCGGTTCGACTGCCGATGGCGTTGTAGTCGTCGAGATAGCCGGCGTTGTCCGGGGTCAACGACGACGGGCGGTAGTTGGTGATCAAACCAAAGCCGTGCTCCGCGGCGAACAAGGCATGCGCTCGTGTAATGGTGGCAAGCCAGACGCGATCGGCGAGTGTCGGGCGATGCGGCTGCACGACGGCGTCGGCGTGCCCGCCCACAGGCCTGCCCTTCCACGCGTTCACGAGCTGATGAGCGGTCTCGTGCAGCAAACCGCGCTGGTCACCTGCAGCCACTCCGAACACCTGGCGCTCGAGCTCGCTGCTGCTCGTGCCGAGCCCCACCTCGACACGGCCGCTGCTGAGCACGTCCAGGGTCGCGATGTCCTCGGCCAGCCGAATCGGGTGTTCGAGTGAGGCGGTGATGATCGTCGTGCCGAGCCTGATTCGTGTCGTTCTCGCAGCCACCGCGGCCAGAAAGACCAGCGGTGAGGGCAGGGACGAATCCACGCCTCCGAAATGATGCTGTGTCACCCACAGGGAGTCGAACCCGAGCTGGTCCGCGGCCACCGCCAGATCAAGGGCATCGCGGTACACAGCCTCAACACTCCCACCCTGGTCTACGGTGGGAATGCGCAGCATGAACCCGAGCTTGAACGGCCGGCTCACGATGCCCGGTGCCCCAGCGACACCCAGTAATTGCCCGGCGCACGGACGCCTTGAAAGTCTTCGAGCCAGACGCGCATCGCTTCGGCGGGATCAATGTCCGCAAAGCGATCGGGATACAGCCACTTGGCAATCTGCAGGGCGCCGACGATCTTGGAGCAGGCACTCGCGTGGTAGTAGCTCAGGCTGTACACCTCGCCTCGCTGGACGGCTGGCAGGGCACCGAACCCCGGACGCTCCACCAGACGCTTGAGCACCGTCATTGCCGCGGGTTCGTCGATGGAGATGTACTGGTTCGAATAGAGCTTGATGATCACGTCGGGCCGTCGCGCGATGATCTCTTCAGGGTCGGTGTCGAATCCCTGCACCGTACCTCGTGACGACGGCTGGTTGAGGATGTCGATGTCGCCGTAGATGTTGATGCCGCCGCCCTCCTCGACCATGTCGTGCCAGCCGGATCCCTTGAGGAGTGCCTTGTAGTCGCCAACCTCCTCGATGTACACGCGCTTGCGTGTCACTCCTTTCAGCCGCGACGACAGGAGCTCGCGTTGCTGACGGTAGAAGGCGTTGAGCCTTCCAGCCTGCTCCTGCCGCTGGAACAGCCGGCCGAGTAGTTCCACGTTGAATTCGTGTCTGAGCACGTCCCATCCGGTGACCACGAACACGGGAATGCCGAACGGCGCCAGAACGCGTGCCGCTTCCTCCCACGGACCGTTGCGCGCGAAGAACACGACGTCTGGCTTGAGTTGCGCGATCGCTTCGTAGTTCGGTTGTGGATTCGATCCTGTCTGCCCGACAGCCATCGCGCTGACCTCTGGCCAGTAGTCGCCAGACTTCTGCATGTCAACGTCGAACCCAACGACGACGTCCATACCGGCAACGGCCCGGATGAACTCGGTGGTGTAGCGGTTGAACACCACGGTGCGGCGAAGGGGCACCGGAAGCGTGATCTCTCGCCCCAGATCGTCTGCGTAGGTCGTGCGGGGCCTGGTGTCAACGGCCTGCGCAGACTCCCGGGGCGCTTGAGACGCGCAGGCACTCGTGCACACGAGCACGAGTGCCAACGTTCCAAGTCTGCTGGCCAGTCCGCTCCGCGGAACCCGCCCTGCGATGTTAGAAGCCAATCCGCGTTCCGAGGGTTACCGACCTCGGCATGCCCAGCAGCCATGCCGTTGCCGAACCGGAGTCGGCGTAGATCTCATCGAACGCGTTGTCCACGCGGAGATCCAGCGACAGGCGTGACGTGGCCTGCCATCGCGCGCCGAGGTCCGCCACCGTGAACGACGGAATGAGCGACGCGGCAACGTTCGTGTTGTCGGCGAAACGGCGTCCCACGTGGCGGACGACGGCTCGCAGCTGGAGTTGCGGCGCGACATCATAGAAGACCATCAGATTCGCGCTCGACTCAGGAACATTGATGGGTACATTGCCGGCCAGCGAGACCGACGCGCCTGCGACCACGGCACGAAATTCGTCGAACTCCGCGTTGAGCACGGTGCCGTTGACGTTGACTCTCACCGGTCCCGCAGACAGTGCCAGGGACGCTTCAACGCCGCGTGAAGACTGTTGTCCCACCTGCTCCGTCAACGATGGGTTGGACACAGCCGGCGTCAGGAGATCCTCCTTCACGAGACGGTAGGTCGCAAACGTCCACTCCAGACGATTGTTCATGGCCACTTGTTTCACCCCGGCCTCGAGCTGCCGTCCGGGCGAGAGGTTGAACCCCTGCTGGTTGGCCGCGATGCTCGAGAACGAGTTGACCGGGTCTGAGGCTTCCGCCGCCTGACCATAGACCGAGAGCCCGGGGAAGATGTCATAGATCACGCCCGCGTTCCATGCCGTCGCGTTGTGATCGCTGACCGTGGTCGCCAGTGTCTGGTGGTCGTACCGGTTGACGTGATAGTGGTCGCGGCGGGCGCCCACTACAAGAGAGAGGCGCTCGGTGGCCTTCAGGTGATTCTCGACAAAGCCAGCGACCTGATCGACATCCATCCGGTAGAACGGAATCGCAAGACCCTGGTAGAAGTCGCGGTAGTAGCCAGGATTGAAGGTCACCGCATCGACCAGTGACGTGCCGCCTCGGATGTTGTCGTTGCGGTTGTAGTAGTTGATGTTGTAGTCGAGTCCGACGAGTACATCGCTAGGGCGTCCGAACAGCTGGCCCGCATACTTCACATAGCCGGTGTCGCCGTACTGCGTTTCCCACGTGTCGTCGATGTCACGGAACTGTGTGCGCCGAACCTGTGCCGTCGCCGGCACGTACGCGAACGTGAACACGTCGTGATAGAAACGGTCGTGGTACATGTAGTACGTGTTGTTGTGGATCGACACCCGTGACGACGGCGTCCACACGGTCTCCACGTTCGTCCAGTTGTCCATGAAGTTCAGCTTCGCATCGTCCACGTTGTAGTTCTTATAACGCAGCCCCTCGACCGGTCGGTTGTTGAGAACAGGCGTTCCGAGATAGGTGCTGGGGTTCTGTTCGCCGAAATCGTTGGACAGCGTGAAGCGGAGTGTTGGCGTCGCGTCGAACCGCAGCGAGCCCGATACCGCGAGGCTGTTGGATCGTCCACGGTCAACCCAGTGATCTGACGTGTACTTGCTGGCGTCGAAGCGATACGACACACGGTCGGTCACTGGTCCCGTCGCACCAAGCGCCGCGTGATAGGTGCTGAAGCTGCCCGCCGACAACGCGATCTCGTGCTCGCGTGCGGCTGGGTTCGGGCGCTTCGCTACCACGTTGACAGCGCCGCCGATTGCACCCGAGCCATAGAGCACCGAGGCGGGGCCGTAGAGTACGCCGATGTGATCGACGTTCCACGGGTCGAACGGAAAGCTGACAACGCCGCCGGCGTTGTAGATCTCCATCCCGTTGAACAGTTGCTTCACCGAGTTCTGGCCGGTGAATCCCCGTGCGTTGAGGACGTTGCCGCCACTTCCCATCGGCGCAGACGATGTGATGCCTGGCGCCAGCGCCTTGGCAACGATGAGCGTCGGCGTGCCGATATCGCGAAGGACGTCACCGGACACGATCGCGACGCTGGCCGGTGTATCAATGGGCGCGAGGTTCAATCGGCTTGCCGTTGATTCCGGCACAGACAGATTCAACGGCGCGTCCACCGAGACGACCACGTCTTCGGTGAATCCGGCGACCTGAAGGGCGACGTCGAGCGGCCCGCTACCCGCGCGCACCGAGCGAGTCCACCGTTGGAACCCAGGCGCTTCGATCTGAACCTGATACTCACCCGCGGGCAGATCGGGGAGGCTGAATGTTCCATCCGAGGCCGTTTGCGTTGTGCGCGTGCCGGCGCCGGCACCGGACACGCTCACGACCGCGGCCACGACGGCCGCACCTTGCGGATCGGCAACGCGTCCGCTCAGCCCTGAGGACTGGGCCATGACCACCGCTGACATCAGCACACCAAGACACATCACGACTGAAACTCGACGAATCATCGACAACACATCCTCCATGAGAAGAATCACCAGGCGGCTCCAGAGGGAGACCGGCGGCGATCGTAGGCCAAAGAAAGGGCGGGCCTCCCTGAAGACTTTCTGAACTTTTTGTCAGGACAGGAGCGGAAGCCCGTGACAGGGACCGCCCGAGTGGTGAACAAGTCGTCGCACCTTGCGATGGCAAGCTGCGACGACTCTGGATTGGTTCTTAGCGGAGACGAATCGACGTGCTCAGCAGGATCTGGCGAGGCGGACCAGGATCCGCTGATTCGCTGTTGGCGTCGAAGTAGTACTCCTCACTGAAGAGATTTCTGCCCGACAGCGTGACGCGCAGCGGACCGCGTCGCCATGTGGCCGCGGCATCCACGAGGGTGTACCCCTCGATCGCTGTGGAGTTGTCCTCGTCACCGAACGTCGCACCCACGTGTTTGACGTCAAGGGTGAGATCGATGAACGGAACGGGCTGCACGCTCGTGCCCCAGTTCACGACGTAGTCCGGAGCCAGGACCAGACGATTTCCAGTCAGGACAGTGTTGCCGCCAGCTGACTGAATCACGAATTCTCCGAATCGATTCCGGTAGAACGAGGCATTCACATACGTCGATGCCCGTCCCGCCGACCATCCAAGACCGGTTTCAACACCCTTGAATCGGCGCTCGCCGGCGTTGGTCGGTCTGAAGAATGCTCCCTGCCGCTGGTTCAGTACGACGCCATCCTCGGTCATCCTGAAGTACGACGCCTCGAGCGAAAGGCGGCCGTCGAGAAGGCTCCCCTTCAGTCCCGCCTCGTAGTTCGAGATGTCCTCTGGCTGCAGGTTGAGCGGCACGTCCGCAGGCACGAGTGCGCTCGGTCGTCGAGGTGGGAGGAAAGCCTGCGAGTACGCGCCGTACGCATTGAGCGCCGGTCCAGTGCCGCTGGCTCCCAGCAGCTTGTAGGTTGCACCGAGCTTCGGGCTGAACGCGTCGAAGGTGTCTTCGGCTTTTGCCGCTGTTCCTCTCGTCGCGTCGAGATCGAGCCGATCGTACCGCCCGGCCAGCGTCAGCACGACCCTCGACGTCGGTTCAGCGATGTACTGACCGAAGAGTCCCGTAATGCCGAGGTTGTAGACGCGGGATGCCTCGTCGTGCTGCCACGCGCTGCGGGGAGGAATGACCGGATTCACGTAGCTGATGTCCGGAAAGCCGAAGAGATCCTCATCGGTATAGATGAAGTCGGCCGCGAGCGTTCCATTGTTGCGCTCGTACGATCCGCCGAGCGTCACCGCGTGCTGCATCCCTCCGGTGTTGCCGGTCAGCTCGAGCCGGGCTTCCTGGTAGTACACGTCCTCGTCCGCCTGCTGGCTGAACGGATACATGGTGACGGTCTGTTTCGCCAGGCTGTACGGCTCACCAATGAAGTCACCATCGTCGATGAACTTCAACTGCACATCGCGGTAGCCGAACGTTTCGACGACGCGTGCCCAGTTGGTGAGCTGAAGGTTGTAGTTGACGGTGAAGCGGGTCTCTCCCTGGTGATAATTCGGTCCCGGGATGTTGAAGCTCGTGAAGCGCTCGAACTTCGGGTCGAGCGTGTGCAGGAGCTGCCCGTTGATGACCGGTTCGTTGGTCGGCGTGCTGTTGTCGGAGGAGACGCGGTTGATGGTGACCGCCCCGAAGGAACGGCCGTTCGGTGCAAACTTCAGCTTGCCGAAGAGAGCCGTGTTGCCCATGTCGAAGTCGTCATCGACTTTGTTCTTGAAGTAACCGCCGCTACGCTCCCTGCCGACGGATACGTAGTACCCGCCCCACTGGCTGATCGGTCCGGAGGCGGCGACCACGCCTTTGGCCGTGCCGAACTGTCCGCCTGTCAGATCGACCTTGAGTTCAGGCGTTGCCGTGGGATCCGCCGTCAGCACGTTGATCGCGCCGCCGATCGCGGTTCTGCCGTAGAGGGCCGAGTTGGGACCTCTGACGATCTCGATGTTGCTCGCGTCATTGATCGGAAGGGCCACGACGCGGGCGTCGTTCCCTGAATTGGTCTGCGGCACGCCATCGATGAGAAGCAGCGTGTTGGTGAACTCGTTGCCCACTCGCGGCATACCCCGCAGCAAGACCGACTCGAAGACGCCAAGCTCGGTCGTGATGATCGCTCCGGGAACATGTTCGACGGCTTCCGTCAGCCTCTGATCGCCGCGGCGCTCGATCGTTTCGCGATCGACGACGGTCGTTGAGGCAGCGACGTCACCGACGCGCAGGGCCGACTTCGTTGCAGTCACCTGCACCGTTTCGAGGTAGTTGGGCGTCGGTTCGAGCTCGATGATGACTGGCGACTGTGCCTGCGCTCCAGGGACACGCAGCTCCAGGTAGCCAGGCGCGCGTGCCACGAGGGTCACCGCTGACCCGGACGCAGGCAGCTCGAACCGGCCGATAGCCGTCGTCGTCGTAGACGTGCCGGCGCCCTCAATCGTGACCGTCGCACCGGCGATCGGCCGTCCAGTCTCGCGCGCAACAACTGTTCCAGACAGCTGCGCGTTCGTCTGTGCCGCACCTGCCTGTGGCACTGTCAGCCCGAACACACAAATGACAAGCGCTGAAATCGCGTTCGACCACGCTTGATGCCGCAAACCCGGCAGCATAGAGACTCTCCCTTCGATGAATGACGCTAGTCGTCGATTGATGACCCCACAGCAGGCAGCCCTGCTGCGTTTCGCTGTGAGAGTGGGGCCCACCCGAACGGTGGGCACTACGTGCGCGGCACGCTATGCAGAGATTTCAGTGACGACGCCAACGTAGGCCCGCCGCTGCTCGGCAGGCTGCCGCTGCCGGAGAGTGGCCTCGCGCCGCTCTTCACAGCTCGTGCACCGGACCGCGAAGGGCAGGGCGCGGAGCCGCTCTTTTGAAATGGGATCGGTGCATTCGACGCAGTTTCCATATGTCCCTTGGGCGAGCTTCTTCAGGGCCGCGTCGATCCGGTTGAGCGTTTCCGATTTGAGCCGCATCAGGGGCAGTTCGATGTCCGTGTGCGAGCCAGGTTCGGTGATCTCCTGTTCAGTGTTTCGAGCGTGGGCGGCCGCGTTTCGTGTGCGGGCGTCGCGCTTCCGGGCGTTCAGCTCGCTGGAGAGCTCGCGTTTGCGGCCCTCGAGCATCGCTTTCAATTCGTTCTGCCGGTTCGTGGCTGGCGTTCGTCGTGTCCCCATGGGCGAAAAGCCTACCGGACACGCCGCCGGGAAAATACTGAAGATCTTCTGAAGTTTCTGTCAGGTCCCGAACGGTGGCACTTTCGTGAGCTAGACTGCACCGGGTCTATCGAGGGCAGGCGATGAGTTTCTGGGACCGTCCGAGGGACGCGTGGCTGAGGCGAGTGTTCTTCCAGGTGCACCTGTGGTGTGGCCTCACGCTCGGTCTGTACTTCGTCCTCGTGTGCGTGACCGGCACGGTCGTCGTCTACAAGAAGGAACTCGAGCGGCTCGCCATTCCAGAACTGGTGCACGTAGAGCCCACCGGCTCGCGCGGTTCGTTTGCCGGCATGGTGCGCCTGGTCACCGATGCCTACCCTGGACAAAGGCTGGTGAATGCCTACCTTTACCAGGAGCGCGGCGTCAGCTGGTCGTTCCGGCTCCAGGGTTCCCGCGGCCGCGTGCAGGTGTACGTCGATCCGTACCGCATGCGGATCCTCGGGCAGGATACGTACGAGAACAAATTTCTGCAGTGGGTGTACGACCTGCATACGGACCTCCTCATGGGCCCGCAGGGCCTCTGGTTGAACGGCTGGGGCGCGTGGCTGCTCGTGGCGATGTGCATGACGGGCATCGTGGTCTGGTGGCCCGGCAGTCATCTGTGGCGGCGAGGATTTCAGTACGCATCACGCGCAGGGTGGAAGGGGAAGACCTACGACATTCATCGCCTCACCGGGGTTGCATCGCTCGCGCTGCTGATCCTGATCGCGGTGACGGGTGCGTACTACGCGTTCACGCCACAGTACGAGGCGGCGATTGCAGCGATGACGGGCGATCCGGCGAGAAGGCTCGCGCCTCGAGTGGTCTCGACCGCAGGCGTTCCGGCGGCTGAGCTCGATCGGGTGCTCGACGTGGCCATGCGCACCATGCCCGAGGGCGAGGCGAGGCTGTTCACCTTCTCGTCGCGGCCGGAGCTCCCGCACTCCCTGCACAAGGCGTTACCTGACGACTGGCGCACGCAGGGTGACAACGTGGTGTACCTGCATCCGCAGACCGCCGAGGTCGTGCGCGTGGACTACCACCGGGATCTCCCCTTGGGTGTTCGATTGCAGCGTGACATGTTCGGTCTGCACTTCGGGACATTCTGGGGACACCCGAGCCGAGTGGTGTGGCTGCTCCTCGGGATCGCGCCCCTGATTCTCTTCGTTTCCGGCGTTCTGATCTGGTGGAACAGGACGGTGTCGAAGCTGTTCCGGCGACGGGGCGCGGCCAGTCCAATCGCGGCGCCGGCCACGGCTCGTGCCAACGTCGCGGCCACCTCGTCCACGGTCGCGCGACAGCGTCTCTGACGCCGCGGTTCCGCGTACGTCCAGCGGCTTTGTCATAATCCCGCCATGCACTGGGAAGTTCTCACCACCACACCTGCGG